>NZKZ01000110.1 GCA_002694065.1 Acidiferrobacter sp.
CCAGAACTTCACCCGCAGCAGGAGCCGGCACCGGAATGGCTTCATTCCAGATAAGTTTTTCCGGACCCCCGTGACCGGTCAGCTGAACCCCATGCATCAGCCGTGGCATGGCCGCTGCCGCCGTCAAACGACTACGTTAACCAGTTTGCCGGGTACCACGATGACTTTTCGCACAGGCTTGTCGCCGACGTGGCGGGCGACCTTTTCATCCGCCAGCACTGTCTCGCGTATGCGATCTTCGTCAGCCCCTGCATCGATCTCCACCTGACTGCGGAGTTTGCCGTTGATCTGAACTGCCAGTACCTGCGTGGCTGAAGTCAGTGCCTCCGGATCCACCTCGGGCCAGGGCGCATCCAGAAGATCACCGGGCATCTTGAGTTCGCCCCAAAGCACATGACAGACGTGCGGGGTGATGGGAGCCAACACCCGGATCAGGATCCCAAGGACCTCACGCATAACTCCAATCCGGCCGGGATCGTTCCCGTGATCAAACCGGTCGAGCGCATTAAAGCTTTCCATGCAGGCTGCCACCACGGTGTTGAACTGATGGCGCTCCATATCACGACTGATCTTCTGCAGCGCGCCATGAAAAACGCGCCTCAGGTCACGGGCCGCCTCATCAAGCTCCGCGCCAGCTTCGACATCGTCGCAGAGGATTGCCTGATGGGTATGGACCAGCGTCCACAGGCGGCGCAGGAAACGCTGCGACCCCGCAACGGCATCATCGTTCCACTCAAGCGCCTGATCCGGAGGAGAAGCAAACATGGTGAAAAGGCGAACGGTGTCGGCACCATAGCGGTCAACCAGACTCTGGGGATCGACCCCGTTATTTTTCGATTTGGACATCGTCGTCCAGCCAGTGGCCGTCAGTTCTGCGCCATCGCTCATCCGCCGGGCGGTGGTGGTTTTCCCCTTGCCGTCCTTCTCGACTTGCACCTCATCCGGGCGCACCCAGACACGGCCCTGCTCAGCACTGTCATGGTAGTAAGCCTCGGCCAGCACCATCCCCTGACAGAGCAGCTGTGTTGCCGGCTCATCGCTGCTGACCAGATCGAGATCGCGCATGAGCTTGTGCCAGAAGCGGAAATACATCAGATGCAGCACTGCATGCTCGATACCGCCGATATAGTGATCGACCGGCAGCCAGTAATCAGCCCGCTGATCCAGCATGCCCTGTGCGTTCGGTGTGCAGTAGCGAGCGTAATACCAACTCGACTCCACGAACGTATCAAAGGTATCGGTTTCCCGTTCTGCATCCTGACCGCATTCGGGGCAGCGCGTCTTGCGCCACTCGGGGTCAGCCTTGATCGGCGACTGGACGCCCATGAAGGTCACATCCTCGGGCAACACCACGGGCAGATCTTCATCAGGCACCGGCACCGTCCCGCAGTCCGGACAGTAGATCACCGGGACCGGGCAACCCCAGTAGCGCTGGCGTGAGACACCCCAGTCCCGCAGGCGGTAATTCACTTTGCGCTCGCCAATCCCGCGGTCTTCGATATGCTGGGCGATTCGGTCGAACGCGGTTTTGAAATCCAGTCCGCTGAAGTCGCCCGAATTAACGGTGACGGTCTCTTCCTTCGCCGGCCAGGCCGCCTGGGAAACATCAACGGCGTCACCCTCTGCCGGGGCCACCACCTGGATGATGGGCAGGGCGTAGCGGGTGGCGAAGGCATGGTCACGTTCATCGTGTGCCGGCACCGCCATGATCGCACCCGTCCCGTAACCCATCAACACAAAGTTCGCGACCCACACGGGAATGTGTTCTCCGCTTAATGGGTTGATTGCATCAATCCCCAGCGGCACGCCTTTTTTCTCAACCGATTCCAGTTGTGCTTCGCTGACTCCGCCGCTGGCGCACTCCTCGATGAAGGCCTGAATCTCGGCATCACGTTTACCCGCCTCCACGGCGAGTGGGTGATCGGCTGCCACCGCCATAAAGGTGGCACCGAAGATCGTATCCGGACGGGTCGTGAAGACCCGCAGGGGATCACCGCCTGCTGCCAGGGCAAAATCGACTTCGATGCCATTGGAACGGCCGATCCAGTTGCGCTGCATCGTCTTCACCGAATCCGGCCAGCCCGACATGCGGTCCAGTTCCTCAAGCAACTCATCGGCGTAGGCAGTGATCCGAATGAACCACTGTGGAATTTCCCGTTTTTCCACTACGGCACCGGAGCGCCATCCCTTGCCATCGATCACCTGCTCATTGGCCAGCACGGTTTGGTCAACCGGATCCCAATTGACGACAGCGTTCTTACGGTAAGCGAGCCCCTTTTTCACCAACCGGGTAAAGAACCACTGCTCCCAACGATAGTACTCAGGCTTACAGGTCGTTACCTCTCGCGACCAGTCATACGCGAAACCCATCCGCTGCAACTGCCCGCGCATATGGGCGATGTTCTGATAGGTCCACTCTGCGGGCGGGACCGCGCGCTGGATCGCCGCGTTCTCGGCCGGCAGCCCGAATGCATCCCAGCCCATGGGCTGCAGGACATTTCGCCCCAGCATCCTCTGATAGCGGCTCATCACATCGCCAATCGTGTAGTTGCGGACATGCCCCATGTGCAGCTGGCCCGAGGGATACGGCAACATGGACAGGCAGTAGAACTTTTCCCGCGCCGGGTCTTCAACGACCTGGAAACTCTGCTGCTCTTCCCAGTGGGTCTGCACAACAGGTTCGAGTTGCTCCGGTGAATAGCGCGGTTCCATGAGATGTTCCGGTTAGGCTCCCTGCTCAGGGAACGGAAGAAAGGGATCGATCAGTAGTAATTCGGCCCGTCTTCGGCCTTGTCGGGCGCGGGCCAATCGCAGAAAGGAAAGGGCTTCTCATCAGTATTGAAGGTGACGTACTGCAGTGCTGAGTAAATGAAGCTGTTGAGGTCCTGGGTAAAGCTGTGCAGTCGCTCTGCGTCCTGGCCCTGGATCAGTCGATAGAAGAACTGGAACAGCATCATGAGCCCTATCAACAGCAGTGCAATCTCGAAAACCGCGAGAAAGTAAACCAGCATCAGTGCCAGCCGACCCCACGCCTGACCACTACGAAATCGCTTCGGGACATCAGTATTCATAGACTTTTGGCCCACATGTCTGGCGAATGCCGCCCTGAACGGGTGCGGATTTTACACCATGTGCCTTTGTGTTCCCGGCGCGACAAGACTGAAACACCGCCCCCGCATGGCCCGGGGCATCCTACTGCACTCAGCCCGATTGGGGCAGCGGTTCCCGGCAATGCCAGCAGATCTCGAAGGTGGCCGGATTTGGTTCCGAACACGTTCCGCAGTCGACGGTCTGATCGGAGGCGCTTTCGTAATCGCGGATCAATGAACGCGCGTGCGCCAACTGGTGCTCACGCTCCACCCAGATCTCCGGCCAGGCTTCCGTGGCAGGCAACTCTCCCAGACCTCCTGAAGCATGCGCATTGAGCACCTGAACAGAGACGCCGGCGGTTTCCAGCATCTGGCGGACCAACTGTGCCTCGCTGATACCCGAAGCGATAAAAACCCGCCGCACGGAACGTGACTCAGAGGCGCTCAGGAATAAAGATGGCGACGCGTGGCGGCAAGCTCGTTGTTGCGTTCACGTGTGAAGACCACCTGGAACAACTGCAGTCCCCCTGCAAGAAACGCCGCCTGGGAACCCGCCAGATAAAGCCGCCACGCTCTGGCGAAATCCTCACCAAACTCTGCTTGTACCTGCTCATCGGACGCATCGTACCGGGCAAGCCAGTGCGCGAGTGTTTTTGCGTAGTGCAGCCGCAGATTTTCGACATCGAGCACCGAAAAACGATTGGGCTCAAAGATCTCCATCATTTCTTTGAGCGTTGGGGGGTAAGCGCCGGGGAAAATACGCTTTTCGATCCATGCGTTCATCAGTCTCGGGCGGTTGCGGCCAATGGTGTGCACAAGCGCGCGGCCGTTTTGGGTGAGACATCGATCCACCACGCTGCCCAACTCGGTGTAGTTATCCAGCCCCACATGCTCAAGCATGCCGACCGACACAAAGGCGTCGTACTCGCCCGTGATGTTGCGGTAGTCATCCAGCACATAGGTCACACGATCGTCATACCCCTCTGCCTTGGCACGATCTGTCGCATACTGAACCTGCTCGGCAGAAACGTTCCACGACGAGACCTTTGCTCCGTAGTTCAGTGCCATGTGGCGCGCCAGCCCGCCCCAACCACATCCGGCTTCGGCCACGCGGTCTCCCGGGCGCAGCTGCAGCTTGCGACAGACATGATCCATCTTGGCCTGCTGGGCCGCCTCGATGGTCAACTCGTCTTCGGGAAAATAGGCGCAGGTGTACTGCATCTCCTTATCCAGCCACAGGCGGTAAAAGTCGTTACCAATATCGTAGTGATGATGGATGTTTTCGCGCGAACCATCTTTTGTATTCGCCCGGGGCTTGCGCTGCTGCAGGCTCTTCACCACTGCAGCGATGCCCGTGGGTTCAGGCACGGTGAACGCTGCCACCAGCATCGCGACGAGATCGCCTTCTACGGAGATCCCGCCGTTTGAAAAAGCGTCACCAAAGCCCATGTCCCCTTGGCGCAGTAACTGGTTGAGCGCTGAGCGGCTATGGATGTTAACCGTCGCAACGGGCGCGGCACCCTTCGGGCTGATCTTGAATCCGTCCCAAAGCGCCACCGCAAAACGCGGCGAACCCATCGCGTCGAGCACACGCCGCAAAAGGTAACGCTCGTAGTTCCGGGACCGATTTTCTGAAGGCGTCACGGCCACCCCGCTTTTTTTCGGCCGGTCTTTTCCGAAGACAGGATTTGAAGTCGTCATTGCACTACACAATTTGTGTGTTTTTCTCAATCAATAGCGGAAATGATACTGACCCGAGACAACGGGTCAAGGAAGCGCTCAGATGATGGGCCGCTAGACCGGGTCCTCGGTCTCGCGGGGCCAGGCATTGATCACCGCATGCACGAGCGTCGCGAGCGGAATCGCAAAAAATACGCCCAACACCCCCCATAGCCCGCCGAAAATCAGGACAGCGGCAATGATCGCCACAGGATGCAGGTTATTCACCTCTGAGAAAAGCATCGGCACCAGCAGATTGCCGTCGAGCGCCTGGATGATGAGATAGGCCGAAACCAGCACAAAGAAATCCCCGGTGAATCCCCACTGGAACCAGGCGACAAAGACTACGGGAATCGTCACTACCGCGGCCCCGACAAACGGGATCAGCACAGACAAGCCCACCAGCACCGCCAGCAGCATGGTGTATTGCAGTCCGAGGACCGAGAACGTCACCACACAGGCAAACCAGACGATAACAATCTCCCAGAATTTGCCGCGGACATAATTGCCGATCTGGCGATCGACCTCCGACCAGACCTGGCCCACCAACTGATGCTCACTCGGTGCAAAGCGGGCCACCCAGGCGACCAGTGCTTCTTTGTCCTTCATCATGAAGAAAATCAGGATCGGCATCAGGATGAGGTAAATCAGGATGGTAATGAGGCCCATCACCGACGCGAGAGAGACGGACAGCAGTTTCTGCCCCCAGGAGGTGAGCTCGGTGCGGATGAGCACCATGATTTCGCCAATCTGCTCGGCCGAGACGATCTCGGGATAACTCTCGGGCAGTTTAAGCAGCACATCCTGACCCACATTCAGCATGCTGGGAATCTGCTGTACGAACTGTGTCGCCTGCTGCGACAGCAACGGCAACAGTCCAAAGAGAATCAGCACCACAAACAGCAGGAAGGCGAAGTACACCACCAGCACCGCGATCAGCCGGGGCAGCCGCGTTTTTTCCAGCACGCCCACCAGGCCCTCAAGGAGATAGGCGATCACCACCGCGGCGAGCAAGGGCGCCAGCATGTTGCCCATGAGGACGACGACGACAAACAGCAGGACCAAAAACAGTGTTAAGAACACCACCTGCGGATTGTTGAACTGGTATCTGAACCAGTCGGTGATCATCTTCATGACTGTATGCTCCCGGCCAATCTACAGCCCAGCCCGTTTACTCCCGAAAAGAGTCTAACCCGGGAGAATTTCAAAATCGTGGGAAATTTCTGCAACGGAATCCAGCATTTTGGAGGCCGAGCAGTATTTCTGGGCCGACAGGCTGATCGCCCGCTCAACGCGCTTTGGGTCAATCTCGCCCGCCGTTACCACAAAATGCAGGTGGATCCGGGTAAAAACCGTTGGGATGGTTTCGGCCCGATCAGCGTTAATTTCCACACGAATATCCGAAAACGCCTGTCGTGACTTTCGCAATATGAGGATCACATCGATCAGCGCGCATCCGCCCAACCCCAGCAACAGCATCTCCATCGGACGGGCGCCAAGATTCTTTCCGCCTACGTCCGGGGAGCGATCCATCGTAACCTGATGACCGCTGTCGCTCAGCCCTTCGAGGGCATCGTCTTCCCCTAGTTGTACCGTGACCTGCATATCCTGCTCTTTAAGTCTCTTGGTTTCTCGGTTTGTGTTCTTTGCTAAGTTCCGAACAGCGCTGCAAGATGGGCACCGGGATCATCCTGGCGCATGAACGCTTCGCCCACGAGAAAAGCATGAATATCCGCTTCGCGCATCGCGCTCACATCTGCAACGCTGTGAATGCCGCTTTCAGTGACCAGCAGCGTGTCCTTCGGCACGGTTGGGGCCAGTGCCAGCGTGGTCTCAAGCGTTGTCTCAAAAGTGCGCAGGTTGCGGTTGTTGATGCCAAGCAAAGCCGGATCAAGCGCAAGGGCTCGATCCAGTTCTTCCCCGTCATGCACCTCAACCAATACATCCATCGCAAGATCCGCTGCCGCCGCCGAGAGTTCTGCCATCTGCGCCTGCTCAAGAGCGGCCACAATCAACAGGATGCAGTCGGCACCGATGGCCCGTGACTCAGCGACCTGCCAGGGGTCGATCACAAAATCCTTGCGCAACACCGGCAAAGCACAGGCGCCCCGCGCCGCTTCAAGATCCGCTTCGCTGCCCATGAAAAAATCATGATCCGTCAGCACTGAAAGACAAGACGCGCCGCCGGATTCATAACTGACGGCAATGGCGGCCGGATCAAAATGCTCCCGGATGAGGCCTTTGCTGGGAGAAGCCTTTTTGACCTCTGCAATAACACCCGCCTGCCCCGCCCCAATGCTTTTCTTGAGCGAGGACACAAAGCCCCGCGGCGGCGCGCGATCGGCTGCCCTTGCATAAAGATCCGTCAGGCTATGCTCGCGCTGGCGCTCGTTGATCTCCTCGCGTTTGCGCGCGAGGATCCGCTCAAGAATGTCGGGGGCGGCGCTCAAGAGTCCAGGCGCTGCTGCAGGAAGTTGTGCAGCATCTTGTGGCCGTACTGCGTCAGGATGGANTCAGGATGAAACTGCACTCCNACCACGGGGTNCTCNCGGTGCATGATGCCCATGATCTCCCCGTCATCTGCGCGGGCAGTTATCTCGAAGCAGTCCGGCAANGAGGATTCCTCNACGACCAGCGAGTGATAACGNGTNGCCTGAAAGGGTGTGGGAATCTCNNCAAAAAGGCTNTTGCCCTCATGTTCAATCATCGAGGTCTTGCCGTGCATCAGCCGNGGGGCCCGAATAATGTTNCCGCCGTANGCCTGGGCAATGCTCTGATGNCCNAGACACACACCCAGTATCGGAATCCGCTTACCGTATTCGCGCACAAGTTCNACCGAGATGCCNGCCTCGTTGGGCGTNCAGGGCCCGGGNGANATCACNACNTGCGAGGGCGAGAGCGCATCGATGTCGTTGAGCGTGATCTGGTCGTTACGGTAGACCGCCACGCGCTCGCCCAACTCCCCGAGATACTGCACCAGGTTGTAGGTGAACGAGTCGTAATTGTCGATCATCAGGAGCATGTCTTACCTGCGGTATACCGCGTTTGCGCCAACGCAATGATGTGCTGCCTGATGCCGATTCGGCACTGTCAGGCAGCCGGCTAACTTCAATGGCCGATGACCTCATTTTAAATCAAGAGGAGTGGAGCTTGGTTACCCTGAAGGGGTCGGCGTATGGTCGAACTCTTCCGATGCCAGAATTGCTTCGACGCCGCCCAGTTGCGAGATCCGCTCTGCCTGATCAGCAAAAGCAAGATCATTCGCCGCGGTGGGATCGAGCAAAACGCTCATATCGTCCTGGCAGCGCTTTAGGTCTTGTGAATATGCGGGATCCTGAGCAAGGTCGCACAACTCATCGGGATCAGCGGCAAGATCAAAAAGTTCCGGCGCATACCCCGGATAACAGTTGTACTTCCATTGACCTTTTCGCCACATGAACATCCCCACCGGTGAGCCGCCGTCGTGGTATTCAGATAAAACGCCCCGATCTGTGCCGGCGCCGTCGATCAGCGACCGCAAAGAAAGGCCCGGGCGATCAATCTCATCATCTTCCGCCTCCACCGCCTGCAGCACCGTGGGATAGATATCCACCAGAGAAGCCAAAGTGTCGATGGTTTTTGCCTTGGGAATGTCGGGGCCCTGGATCAGCATGGGGATCCGCGCTGACTCATCATAAAGCGACATCTTGGTCCACATGCGCCGGTCGCCGTTGTGATCACCGTGATCGCTGGTGTAGATGACCAGCGTGTTGTCGGCCTGCCCCGTTTGCTCAAGGGCATTCATCACTGCACCTACCTGCGCATCCAGAAAACTACAGAGGCCATAGTAAGAGGCTCTTGCGATCTGGCGCGTTTGATCATCAAAGCGCTCGTCGTAGTTAAACGCTCTGCGGATAGCCTGGGTGACGGGATGCTGTGGCAACGCCTGCTCGGACCTGAACCGGGCCTCGTCCATCTCTTCAAGCGGATAGAGGTGATAGAACGCCTCCGGACAAATCAATGGGTAGTGCGGTCTTAGCCAGGACACAAAAAGGGTCCAGGGTTTATCGCTTTTTGCAGCGCCGGCATCCTTGAGCCATGTGCAGGCATGGCGGGTCACTTCAAGATCGTAGTCTGTGTAACTGTTTTCGCCCGGGCCGATCTCAGACGTATAGGCAGAGACATCCAGAACCGCCTCATGATCACGCAAAAGGCCTTTGATCCAGCCTTTGCCGTCGCGGATGTACATCGGCAGGATTTCTTCCTCAAAGCCGTTGTCGTAGTCGCTGCCGCGATAGTGCAGTTTGCCGATCGAATCGACCCGATGACCCTGGCGCATGAGTTGATGACCCCAACTGACGGGCTCTCCCTGGTAGGCCTGAGCGTTGGACCAGCAGCGGTTCTTGTGCACGTACTGTCCGGTGGCAAGGGACGCCCGCGCGGGCACACAGATCGGTGACGGCGTGTAGGCGCTGGTAAAGCGTGTCCCGTTAGATGCGAGTCGATCAAGATGTGGCGTCTTGACGAGCGAATGGTCGGCGCAGCCCATCGCATCATGCCGATGCTCATCGCTAAAGAGGATGAGGACGTTGGTCTTTTCTGTCACGTCAGGGGTTCAGGAGATGCCGTTGCGCCTTGCTTGGCCGGAGCTATCGCGAAGACTTCAATCTTCCAGCGCGCCAGGATCAAGACCGGCGACCGCCATCGCCACCGCACGGAAGATGGCCCGGCCCTTGTTCATCGTCTCCTGCCATTCCTGCGAGGGCACCGAGTCGGCCACAATGCCGGCACCGGCCTGGATATGCAGTTCGCCATCAGCGATGACCGCGGTGCGGATCGCAATCGCGGTATCCATGTTGCCGTTCCAGCCGATATAACCCACCGCCCCGGAATAGATGCCCCGCCGCACCGGCTCGAGCTCGCCGATGATCTCCATGGCCCGGACCTTGGGCGCTCCGGAGACGGTGCCTGCCGGGAAGGTCGCGCGCAGCACATCGATGGCGTCGAGGTCATCCTGAAGTTCCCCCGTCACATTGGACACGATGTGCATCACGTGCGAATAGCGTTCCACCTGCATTTTTGAGGTGAGCTCCACCGTTCCGGTGGCCGCAATCCGGCCGACGTCATTACGGCCAAGATCTACCAGCATCAGATGCTCCGCGAGTTCCTTGGGATCAGAGATCAGTTCTTCTTCGAGGCGCCGGTCTTCTTCTTCGCTCAACCCCCGCCGGCGGGTACCCGCAATCGGTCGCACCGTGACCTCGCCTTCTTCAAGGCGCGCCAGAATCTCCGGCGAGGAGCCGACGATCTGGAAATCATCGAGATCCAGAAAATACATGTAGGGCGAGGGATTCACCGTGCGCAGCGCGCGGTACAACGTAATCGGCTCGGCCTCATAGGGGATCGACAGGCGCTGTGACAGCACGACCTGGAAGATGTCACCGCTTTGGATGTAATCCTTGCAGCGCTCGACGGCGGCTTCGAAATCCTCTTGAACGAACGATGAGCGAAAGTCGCTCTCCCGCACCACCTGCCCCACGGGTGTGGCCCGCCCAATAGACAGGCTTGAGATCTGTTCAACCAGTTGATCGAGGCGCTCACAGCCGGAGGCATAGGCATCGTCCGATTCGGGATCGGTGTGCACCACGATATGAAGACGACCGCTTAAATTGTCAAAGACCAGAAGCTCATCAGAGACCATCAGCAGGATATCAGGCGCACCGACCGGATCGGGCAGGTCGCTGTCTGCCAGATGGGGCTCGATATAGCGCACCGTGTCGTAACTGAAGTAACCCACCAAGCCGCCATTAAAGCGCGGCAGCGTGTCCAGCTGGGGCACATTGAACTGGCGGTGAATGCTTTGAATCGCCGCCAAGGGATCGTCGGTCTCCTGACGGTGAATCTCTTCGCCCTCTTGCTCGATCAACAGAGAGTCACCCGTTACCCGGATAACCGTGGGACACGGCAGGCCTATGATGGAATAGCGGCCCCACTTCTCACCGCCCTGTACGGATTCCAGCAGATAACTGTACGGGCCCTGCGCCATCTTGAGGTAGGCACTCACTGGGGTTTCAAGATCCGCCAGCACCTCAGTCTGCAGCGGGATCCGGTTGTAGCCCTGGCGGGCGAGGCGATCGTATTCGGCTTGGGTAATCATCGTTGAGGAATACTGAAGGCGTTATCGCTGGTCGAGGTCGCGTATTGTTTCGAGACGCTCATACTCAACGATCGTTTCGCCCAAAATCGGTGACCGGGTCTGCGCCCTTGCACCATGGCTTAACTGCGGCGCATTTTGCTAAACCGCAGTGTGCTTGTGCTCAAACGACTTACGCCGGATCGATTATGTTAAGCACTTTCGCCAATGAGTCTATCACGGCGTCTGGGCCGAGTTCGAAAAGGTCAAGACCCTGGCTGTAGCCGTAACTCACCAGTACCACCGGCATCCCGCACGCCCGAGCCGCGCGAAAGTCGCTCACCGAATCGCCCACCAGAAGACATTGCGCAGGAGGTAATCCCCATTGCCCGGCAACATGTTCCAGCGGTAATGGATCCGGCTTTTTCTTCGGTAAATCGTCGCCGCTGACAATCGGATCGAGATAGCGACTGAGCCCCATCGCTTTCAGCAGGGGGCGGGTAAAGGCGCCCGGCTTGTTGGTCACGCATCCAACCCGTCGGCCCGTTGCCTGGCACTGCGCGAGGGTCTTTACCGCACCGGCATACAACACGCTGTCGCGGTGCAAGTTTGCCTGATAGCACTTTTGAAAAAGCGGATAAGCTGTTTCCATGAGTTGTGCTGGGGCTTCGCCGTCAAAATCCTGGGTCAGCGCCCGTTCCACGAGTCGCCGCGCGCCGTTACCGATCCAGCCCCTGGCAGTCTCAAGCGCCACAGGTGGACGGCCGAGCGCATTGAGCATGTCATTACAGGCGCCTACCAGATCCGGCGCGGAGTCGATCAGGGTGCCATCAAGATCAAACAGCACGCCCCGGGCGGGCGTTCGAAAAGAAGGTTGAGACGGATCCGAAGTCGGGCCGCTCATGATGGTGATTCAGCCAATGCATTACGCATTGCGCTGATCACCGTATCGTAGCGGTTCGGGTCCTGGTCTCGGGCCGCGCCGAAAATCGCGGACCCTGCAACAAAGGTATCGGCGCCTGCGGCATGAATCTCCCCGATGTTCTCGACCTTTACGCCGCCATCGATCTCAAGGCGAATATCCCGGCCGGACTCATCGATCAGTTTTCGTGCTTTGCGCAATTTATCCAACGCGGAAGGCAGAAAACTCTGCCCGCCAAAGCCGGGGTTGACCGACATCAGCAGAACCATATCGACCTTATCGATGACGTGCTCCAGCACATCGAGCGGCGTCGCCGGATTGAATACCAGACCCGCTTTGCAGCCCTCGCTGGCGATCAACTGCAAAGTGCGGTCGACGTGCTCGCTCGCTTCCGGATGAAAGGTAATGTAGGAGGCGCCTGCTGATGCAAAGTCGGGCACGATCCGGTCAACCGGCTTAATCATCAGATGGACATCAATAGGGGCGGTGATGCCATGCTTGCGCAACGCCTCACACACCAGCGGGCCGATGGTGAGGTTGGGGACATAGTGGTTGTCCATGACATCAAAGTGCACGATATCGGCGCCCGAGGCGAGCACGTTGTCGACTTCTTCACCGAGGCGGGCAAAGTCCGCCGAGAGAATCGAAGGCGCAATCAGATTTTCATTCATCGTCGCAATTCTTCCCTGCGCTAGCGGATCACAATAAAGAGGCCCGTGTTACCCCGCACCACATTCAGCAAGAGCATCGCATCATTTTCATCGACCGCGTGCTCGACATCTTTCAGACTGTAAATCGGCTGTTTGTTGACCGAAATAATGAGATCGCCCTCACGAAGGCCCGCACGCCAGGCAAGACTCGTCTGTGCCACCTCTACCGCACGGACACCGCGCTGACCCTGCGGGCCGTCCTCTTCATCGATGTCCGCAAGACGGATTCCCTCAAGACGCTTGTTGATCTTGAGACCCTGGCCTGCCACGGGCTCGATGGCCCGGATCCGTATCCGCATACTCTGGCGTTTGCCATCACGCAGGAAGCTGACCTCGATCTCCTCGTCGGCGCGGAAAAGGCCAATCGTATTGCGCAGTGAACTCGCATCCACGATCTCTCGTTCATTGACGGCCACCACGACGTCCCCTTCCTGAAGACCGGCATCATCGGCCGCGGAATCGGGAATCACCTGCGCGATGACCGCACCGCGCGTAGTGTCTATGCCGAGTGCTTCGGCAAGTTCCGGAGTGAGGTTCTGCGCGATCACCCCGAGCCGGCCGCGGCGCACTTCACCGTATTCAATAATCTGGCGGGTCAGCAGTTGGACCATATTGATCGGGATGGCAAAGCCGATACCGATGTTGCCGCCGCCGGGCGCCAGGATCGCGGTGTTTATCCCGACCAGTTCACCCCGAAGATTCACCAGCGCGCCTCCGGAGTTGCCCTGGTTAATGGAAGCATCGGTCTGGATAAAGTCCTCGTAATCCTCGATGTTGAGGCCCGACCTTCCGAGGGCGCTGATGATGCCTGAGGTGGCTGTCTGCCCCAGACCGAAGGGATTTCCGATTGCGACCACGAAATCGCCCACCCGAAGCGCATCTGAATCACCCGGATCGATCTGTTGCAGCGCATCGGCCGGGATCTGGACCACCGCAATATCGGCGTCTTCATCGACCCCCACGATTTGGGCATCAAAGGCACGGCCGTCATGCAACCGCACGCTGATCTCGTCCGCGCCCGCGATCACGTGGCTGTTGGTAATCACGTAGCCCGCCTTGGCATCCATGATGACTCCGGAGCCGAGACTGCTGACGCGCCTTTCACGCTGCTGCATCGGAGGGGTGCCGAAGAACTTTTCGAAGAAAGGATCCGACTGAAAAGGGCTTTGCCGCTCAGTGACCCGACTCTCGGTATAGATGTTGACCACCGCCGGGAGCACCCGTTCGAGCATGGGCGCAAGACTTGGCAACGGCTCGCCATCCACCGCCATCGGCAATGCGCCCGAGGCAGGCAGATTTAAGGTCAGTGAGCCGGCAAGACACCAGCCGAGGAGCCACCATCGAATGCGTTTCATGAGCAGGCCAGAAGAAAAACGGTTGCGCCGATCTGTCTAACGCAATTATAGCAACGCCGGTATTGGGGCCCCTTCAGGCGGCGTCGTTGGTTACCCCGTGGGGCACATGGCCCGTGGGCACATAGCGACGGGCAGATTCACAATGGCCTGTCTGGTCATCGAAGAAAATGTCGGCGCCAAAGGTCTGCAAAAACTCGCCCTTGTCGAGCCCTCCAAGAAAGGCAGCTTCGTCGATCCGGATATTCCATGCCCGCAGCGTACGGATCACCCTTTCGTGCGCGGGCGCACTGCGGGCGGTGAACAAGGCGGTTCGGATGGGCGCCTCGTTTCGCGGCCATTTTGACTGCAGGTGATGCAGTGACTGCAAAAACTTCCTGAAAGGGCCGCCAGTCATCGGCGTCGACGCCATCTTTTTTTCTGATGCCGCAAACGCAGCCAGTCCTTCAGTCTGATAGACCCGCTCGGAATCATCGGCAAAGAGGACCGCGTCACCATCAAAGGCGATGCGCAACTGGCTGTTTCTCTCCCGGTGGGTGCGCGAGGGCAGGATCGTTGCCGCAGCCACGTTGGCCTGCAGCGCCTGTCGCACGTTCGCCGAATCAGCTGACAGATAGAGATCGGCACTGAAAGGGGTTACGTAACGGAACGGGCTCTCGCCTCCCGAGAAAGCAGCGCGGGTAATGTCGAGGTCGTAGTGGGCGATGGAATTGAAGATCCGAAGACCAGTGTCGGCACTGTTGCGCGAAATCAGCACCACCTCAACGCGCCGTGCCTCGGTGTCCGATTCGTTCAGCGCCAGCAGTTTCTGTACGAGGGGAAACGCCACACCGGGGTGCAGCAGCTCTTCTTCGTGCTCTACCTGATACTGGCAATACGCATCGACTCCCTCTTCCACATAAATCTGATGACCACTCTCGAGATCAAAGAGCGCACGTGAAGAGATCGCGACAACCAGCGGGCTTTGCTCAAGATCCATCATCACCACAGTCTATCACTGTGAAACCGGGTCCCCAGTGCCCCGGATACGGCACCAGAATCCGACCGCCAGCAGCAACGCCGCCAAAACGCCCATGGGCAGATTGCCATACCGCACAAACGGCGTGATTCCGATCATGGGCTGCACATCGCCGCGCACCACGGTACGGACAAACTGTGGTGCGATTTCATGCACCCGGCCATCGGCATCAATCAGCGCCGACAACCCGTTGTTGCTCGATCGAATCATCGGGCGGCCCGTTTCAATCGCTCGCGCGCGGGCCATCTGCAACCGCTGGTGCGGCGCCAGGGAATCTCCGAACCACGCATCTTCGCTGAGATTTGCGAGCAGCTGCACTTGCGGCACAGCTTCGTTGATCACATGGGTAAACGCATCTTCGTAGCAGATACTGACCCCGACAGCGTAGCCGCCGAGCTGCATGGGCGGCTGCGTCAATGGCCCCGCCGAGAAATCAGACATCGGAATACTGAGGTAGTCGAGCAGCCATCCCAGCAGTGCGGCCAGAGGCAGGTATTCGCCAAACGGCACCAGCTGGTGTTTTCGATAAAGCGACCTAGCCTTCCCGATCCCGACCGCCACATTGTAGTAGGGGGTATCTGGCTCCAACGATTCTCGGGCCAATGCGCCGAGCAGAAAATCGGCTTCGTGATCTTCAAGGCGTGCCAAAAACGCGGGCGCTATTTCATCGAGGTAGGCGGGCAGTGCAGCCTCGGGCCAGACAATGAGATCCGCTCCAGAGAGCGCCTCGCTCTCATGAAGATAGGCGCTCGCGATATTGCTGGCGTTGTGGCTCTGCCATTTGTCACTCAGCGAGACATTGTGCTGCACCAGCGCCACATTGAGGGGTTCCCCGGCAGGGGTCACAAACACCGGCAACCGGGCAAGCGCCGTGCAAACGCATAAGACCAAAAGCACACCGACCGGTAACGCCCTCGCCCAACCCACCCCATGAACAATGGCCACCAGCGCCCCGACAGCAAGCGCAAGCCAGAGACCAAGACCCAGGGTTCCGATGATCGGGAGCAAGGCAGCCAGAGGCGTATCGACCTGACTGTAACCAAGATAGAGCCAGGGGAAACCGCTCATCAGATTGCCGCGAAGCCATTCCCCCAATATCCACAATACCGGCATGACCAGCACGGCGCGCGCGGCGGGACTCCTCGGCCCAAGACGGGCCTGCAAAAATCCGATCGCCATCGGGTAAAGCGCCATCAGCGCTGCAAATATCAGCACCGCACCTCCAGCTAAAGGCGCGGGCATGCCGCCGAACTCGCTCAGGCTCACATAAATCCAGGAAACCCCGGCCAGCGCCATTCCCAGACCGAAAACAAAACCCTGCAGCGCTGCCTGCCGGGCAGACGCTTTGGCCCAGACCAAAAACAAGACAGCAACGGTGACCGGTGCGAGCCAGAAGAGATCGAAGGGAGCAAAGGCCAGCGGGTAGGCGAGGCCGGAGAGGGCAGCCGCGGCTATCCGCATCGCGCTGCCGGGAAAACCCATGGGGCTACTCCGCCGGGGACTCGTCAGCCGGGGAAAGCGTGATACGCAAAAGGCGTGGCCGGCGGCTGTCTGCGCTCAATACCTCGGCCGTAAACTGATCAAACGTGATCGTTTCTCCCCGCCGCGGCACATGACCCAGGGCGCCGGTGACGAGCCCGCCCATGGTGTCGTACTCCAACGGATCAAGTTCAACACCGTAAATCTGGTTGAAGCTCTCCACCGGAAGCATAGCCTTGATCACACAAAAATCCGAGCCGCGTCTAAGCACCATGCCGGCGGCACCATCGATATCGTGCTCGTCCTCAATATTGCCGACGATCTGCTCAAGCACATCCTCAATGGTGATGAGACCCACAACACTGCCGTATTCATTGACGACGATCGCCATATGGTTGCGACTGTCACGAAACTCCTGAAGCAAGACATTGAGGCGCTTGCTCTCAGGGATAAACACGGCCGGTCGCAGGAGGGCCGCCCAGGGCAGCCCATGTCCTTCACTTTGCTGCTGGCGATGCAAAAGATCCTTCGCCAACAGGATCCCGACCACGCCATCCTTGTCACCATCGGTGACGGGGAAACGTGAGTGGGCTGACTCGGTAATCACCGGCAGCACTTCCTCAAGCGTCTGCTCTACATCGACCGTCACCATCTGACCGCGGGAGACCATGACCTGCTCGACTTGCAGGTCCGAGACTTCGATTACCCGGCGCATCATCTGCAGGGTGTCCTCGTCGATCAGGTCCGCGTCGCGAGCGACTCCCATGGTCGAAAAAAGGTGTTCACGGGTGTGTGGAATGCCGCGCAGCCGATAGCGGATCTCCTGCCACCAGCCGGGGCGCAAAAACGCGCTGCGTTTTTTTTCGTCTTGCATGGCGGGAATCAGACAGGCTGGTAGGGATCTTTGACCCCAAGCGTCGCGAGCACCTCGGTCTCAAGTTGCTCCATGGCGGCCGCCTCGGCATCACTCTTGTGATCATGGCCATGCAGGTGCAGCACCCCATGCACAACAAGGTGCGCAAAGTGATCCTCAAGTGTCTTGCCCTGGGTAGTTGCCTCACGCTCGACCACGGGCGGGCAGATCACGATATCTCCCAGGGGATGTGCTTCCTGAGGCACGCCGGGTAACGCCTCGACGGGAAAGGAGAGCACGTTGGTAGATCCACAGCGATCACGAAAGCGTGTATTGAGTGCCGTCATTTCAGTCTCGTCGACTGTGCGAACCGTCAGGCAGGCATCCTGGTCACGAAGCGCCGCCAGCGCTGCGCCTGCCCAGAGCCGGACCTGCTCAGCGGTGGGTTCTGCACCATAGCCGCTTGCCAACTGCACCTCAATCAACGCTTCCACTCAGGCTGACCGACCCTCTTTCTCGTATGCTTCGATCACACGCTGCACCAGCGGGTGACGAACCACATCCTGAGGGGTAAAGCGGGTCACACTGAGACCCTTTACGGAAGACAGCAACTCCACGGCATGGACCAGTCCTGACCGGGTTTGACCCGGAAGATCGACCTGTGAGGGGTCGCCGGTAATAACCGCCCGGGATCCGAATCCCAGACGGGTGAGAAACATCTTCATCTGCGATTCAGTGGTGTTCTGCGCTTCATCGAGAATCACGAAGGCATGGCTGAGTGTTCGCCCGCGCATGTAGGCAAGCGGAGCGAGTTCTATAACGTGTCGCTCCATCAGGCGACCGACCCGCTCAAAGCCCAGCATCTCATAGAGGGCGTCATACAGGGGTCGCAGGTACGGGTCGACTTTCTGCCCGATGTCTCCGGGCAAAAAGCCCAATCGCTCACCTGCTTCAACTGCCGGACGAACCAGCACGATCCGATCGACCGTCTCCTCCGCCAGGGCCTGCACCGCGCAAGCCACCGCCAGATACGTCTTGCCGGTCCCGGCGGGTCCCACGCCGAAATTGATATCGTGTCTCAGGATATTGCCGAGATAGCGCTTCTGATTGAGGCTCTTGCCCCGAATCATGGCTTTACGTACCCGAATGACCACATCATCCGGCTCGTCCTGATTGCTCTTTGCTTCTGCAGGGATCTCGCTAATGGCGACCTGAACCCGGTCGGGACTCAAGGGGGCACCTTTGCCGCTATCCTCGTAGAGGGCGCAAAGAACATCCTGCGCATGCCGAACATCCTGATCGCGGCCATCGACACAAAAAAGATGACCCCGATGGGAGATACGTACGCCAAGACCCTCTTCCACCTGTTTGAGGTGAGCATTGTGCTCTCCACACAGGTCGGCCAGGCGCTGATTGTCCTCGGGATCGAGAAGAAAGGTGACGGGTTGGGTGGGGTTATTCAATCCAGTACTGATGCTCCAAGCGAAGCCGGGGTCATCATAACAGAAGTTGAGGCGACGCCTCCAACCACCTGAGCCCGCAAAGAATTGGGCAGGGCTTCTGTAATGTGGACGTCGACAAAATCCCCGATCGAGACATCATCCCCCACAAAATTGACGACACGATTATTTTCAGTGCGTCCGCTGAGATGCCCCGCGTTCTTGCGAGAGACACCATCTACAAGAATACGCTGGGTTGTGCCAACCATGCTCGAACTGATCGCACTTGCCTGGCTGTCGATCAGGGCCTGGAGGCGCGACAGCCGCTCACGTTTTTCTTCCATTGGCACATCGTCCGCCAGCGCGGCCGCCGGGGTACCCGGCCGGGCGCTGTAAATAAAACTGAACGAATGATCAAAGCCTACCCGCTCGATCAAGTTCATCGTTGCATTGAAGTCCTCGGCCGACTCTCCGGGAAACCCGACGATGAAATCTGACGAGAGACTGATATCAGGCCGCGCGTCGAGCAAGTCCGCAATGATCGCTTCGTAGTCGGCTACCCGGTATCGTCGCTTCATCGCTGACAAAATGCGGTCCGAACCACTTTGCACAGGCAAGTGGAGATGACTGACAAGCTCCGGGATGTGCCGATACGCGTCAATCAGCGCATCTGTGAAATCGATGGGATGTGAGGTGGTATATCGCAACCGGTCGATACCCTCTACCGCGGCCGCGTACGCCAATAACTCAGCGAAATCGAGTGTGCCCCCGCCATGACGTGCGCCGGCATACGCGTTGACATTCTGACCAAGCAAGGTCACTTCACGAACCCCCTGCTCCGCAAGTTCGACAATCTCTGTGATGACCTCGTCAAAGGGCCGGCTGAATTCCTCACCGCGTGTGTAGGGTACGACGCAGAAGGTGCAGTACTTGCTACAGCCTTCCATGATCGAGACATAGGCCTTTGGACCCTCACTGCGCGGCGGGACCAGGGCGTCAAACTTTTCAATCTCGGGAAAGCTGATATCGATCCGCGGCTGGCGTTCGCTCTGAAGCGCTTTGAGCATCGCCGGCAGCCGATGATAGGTCTGGGGGCCAAAGACGAGATCGACATAAGGCGCCCGGCGCAGAATCAGATCCCCCTCCTGGCTCGCAACGCATCCGCCGACCCCAATGACAAGATCCGGTCGTTCCTCTTTCCATTGCCGCCACCGGCCCAACTGGGAAAACACTTTCTCCTGGGCTTTTTCCCGGACCGAGCAGGTGTTGAGGAGCAGCATGTCGGCCTGCTCGGCTTCCTCTGTCAGCACCATATCGTGTGAGGCTGCCATCAGGTCTGCGATCCGGCTGGAATCGTACTCGTTCATCTGACAGCCGAACGTCTTGATATAAAGTTTGCGGGGCATCACGGTTTCAGGAAAATGCGGCTGAGTCGTTATTGCTGATGGGCCTATTCACGTAATTTAACCATCGGCAGGCGTGCTTGTGGGCAGCAACCGCGCCTCATCGATCCGGCGGATCACTTTGCTGGCAAGCGCCTGGCGCTCTTTTTCGAAGTGCGCGCGGACCGCCTCCGGCATCGGCACCGACTTGCCCGTAACACGATCGATGAATACATGGACAAAAAATCCTGTGGCACTGGGTGCATCGGCTTGTGGTTCAAACACCGCGGTCTCGTAACGCACACTGCTGTTGCCAAGATGCGCGATACGCACGCCAATATCTACGTGGCTCGACACCGCCACGGGCTTGAGAAAGGTGCAGCCGTTTTCCGCCGCCAGCGGAATCACCGGATCTGACTGCCAATCGAGACCGGTCTCGCGCAACAGCGTCAGGATCCCGGTTTCGAAATAGCGGTAGTACTCAACGTTGTTGACGTGTCCGAGCATGTCATAATCGCTCCAGCGCGTAATCAAACGCACGTGCAGGGCATAGTCCTCACGTCCCGCGGAGTCAGTCGGTCGACCCGGATTCTTCGGCTTTTCCATGATCAGGACACGCTCCCATGCCCAGCCCGGTCGGACATATCTTGTTTGCCTTCGCGATATCGGGAGTCCCAAAGCCGCGTGACGTACTGACGCAGTGGTGGCCCGTGTTGGTGCTGCTCGCTGCGATTGCCCCGGATCTCGATTTTCTGCCGGGTATCGTGATCGGTGATCCGAACCGTTTTCATCACGGTCCAACCCACTCGATTGCCGCGGCCGTGGTTTTTGCCCTCGTGATCGCTTTGATGTTCCGCAGTCTGTCGAAAGCTCGCATTCTTGTCCTCTTCCTGGTGTACGCCGGCCATGTGCTGATCGATACCCTGGCGAAGGACCTTGGTGCGCCATACGGCGTGCCGCTTTTCTGGCCGTTCGATTCTCATTACTACATCTCGCCCGTCATACTCTTTAGCAACTTCAGTCATGGTACACATAATGAGGGTCTTGGCGGCGTGATCCAGGACATCTTCTCCGTACACAACCTGTGGACGGTGGCGATTGAAATGGCGATTCTGGGTCCGCTGTTGTGGCTGACCGAACGCTATCGGCGCCGGGCCGGCTGAAGGACCCCGTCTGCGGCGGCGGGTCTCAGTCCCAACGATCGTCTCTCACCCAGACGTCACCGTCTTCGATCTTTACCGGAAATACATGCAGGCCCTCATAAGCGGGGGGCGAAAGCACTTCTCCCGTACGAAGACAGAAACGGGCGCCATGCCGGGGACATTCGATAGCGCCCTCCACAATACAGCCGCCCGAAATATCGCTGCCGTCATGGGTGCAAAGATCCTCAAGCGCAAAGATATCATCGCCAAGGCGGGCCAGCACCACCGCATCATCGTCGAGACTGACCGCAAGGGGGGTTTCTGCCTGCACCTCTTCGGCGCGGGCGACGCGGACCCAGTCGCTCATCAGAAAATCCCGAGTTCGAGTCGGGCTGCCTCGCTCATGACTTCCGGACCCCATGGAGGATCCCAGACCAGGTCCACCACAACCTCGCCGACACCCTCAACACCGCGAGCCGCCATCTCGACTTCTCCCGGCAATGACCCGGCCACTGGGCACATGGGTGAGGTTAAGGTCATATCAATCTTTACCTGGCTTTCTTCGTCGATATCGACCCGATAAATAAGGCCAAGATCATAGATATTGAGCGGGATCTCAGGGTCATACACCTCGCGTACCCCGGCAATCACGCGGTCGAGCAGCGTCTCATCAGCTGATGCTGAGGTGAGGCTGACTGAAGGAGGATTGTCCTGACTCTTGGCGTCTTCAGTTTCACCGCCTGCATCAGGCGCGTCCGGCGAAGCGGGTTCGGGGATATCGGATTCGGTGCTGCTCATTTCAAGGATAGATTCTAGTTATCTGGTTTTAGAAATACGACACATCAACGAGCCGCTTCTGTAGGCGCTACCGGGGACAACTGCCCCGATACCCTGGCGGAAAGATAGTCCTGCAAGGCAGCAGGTTCTATCGTTTCGAGGACTTCTGCGGCAAAGGCCTGCGTCAGCATCCTGCGCGCCGCCTCGCGTTCAATGCCGCGGGACACGAGGTAAAAAAGCGCTGCTTCATCCAACTGCCCTACTGTGGCCCCGTGGGCGCATTTCACGTCGTCGGCGTAAATCTCCAACTGCGGTTTGGTGTCAATCTCAGCATCTGCCGAGAGCAGCAGGTTCTGATTGCTTTGCTCCGAATCGGTTTTCTGCGCATCCGGCTGAACAACGATCCGGCCATGAAATACAGCGTGGCCCCGATCACCCAGCACACCTTTGTAGCACTCGCGGCTGGTGCACTCAGGCGCGTTGTGCGAGATGTGGGTGTGGTTGTCTACATGACAACGTCCAAAAGCGAGGTAGGCGCCATCGAGACTTGCCGTGGCGCCCTTCGCGTCCAGATTGACCCGAGCGTCGTTACGCACCCAGGCCCGACCCACCGTCGCCGTGGTCGCTTTGAGTCTGGCGGATCCCGCAACACGCGCAAACAATCCTCCCACATGGAAAGTGCGCTCCGCCTGATCCTGCACACAGCAATAATCCAGCGAGGCGTCTTCTTCCAGGATGATTTCGGTCAGCGCATTACTGAGAGAACGCTCTTCTGCGCAGGAGACATGGCGCTCAATCACGTTGGCACGGCTGCCCGCGGCCAGCGTCACGAGATTACGCGGCAAACTCAAAAAGCCCTCACCGCTGCAACCCGACAGGAATACCAGCTCAATGGGCTTGTCCANTTCTACGCCTGATGCGATCTCGATCAGGGCGCCGTCACCGACAAACGCTGAATTCATGGCAGCGAATCCNTGCGGCATNTCGCCCATCGCCGATCCGATGTGNTTTGTAACGGAATCAGGATCTGTTTTGAGGATCTCCCCTAGACCTGCCAGCCGGATTCCTTCCGGCAGACCATCGAGAGTTGAGTGCTCTGGCTGGTAGAAGCCATCCGCAAACACGAGGCGCCAACTGTCCAGGTTTTCGATCGCCGATGCGTCGACCATCTCTTTGGAGCATTCGACACTGGGCGCCGCGGGGGTAAATCTCGTCCGTATAATCGCCTTGATGGAGGTGTACTTCCAGTCCTCATCTCGCTGGGTCGGCAATCCGCGTTCTCCCAACAACTGCAGGGCCTCTGACCGGCTGTGGTCAAGCGCCGCGACACCGACGGCCGGCAGGGCACCGGCTTGCGCCTGTTGCGCCTCGATATAAGGCGCGGCATGACTTTCGGCCGCGCTCATGCGGTGGCCGAGTCGCCGGCTTCAATCCAGCCGTAACCGCGCGCTTCCAGATCCAGCGCCAGTCCCTTGTCGCCGGAGCGCACAATCCGGCCGCCTGCCAGCACATGTACATAATCCGGGACGATGTAATCCAGGAGTCTTTGATAATGCGTCACAAGAATTACCGAACGATCTTCTGATCGCAGGGCATTGACCCCGCCGGCAACAATCTTCAGCGCATCAATATCCAGCCCCGAATCCGTCTCATCCAGGACCGCAAGGCGTGGTTCCAGCATAGCCATCTGAAAAATCTCGTTGCGTTTTTTCTCTCCGCCGGAGAATCCTTCGTTGACGGATCGGTAGAGGAACTCCTCTTTCATCTCAACGAGTTTGAGTTTCTCGCGGACCAATTTCAGAAAATCCAGCGCATCCAGCTCTTTCTCTCCGCGGTGGCGGCGTGCCGCATTCAGGCCTTCTTTTAACAGCGCGATATTCGCTACGCCCGGAATCTCTACCGGGTATTGGAAGGCGAGAAACACCCCTTCGTGTGCCCGCTCCTCGGGCGCCATTTCCAAAAGGTCGTTTTCCATAAAAGCCACGGAGCCGTCAGTCACTTCATAACCATCGCGGCCCGCAATGACATTGGCGAGCGTGCTCTTGCCCGAACCGTTTGGCCCCATGATGGCGTGTACTTCTCCGGGGCCCACCTCCAGATTGAGGCCGTTCAGGATGGCTTTGCCGTCCACAGTTACTTTCAAATCGCTAATTTTCAGCATGTTGTTCTCAAAAAAAATCGGGGCATTAAATTCAGGGAGGGCCGAAGACCAGGCGGTCATCCGACCCGGAGCGTCAGCCGACGGCACCCTCGAGGCTGATGCCCAGCAGTTTCTGGGCCTCCACGGCAAACTCCATGGGCAGTTCGCGGAACACTTCCTTGCAGAATCCATTCACAATCATGGATACCGCATCTTCCTCAGAAAGACCTCTCTGTCGACAGTAGAACAGCTGATCCTCACCGATCTTGGAAGTGGTCGCCTCATGCTCGATCGTCGCGGTGGGATTTTTCACCTCGACATAAGGAAAGGTGTGTGCCCCGCATCGATCTCCCATCAGCAGCGAGTCACACTGCGAGTAGTTGCGCGCACCCTTGGCACCTTTCAGCACCTTCACGAGACCCCGGTAAGCATTCTGTCCACGGCCGGCCGAGATGCCTTTGGAGATGATCGTACTGGAGGTGTTTTCTCCGATATGGACCATCTTCGTTCCGGTATCGGCCTGCTGGCAATTATTGGTCAGGGCCACGGAATAAAACTCTCCGATGGAGTGATCGCCTTCGAGCAGCACGCTGGGATATTTCCAGGTAATCGCTGAACCGGTTTCAACCTGCGTCCACGAGATTTTTGCGTTGTCTCCCCGACAAGCGCCACGCTTGGTCACAAAGTTGTAGATCCCGCCCCGGCCGTCTTCATCACCCGGGTACCAGTTCTGCACGGTGGAGTACTTGATCTCCGCGTCCTTCATCGCGACCAATTCGACAACCGCGGCATGCAGTTGGTTCTCGTCACGCATAGGCGCCGTACAGCCCTCAAGGTAACTGACATAACTGCCTTCGTCGGCGATGATCAGGGTCCGCTCAAACTGCCCGGTGTTGAGCGCATTGATTCGAAAGTAGGTCGACAACTCCATGGGGCAACGCACCCCCTTGGGCACATACACAAAAGAGCCTTCGGTAAACACCGCCGAATTCAACGCTGCATAAAAGTTGTCGCTGGCCGGCACCACGGATCCCAGATACTCACGCACGAGTTCGGGATGATTGGCCATGGCTTCCGACAGCGGGCAGAAGATCACCCCCGCCTCCGCCAGTTTGTCCTTGAAGGTCGTCGTGACCGACACACTGTCAAACACGGCATCCACCGCCACCCCCGCAAGCGCTTTTTGCTCTTCCAGGGGAATGCCGAGCTTGTTGTAAGTCTCGATCAGTTTGGGGTCAACTTCGTCCAGGCTTTTCGGCCGGTCCTCGTCGCGCTTGGGCGCCGAGTAGTAGCTGATCGCCTGAAAATCGATCGGATCATGGTGAACGTGCGCCCATTCGGGCTTGTCCATTTGCTGCCAACGGCGGAAAGCCTCCAGCCGCCACTCCAGAATGAAGTCGGGTTCTGATTTTTTTGCCGACAAAAAGCGGATGACGCTCTCGTCAAGACCCGGCGGCAATGTTTCCGCCTCAATATCGGTGACGAATCCTTCCTTATATTCGCGACCGACGAGCTCACCCAGTTCTTTAACTGCTGTATTCACTTGCTTTTCTCGAAATTAATGCCAAAACCCTACTTAAGGGTGCCGATCACAGCGTCGGCTTCAACGACCACAGTTTTAAGGCGTCCCGTCCGGAGGCCCTCGCGAACGGCTTCCTGACGCTCCGCCACGGCAATCACTTCGGGGCGGCGTACCAGCTCGCCCAGGGTAATTGCATTCAGGAACTCAAAGATCTTTTCGCTGAGTTCCATCCACAGTTCATGCGTGAGGCATTTTTCGCCATCAAGACAGTCCGAATTCCCCCCGCAGCGGGTCATGTCGGCTTTTTCATCCACCGCGGAAATCACCTCTGCAATGGAAATCGAGTCCATTTTCTTGGCCAGTCGGTAACCGCCGCCCGGGCCGCGGGTGCCTCGAACCAGTCCCGCTTTTCGCAACTTGGCGAACAATTGTTCCAGATAGGAAAGTGAAATTTCCTGATTTACCGCAATATCCTGCAAGGTAACCGGTCGTTTGCCCTCTTGAAGCGCAAGGTCCAGCATGGCGGTAACGGCATATCTTCCTTTAGTCGTTAATCTCATCTGTGTTTACTCCCTAAAATTTTAAAACTCTCTCTCACGGCTCGTGCGTCGTCCACCAGCTTGCGGTGCCAACGCTTGATTTGTCTTTGGGGTTCTTATCTTGCAGTTGCCGAGAACCGAACCACTTGACTATTGCAGCCATTGACCAACCCCGAATGGCTGCGCGCGCCCATCGCTCACCCCACCTGAGACGCACCCACGGTTCGTTGCTGATCCCAAAAGCGGGAACGTCCTGACCGCTCTGCGCTATCGCAACAGGCGACCCGTTCTTGCGCCGGATTTGATCTGCCAGAGGCCCGGAAAAATGCCAGCCTGAGACCACATCTGCGACGGTGACTTGTTTGCATTTACTGAGCATTCAATTGCCTCCGAACCCAAAGCACGCTGATTAAAAATCTAACTACACGACGGCGAGAATCTGATCTAAATACCGAGTGAGATTATAGGTATTTAATCGTGAAAACCAAGTAAAATACTCAGGAATGATTCGCATTTCGATTAGAGTAAGCCGGTCTGATCACTTAGTTTGGACCCGGAAGTTTTCGTTACAGTCGCTCTGAACAACTCGCTGTCCCACTTACTTTCGTAACAGCGACACCACGAGGACAATCCCTCCGCAAACCGTCAGCCCGGTGGCGAGAAGATCCGCATAGACGCCCAGGCCCAGCGATTCTGAAAACAGCGTTGCGGCGATGGCGCCAAGCAGCAAGGCGGCGCCTGCCGCCAAACCGTTCCGCTGGCGCTCGGTATTGTTCAAGGCGCGCTGCAGGGACTCTCGCTCGGCATTGTCCTCGGTACGAAAATAAAGTTCACCGTCGCGCTGGCGTCGAAGCAGCTCGTGCATCAGTCCCGGCAGTTCGGGCAACAAAGGCAGGACCGCCGGCAATTCCCGCCGCAGGGTTTTGATAAAGGCTCTGGGTCCGATTTGATCGTGCATCCATCGCTCCAGATAAGGCTTGGCCGTCTCCCAAAGATCCAGCTCCGGGTACAACTGCCGGCCGAGGCCTTCGATATTGAGCAGTGTTTTCTGCAACAGAACCAGCTGTGGCTGAACCGGCATATCAAAGCGCCGGGCCACCTGGAAAAGCCGCACCACAAGATGACCAAAGGAGATCTCGCTGATCGGCCGGGCAAAGATCGGCTCACAGACTGTCCGTACTGCTGCCTCAAACTCATCGACGCGCGTGTTGGCCGGCACCCAGCCTGCCCGCAAGTGCGCCAGGGCCACTGCCCGATAGTCCCGGTTGAAGAAAGCCAGCAGGTTTTCCGCGAGATACTGCTTGTCCGACTCTCCAAGCGTTCCCATGATGCCGAAGTCCACCGCCCGGTACTGCCCGTCTTTACTGACAAAAATATTGCCCGGGTGCATATCGGCATGAAAAAAGCCGTCGCGAAACGCCTGGGTGAAAAAAATCTCTACCCCGTTGTGGGCAAGCTTGCGCAGATCAACGCCGGCCTCCTTGATGGCGTCGATATCCCGGATCGGGATACCGTCGATGCGCTCCATTACGAGCACCTCACGCCGGCTGTGCTCCCAATACACCTTGGGCACATAGATCATTTCTGAATCCGGAAAATTACTGCGCAGTTGGCTGGCATTGGCGCCTTCGCGCATCATGTCCAGCTCGTCGTGAACGGTCTTGTCGTAATCAGCAACCACCTCGAGTGGGCGCAAGCGCTTGGCTGGGGGCCAGTGCCGATCGGCAAGACGAGCAATCTGGTAAAGCAATGCCAGGTCCTGATCGATCACTGTCTCAATTCCCGGTCGCAGCACCTTGACGACGACCTCGCTGCCGTCTTTCAGCGTCGCGCAGTGAACCTGCGCAACAGACGCCGAAGCCAGGGGCGCGAGATCAAAACTCTCAAAGTGTTCAGAGAGCGGCGCCTGCAATGATCTTTCCACGACTGTTTTTGCCAACTCTCCCGGAAAAGGCGGCACATCGTCCTGCAGGCGGGTGAGTTCCGCTGCAATATCCGGGGGTATGAGGTCGGGCCGGGTCGACAACGCCTGACCGAATTTGACGAAAACGGGGCCGAGTTCCTCCAGCGCTTCTCTCAGGCGCTGACCTCGATCGGCGGTTCGATCACGGAACCAAAAACCGGGGAAAAGCCACAGCGCGAAACGGTAGGGACGCAGAAGCGACAGGCTGAAAACAAACTCATCCAGACCATGCCGCACCAGCACGCGGACAATGCGGAACAGCCGCCACGAGCCATCGCGAGCCATCAGATCTGATCCTGCTTTACGACGGAGCGCAGCCGCTCGATCCGCTGCTGAAGCCGTGCAAAATCATCCCGCAGCGTCTCTACGTTATCGATGAAGCGCTCTGCGCGGGGCCTGCTTGCCAGCAGGCGGGTCTCTTCCACCAGCGTTTCAGCGATGCCGGCAGCCCCGGAGTCGGCGACGTCTTCCGCCCAGCGACCCAAAGAGCGGAACCCGTTGGCCGTCTTGCGCGCCAGGGTATCTCCCACTACCTGTGCAAGCTGCTCCTCAGGATCAAAGTCGATTGCCGAGAAAAGCGCTTTGATATCGAGCATCGACTGGGCATCCCCCTCAATGCGCACTGACCCGCCGCGAAAGAGTTCTGGATCCGCGCCCAGGCGGCCAAACGCCATCAGATCACCGGGCGAACCGGTTACCGTGACATCGGGCGTCTGTTCCGGCTTGTCAATGATATGAATCCCCTCGTTCTCGACCACGGCGTAGCCCGTTACCTCCAGCCCCTGGATTCTGACGGCGATGACTTTGCCTTCGAGATTGTGCAGGTGAGCCAGCGCCTGCGCGCCCGAATCTCGGATCACCCGGTTCAGGATTGCTTCAAGACGGGAGGTCACCACATTCACTGTGTCAGTCTCAGTAACAAAAACCGGTATGCACCGCGACAATCCCGCCGCTGAGATTGTGATACGCAACATCCTCAAGACCTGCGTCCGACATCATCTGGGCCAGAGTGTCCTGATCTGGATGGCGTCGGATCGACTCAACCAGATAGCGATAACTTGGCTCATCTCCGGTCACCATTCGACCCAGCGGCGGAATCACGGAAAACGAGAAAAGATCATAGGCGCGGGACAAAAGGCCCGACACGGGATGGGAGAATTCCAGTATCAACACGCGGCCGCCCGGTTTAAGCATGCTTTTCATCGATGCCAGGGCTTCAGGGATACGGGTAACGTTGCGCAGACCAAAAGCAATGCTGACGCAGTCAAACTGCGCCGGGGCAAAAGGCAGTGTCTCAGCATCGGCCAGCAACAAATCAATAGTGGGGCCGATGCCTTGGTCCAGCAAGCGGGCCCGACCGCAGGCCAGCATGCTCGCATTGATATCGGTCATCACGACACGGCCAGATGCGCCCACCTGCCTGGCGAAGCGGGTGGTCATATCGCCACTGCCAGCAGCCACGTCGAGGACATGATGCCCCGCCCGTACGCCGCTGCGGGCCAGCGCAAAATCTTTCCACAAACGGTGACTGCCCAAAGACATCAGATCGTTCATCAGGTCGTAACGATCTGCGACCGACGTAAAGACCTCGCCGACCTTTTGCGCTTTGTTCGCTGACGCTATCTCACTGAAACCGAAATGTGTTGAGCCTTCGTTCATGAAACGGCTGCTTCACCCCTGTCAGTGCGGCTGGCGTTCGTGCCCCGTGGCTTTGAGCTTGTCCAGATAGGCCTGCCAGTAGACATCGTGATGCGCACCTAACTCGTAAAGCGTTTCCCATGAGTAGATACCGGAATCATGCCCGTCATCAAAGACAAGCCTGACGGCATAGGCCCCCACGGACTCAACGGCTGAGATATTGACGTTCTCTTTGCCGGTCTGCAGAACCTCCTGGCCCGGGCCATGGCCCCTGACCTCAGCGGACGGCGAAAAAACCCTTAGGTACTCACAGGAAAGGTTGAACACGCTGTCGTCATCAAAGGCGACTTCCAGCATACGCGACTGCTGGTGCAGAACAATTTTGGTGGGGCGGGGTTTGGATGTCATAACAAGAAGTTTTGGAAAGTGTAGTTGACAGGTCGCGAGGGCATTCACGGACGAAAAACGCCCGGCGTGTTCAGTCCCGCTGCAGTGCTGCCGCGACTTCCTCGGCGAAGTAGGTCAGTATGGCATCGGCACCGGCGCGCTTAAAGCCCAGCAGCGCTTCCATCACTACCGCATCGCGATCCAGCCATCCATTGTTGGCCGCAGCACACAGCATCGCGTATTCGCCACTGACCTGATACACAAAAGTCGGCACGCCAAACTCCTGTTTCACCCGAAGCACAATATCGAGATAAGGCATGCCGGGCTTGACCATGACCATATCCGCGCCCTCGTCGAGATCGAGCTCGATCTCGCGCAAAGCCTCATCGCTGTTCGCCGGATCCATCTGATAGGTGTACTTGTTGCCGCCCCCCAGATTACCCGCCGATCCCACCGCATCGCGAAACGGGCCATAAAAGGACGACGCATATTTTGCGGAGTACGCGAGGATCCGGGTATTGACCAGGCCCTCGGATTCCAATGCCTCGCGAATGGCGCCGATCCGGCCATCCATCATGTCTGAGGGTGCGACCACTTGCGCGCCAGCTCGAGCATGGCACAAGGCCTGCTGCACCAGGGTATCCACCGTGGCGTCGTTGGTCACGTATCCTGACTCGTCGAGCAGGCCGTCCTGGCCATGACTGGTGTAGGGATCCAGGGCCACGTCGGTAATCACCCCCATGTCGGGCACGGTCTCGCGAAGCGCGGTCACCACCCTTGGCACCAGTCCATCGGGATTGAACGACTCTTTGGCGTCTGGTGTTTTGCCGCTGGCATCTACCACCGGGAAAAGCGCCAGGGCCCGGATCCCCAGCGCGTCGAGTGTTTTGGCCCGATCCAGCAGAAGATCCAGGCTGACCCTTTCAACGCCGGGCATGGAGGGGACCGGCTCCCGGATAGATGACCCCTCACAGACGAATACCGGCTGAATCAGATCATCGACGCTTAGGGTGCTCTCCCGCACCAGCGCGCGGCTGAATGCATCCCGCCGAAGACGGCGCATTCGCGACAGAGGATAAAAACTCATGAACTCAGCCCACTTGCCTTAGCGCCGGACCCGACCCTTTTTGGCGGTTTTCTTCGCGGTTTTTTTTGATGCTTTCTTCTTGGCTGCTTTTGCTGGAGGCGATTTTTTCCGGGTTGTCTTTACAACCTTCTTTTTTGAGACCGTTTTTTTCGAAGCGGCTTTCTTCGTGACCTTCTTGGTTATTTTTTTAGTCACTTTCTTCTTAGCCGCTTTCTTCGCNACCTTTTTGGCAACTTTCTTGGCCNCCTTTTTGGCAACNTTCTTTTTCGCTGCGGTTTTCTTNGTNACTTTCTTGGCCGCNTTCTTCGCTNCCGGCTTCTTTTCAACCTTTTTCTTTTTCTTNTCTGATGCGCCGGNGACTTTCTTGGTGGNTGCCTTGGCAGGCCCGCCATCTGAAGCGCTCGATGTTTCCGCCCGCTCTGCCGGGGGGCGTATTTGCGTTTTGGATTCCTGCATCACCACAACTTTTTTATCCAGAGGCCGGATCTCGGTATCGACCACTTCACAGATGGCGCCGAATATCCCATTGGCAGCATCGGACGCCGGGATCGTGCGCAACTTGTGCTGGGCCCGGTAATACGAGATAAGCGGTAAGGTATCCCGTTCATAAGACTCCAGTCTGGCGCGAACGGTCTTCGCGTTATCGTCGTCGCGGTGTTCCAGTTTCTTGCTCCCGCAATGGTCACAGACACCCTTCTTGGCCGGGGGGGCGAAGAACTTGTTGAAGATCGCTCCGCAATTGGCACAGGTCAGGCGACCCGTGACACGTTTGATGACCACATCATCTTCGACGGCAAGATGCAGAACGAGTTGAACAGGGCGTCCCAGCCAGCCCAGGCGTGTGTCCAGTTCCTGGGCCTGCGGGATGTTTCGGGGAAATCCGTCGAGCACGAATCCCCGGCGACTTTCCGCTCCCCTCAAACGATCGGTGACCGCGTCAATCACAATATCGTCAGAAACCAGATCTCCCGCTGACATCACCGTGGCCACTTTCTTGCCGACTTCGGTTTTGTCCGCCACCGCGGCTCTCAGGATATCTCCCGTCGAAATCTGGGGAACACGATATTTCTCGGCCATCAACTTGGCCTGGGTGCCTTTTCCCGATCCGGGAACTCCGAGCAAAACAATCCTCATACTGCCCTCTCTGCAAACTTGGCGGGAACGCCTTGGTGCGACCCGTTTTGATACCCCTTGGGACCCGTCTCACAGGCCTTTTTAGGCTGGGGAGGGTCAAAAATGGGGGCGTACACTATAGTGGCCTTTTTTTCAGTGTCAATGGACCGGTCTCAAATAAGGGGTGCTTGAGGCTCGCGTAAGGATGATCCATAGGTTTGCCGCACCGGCGACCGCTAGAATAATCCGATCAGACAATCCAGCCGATTCGCCTGACAGCCTTGGCCGCGGGGCGCCGGGACTTTTCGCAGTCACCAATCCAAGAGACAGAAAATGGGAAAGATTAAAAACGCCTTCTATGCACAATCAGGCGGCGTGACTGCCGTCATCAATGCGAGCGCCTGTGGTGTCATCGAAACGGCCCGCCATCACCGTCAGCAAATCGGCAAGGTTATTGCCGGGCGAAACGGCATTATCGGTGCCCTGACAGAAGACCTGATCGATACCAGTAAGGAGAGCCGAAGCGCCATCGCAGCGCTCAAGACGACTCCATCGGGCGCATTCGGCTCCTGCCGCTACAAACTGAAAAGCCTTGAGGAAAATCGCGCCGAGTATCAGCGGCTGATTGATGTGTTCAGAGCCCACAACATCGGTTATTTCTTCTACAACGGCGGGGGAGATTCTGCCGATACCTGCCTTAAGGTGTCGCAGCTTTCAAAGACATCGGGCTATCCGATCCAGGCCATCCATATTCCCAAAACCGTCGATAATGATCTGCCGATAACGGATAACTGTCCGGGTTTCGGATCGGTCGCCAAATACATTGCCGTCTCTACCCGAGAAGCCAGTTTTGATGTGGCTTCCATGGCAAAGACCTCGACCAAGGTCTTCATTCTCGAGGTGATGGGACGCCATGCCGGCTGGATCGCGGCGGCCGGGGGTATGGCAAGCGACGAGGATACCCAAATCCCCATCGTGATTCTTTTCCCCGAAGTCACTTTCAACCGCAAGCGGTTCATGACGCTGGTTGCCCAGAAGGTCAAGCGCTTCGGCTACTGTTCTGTGGTGGTGTCGGAGGGCGTACGCAGCAGCGACGGCGGTTTTCTTGCAGACCAGGGCCTGCGTGACGCCTTTGGTCACGCCCAGCTCGGCGGCGTTGCCCCGGTCGTCGCCGGCATGGTGAAAGAGGATCTTGGCCTCAAATATCATTGGGCGGTCGCGGACTACCTGCAGCGCTCAGCGCGGCATATCGCTTCAAAATCTGATGTCGCACATGCGTATGCCACCGGTGCAGCAGCGGTGAAAATGGCCCTTGCCGGAAAAAATGCGGTCATGCCGACGATCGAGCGGGTATCGGATCAACCTTACCGCTGGAAAGTCGGTGAGGCGAATCTCAAGCGTGTGGCCAACAAAGAAAAGATGATGCCCCGAAGTTTTATCAGCGCCGATGGCTTTGGCATCACGGCTCGCTGCAGGCGGTATCTTGAGCCGCTGATTCGGGGTGAGGACTATCCCCCTTATCAGAAAAATGGTCTGCCCAAATACGTCCAGCTCAAAAACGTACCGGTCAAGAAAAAACTCCCCGAATCCTTTAAGGTCTAAGGTACAGTCTCTTTGATGCCCGCGCCGGATCCGCCAGAGCAAATCGCATGAACGCTGTCGAGCCCGTTACAGAAATCATCAAGACAGAGCCCTACTATGCCGCGCAGGGGGATGAAGTCACGATTTTTGAAGCTGCCTGGCGCAATCAGCTGCCGGTGCTGCTTAAGGGGCCAACCGGCTGTGGCAAAACCCGCTTCATGGAATATATGGCGTGGCGCCTTCATCGCCCGCTTGTCACTGTCTCCTGTCATGATGACCTGACGTCTGCCGATCTGGTAGGACGGTATCTGATTGTGGGGGGAGAGACCCGCTGGATCGACGGCCCTTTGAGTCACGCCGTTCGCACAGGTGCCCTGTGCTATCTCGATGAGATCGTCGAGGCGCGCAAGGATACGACGGTCATTATTCATCCGCTGGCGGATGACCGTCGCCAATTGCCGATCGAGAAGACCGGAGAAACGCTCAGTGCGTCGCCGGAGTTCTGTCTCGCCATCTCCTATAACCCTGGTTACCAAAGCGTACTGAAGGACCTTAAGCAGAGCACACGTCAGCGCTTTGTGGCGATCGACTTTGACTACCCCGATGAGAAACTGGAACGCGATATTGTCGTCCGCGAGTCAGGTATCGATCCGGAGGTTGCCACGCGGCTGGTGCGCTTTGCGGGAATGACCCGCAACCTTAAGGGCAACGGACTGGAAGAAGGCGCCAGCACCCGGCTGTTGGTGCATGCCGCCAAACTCATGGCAGACGGTATCGACGCCAACACGGCCTGCCGTTGTGCGATTGCCGAGGCTTTAACTGACGAGCCTGAGATGCTTGCCGCAATCAAGGAGTTGGGAGGATCACTCTTCTAGCTCCCGCCTCCCTCAGCGCAACCTCAAACGCAAAGCCCGTCGGTATCCTAGCGGTTAACCAAATTACCAGAACCCTGACAGACAAAAAACAACGGTCATGACTGAATTACACCCAAAACCTGTTCTCGGCATCATTGGCGGCAGCGGTTTATACGATATCGACGGACTTGAGAATGTCCGCTGGGAAAAGATCTCCTCGCCCTGGGGCGAGCCCTCAGATGAGCTCCTGTTTGGCTCACTGGAGGGTACTCAACTGGTCTTCTTGCCAAGACATGGCCGGGGTCATCGCTTTAGTCCTTCGTCGATCAATTACCGCGCCAACATCGATGTCCTGAAACGTGCGGGAGTCACAGACATCGTGTCTTTATCAGCGGTCGGCTCGTTTCATGAGCACCTGGCCCCCGGTACATTTGTCATCGTTGATCAGTTTATCGACCGCACTTTTGCCCGGGAGAAAAGTTTTTTCGGCACGGGCATGGTGGCGCATGTATCCATGGCGCATCCTGTTAACGCGAGGCTCGGTGACTGGTGCGAGGCCGCGTGCCAAGCCGCGGACATTCCCATGCAACGTGGCGGCACCTACCTTGTGATGGAAGGCCCGCAGTTCTCCACCCTCGCGGAATCCAATCTCTATCGTGAGTGGGGCTGTGACGTGATCGGCATGACCAATATGCCCGAGGCCAAACTGGCACGTGAGGCGGAGATTCCCTACTGCACGGTGGCGATGGTGACGGACTATGATTGCTGGCATCCCGATCACGATAACGTTGAAGTCGATGCAATCATCCAGGTGCTGCTCAATAACGCAGAGAAGGCGCGTCAGTTGGTACGGGCCGTGGCAAAGAAAATGCCAGAACGTCCTGCTGTCTGTCCTTCAGGTGATGATGAGGCTTTGCAGGCCGCCCTCATCACACATGCTGACGCCAGAGATCCTGCGTTACTCGAAAAACTGGATGCCGTCGCCGGGCGGATGCTTAAAGGAGAAAAATAGATGGCTCAGCCGCTTGAGGGATTGATTCGCTCACTGCCGGATTACCCGAAAAAAGGAATCATCTTCCGGGATATCACCACCCTGCTGCAGAGTCCTTCGGGATTTCGCCAGGCGGTGGACGAAATGGTCCAGCCCTTTGCCGGCAGCGGCATCGGCTGTGTCGCGGGGATCGAGGCCCGTGGATTCATTCTCGGCGGGGCGGTTGCACACCAGTTATCAGTTGGCTTCGTTGCGATCAGGAAAAAGGGCAAACTGCCCTGGCAAACCCTGTCGGTCGAGTATGACCTTGAGTACGGCAGCGATGAAGTCGAGATCCATACCGACAGTTTTGAACCGGGCCAGAAGGTGCTGATCGTTGACGATTTGATTGCGACAGGCGGTACCGCTTGTGCCGCTGTTCAACTGGTACGCCAAGCCGGGGCTGAAGTCGTCGGTGCAAGTTTTGTGATCGATCTTCCCGACCTGGGCGGCCGGGAAAAGCTGGCAGCGATGGATGTTCCGGTGCGTACGCTGATCAGTTTCGAGGGAGAGTAGCGCACCGCATCGACGTATACAGGTGAAGCCTCAAACTAACTCGGCCCCAGAATCTCCTCCGGCAAATCATCAAGATTGAGATGGAACTTCGCAGAATTGCCAATAAACCGCAGATTAGGGCTATAAAACGGATCCTGAGCCGGAAGTTGAGAGCCCCATTTTTGGAAAAATCTCTCCCTTTCTGGGTCACTTGACTGGCTGTTCGCAGAACCGAGTTTCTCCGAGATAGAAAGTTCATCTTGGGAAAAATGGTATTGGGATAAAACCACGCTGCGGTAGCCTTTTGCTCGTAGACGAAGACCATAGTCCAGATCGACAAAATCA
>NZKZ01000111.1 GCA_002694065.1 Acidiferrobacter sp.
TTCATCAAGCAAGATATCAAAACGACTCTGGCCACGACGTCTTTCGACGGCGCACGCTACGTCATCAAGCGTTACAACTGCACAAGCCCCCTGCACCGACTCAGGCTGGCGGTCTCCACCTCCCGCGCGGAGCACAGTTTCTGGGCGGCGCAGCAGTTCACCCGAATCGGCATTGTGACCACGCTGCCGGTGGCGTGGGCGCAGGAGAGCTACCGTGGTCTGCGTGGGCGGTCCTGGTTCGTCTACGAACATACTGGCGATGCTATCCGGGCAGACGATCTGAGCGATGAATCTGATCCAAAGCAGATCGATCAGCTGCTTGGCACGATGGTCAAGAATCTGGTGCAGATGCGTAAGCACGGATTCTCCCACGGGGATATGAAACCTCCGAATTACCTGATCACCCCCACCAGGGCGGTAATGATAGATCTCGACGGAGTGCGCCAACACAAGCACGCCGGGGCCTGCCAGCAGGCGCTCGCGCGCGACGTCGCGCGGTGGACACGATGGTGGGATGAGAATGATCCCCAACCCAGGATCAGCAAAAAATCTAAAGACCTGCTTCAGGCCGCCGGATTCGCCATCGACTGAACTCAGCCCGGCTCCAGCCGCCAGGGCGCGGCGCTTTGCCGTGCTATCTTTAAGCGCTCGACCCAACACAGAAACTCTCCATGCCGGCATTCATTGAAGGTAATCCTGTTCTGATTGTCATCGACATTATGGGTAGCAGCGACCCGAACGATCCGGGATCGAGCGGCATCCCCTACATGGGTGGTCAGGAACAGCTGATCGACAGGACGCTACCGGTGATTGAGGCTGCAAAAGCGAACGATGTACCGGTCGTCTACATAATTGAGGTGCACCGGCCGAACCATATTGATTTTGGTCGGGAACTGGAGGGTTCAGAAGACGTCCACTGCATCGAGGGTCACCCGGGAACACGCATTCACCCCCGGCTACCGTACCGGCAGGGTGATTACCTGATCCCGAAGCGAAGATATTCCGCGTTCTTTGGCACCGACCTCGAGATACTGCTCAAGGGTCTGAAGGCAGATACCCTGATCTTGTGTGGTGAATTAACCGATGTCTGCGTTCACTATACTTTTGTGGACGCCCATCAGCACAACTACTACACAAGGGTGATCGAAGACTGCGTGGGAGGTTCTACCCGGGAGGCACATGACGCCTCGCTCAATGCCATGGAATACCTGCAGACCGGTGCCCGCTGTACCCATCGTCAGGCCATCGACGCGTTCAACCGCCTGACGCGAAAGACGGCCGGTAGTCCGGGATAAAACTTGGTATGAATAGAAGACCAGCCAGACCTAGTCCTTGAAGCGAAGCTGAGCCGCAAAAAACGGGTGGTCTGACGGCCCTGCCGGCTCGGACCAGGCTTTGTCCACCTCAAGGCCGCGAACCAAAATCATATCCACCCTATCCTGGTCGTCCAGGCCCGACAGGGCGTCTTTGGTATCCGGAGGCATGGCTCGGCGCATCACAGCATGATGCGCCGGCGCATTGAAATCACCCAACAGCACACCACGAGGATACTGACCAAAAGCGTGCATCACTTCCTCAAGAGGTGACTCCCCCTCAGCTGGCTTTGACAGGTGTGTGTTGATTACCGCCACGGGCTCACCGGCCCATTCAAAGTGATATACCGTCATATTCCGATGGGCCCGTCCTGTCGAAGGAAAGAGCGGAGTCGTCTCCCACCTTCGGGTCTGAAAGCGGCTGATCAGCCCGTTGCCACGCTGGGGAAAAAATAGAAGCCGTCTCGTTGTGGAAAAATGAAAAAAGCGGCCGAGTATCCTGCCGATGAGAGACGCCTGGTCATGACGGCGAAACGGGCTCGTTCCCTCCACCTCCTGCAACCCGACAACATCACAGGACTTAACGAGTTCAGCGATACGGCCCGGGTTCTTCTCACCATCCAACCCCCGGGCACGATGGATGTTGTAGGTCGCCACACTCAGCGTCGCTTCCCCAAACCCATCGTCTTCCTGTTCACCCTCCAGTCTGAGGCCCTGGGTTGCTCTCACCGGCCACGCCCTGCTTGCNNCAAAGAGACCGATCANGGTGAGCGCTGCCAGGAGGATCCAGGATGCACTCACGGCTGATCCTGTCGCGCACTCGTTCGGGCACTANGAAAAANAGGAATCATGGANAAAAAGCGAACNGATGACTTGTTTATACTGCGCTCAACAGAAAGGGCATGGGAGCGTCTGATTCTACCGCTACACCCGGCCGCCTTATCAAACCAACGGCTATGATGAAAACCGCCTTTGCCAGTGATCCGAGGTTTCAGAACCACGTTACGGGACAGGGACACCCTGAACGCTCATCCCGTCTCGCGCATACGCTTGACCACCTTGAGACGAAGGAGTGGTTTGCTTCACTGCAAACCGTTGATGTGGTCAGCTGTGAGACTGAATGGCTCTCCCGTGTCCACCACCGGGAACTGATCGAGCGGGCACGGGTAAGTTGTGAACAAGGCCTCCCTTATCTCGACACGCCCGACGTGGCCATTTCGCCCGAGTCCTTTGATGTTGCCCGCCTCGCCGCGGGCACGGTCCTGAACCTGGCCGATGAAATCGCACACGGCCGTGTCGATAACGGCTTCGCACTCGTTCGCCCACCCGGTCACCATGCCGAGCACAATGCCGCGCTGGGGTTTTGTCTTTTTAACAACATCGCGATTGCCGCCCGCTACCTGCAAAACCAGCACGATCTCGAAAAAATTCTCATCGTTGACTGGGATGTACACCACGGCAATGGCACCCAGCATCTGTTCGAAGAGGATCCCAGCGTTTTCTATGTGAGCACGCACCAGTACCCCCATTATCCCGGCACCGGCGCCTACTCAGAAACCGGCACCGGGGCCGGCAAAGGCGCCACGCTGAACTGCCCGATGAATTCGGGCGCCGACAACGAGACCTACACGCAGGCCTTCACCGAAAAAATCCTCCCCGCTATTGATGCCTTCGGGCCCGATATGATCCTGATCTCTGCAGGTTTTGATGCGCACCAGGCAGACCCCCTTGGCAGTATCAACCTCACAACCGAACACTACGCCTGGATGACTGAGCGGCTCATGGAGTGTGCCGACCGTCATTGCAACGGGCGAATCCTGTCTGTGCTGGAAGGAGGTTACGACCTCGACGCGCTTGCTCTCAGCGTGGCGGTGCATATCGAAACGCTAAAGGGGTTCGGCAGCGTCGAGAAACCGTAAACGCTTACGCCAGTATCGACAGCACTACTGACAAGGTAATCACCGAGACAGCCGTGCTGACCACCACGGCGGTGCCGGCCAGTGCCTGGCCGCACTCATACCGCTCTGCGAAAAGATAGGTGTTGATCCCGACCGGCAAAGCCGCCATCACCACCATCACGGCCTGCCAGACCGGCGGCAGACCCAAGCGGATCGATACCCCCCACATGAGCAAAGGCAGTAACACATTCTTGATCGCAACGATGACGAGCGCACGGCCCAGCACACCATCAATCGCGTAAAAGCTGAGCGCGGCCCCCAGCGCAAAGAGTGCACAAGGCACAGCCGACTGACCCACCAACGCGATGATGTCGGATACGGGGCCCGGAAGCGAAAGACCCGTCAGGTTTACGATGGCGCCAAGCCCAATGCCAAGAACATACTGATTCGCGACAATACTTTTTGCTACGGGCCAGCCGATCGCGCCACGCCGATCGCGTTTTCTGGCGCTCTCCTGAATCACAATCATCGGCGCAAAGAAAACCGGCGCCTGAAAGGCGACCAGCAAAAACAGCGGGACGGTGGCCGCCTCCCCAAACGCCGTCATAACGAGGGGAATGCCCAGGGGAATAAAGTTTCCATAACTGCTGCCAAAGGCCAGTATCCCGATCTCGCCCAGGCTTTTGCTCGAGATCATCCGCAACAGAAAAAATACAGCGAAAAAAAGACTCAGGGCGCAAGCGAAAAACCCCAATACGTAACCCCAGGGCATTTGCCCAGGCAACGTGACCGTACTCATTGCCTTGAACAGCAGCAAAGGGATCGCGATATTGAATACGTACAGCGACAGGCCCCGGACAGCGCCTGAATCCATCCAGCGAAAAGCCCCGACCAGATACCCCAGGGCCACCACGCCGAAAACCGGCACAATGACATCGACCACCACCGGCAGAATCATGGCTGCCTGGGGAGAATAAGGTGGGGATTCGCATTCATAGGATTGACTTTACCGGCCTCACCGGCGCGGGCATAGCCTCGATGGCGTGACGTGGCGACACTACCGATTTGCCTTGCCTATGTTGCACGGGTAGATTTAGCCCCTGTCTGCAGGAAGGCAATGGCCGCCTGCGGGCGAAGAGGCGTTGACGGGGAAGAGTAGTCGGGCATGCCCGCGCACCCAGAGACCGGGGGAGGCTGGAATCCCCGGGCCGGGTCCCAATGAAAATCACCCCTGAGCCGCTGACCGAACCCGGGTTTTGGCCGCCACACCCGGCAGTAGACTCAGCCGACTGACCTTCGATACAGGTCTGACACACGAAACGTGTGCCAAGGCCGGGCGCCCACCCGGCAAAGCCGGGTGGTACCGCGCGCGAGCTCCTCTCCCCGGGGCAGCTCGAATCGCCCCGGAGCGAAACTAAACCCGGTGAGGGGACCAACACGCGCGAATCACTATGAGTTTCAGCAAAGTCGACACACGCTACGACGGCCCGGCCCTCGAGCAACACATCCTTGAATTCTGGCGGGAGCAGGCAGTGTTTGAAAAAAGCCTGCAGCAAAGCTCGGGTCGGCCACTCTTTACCTTCAATGAGGGGCCGCCGACGGCC
>NZKZ01000112.1 GCA_002694065.1 Acidiferrobacter sp.
GGGAGGCAACGAACTGGTATTGATCGATGAGGCGATCGATGCATCGAATATGGCGAATTCAGTGGTTAAGGTGCTCCGCGAGGCAATGAGGCCGCCGTTTTATTTTCGAGCTCTAGACGGTACGCGACAGAAAATCTCGCTAACTTTGAGCGGGGGAATCGTCTGTTTTCCGCAGAACGGCACGGAGTTGGATGATCTTATCAATAAATCCCGTCTTGCCATGCAGTATGCGGCCTCTCAGGGCGGGGACTCTTTCAGGTTCTTTGACTGGAAAGCGACCCGCCGGCGCTTCACCAGTGACCGAATCAGCATTGAAAATGATCTTCGCACCGCGATTGAGGAGGGTCAGTTCTTCCTTAATTATCAACCTCAGATCGAGCTTCAGTCAGGCAGTGTGCACGGGTGTGAAGCGTTGATACGTTGGCAACATCCAAAGCAAGGGCTGGTCTCCCCGTTGGATTTTATTCCGGTGGCGGAAGAGACCGGTTTGATTGTGCCAATTGGTGAATGGGTTCTGCGAACCGCCTGTAAACAGGCGAAGCAATGGCAGGACGCAGGGCATGAACCATTTATGCTGTCTGTGAATGTCTCAGCAGTTCAGTTCCGTGACGACGGGATAGTAGACAGCATTCAAAAGGTTATTGAGGAGACCGGTCTGGAGGCGAAATATCTGGAACTGGAGCTGACCGAATCCATTGTGGCCGACGACCTTGAAGGCACACGGCAAATCCTCAGTGACTTGAAGGGACTCGGCCTTAGCCTCGCCATTGATGATTTCGGGACGGGTTATTCCAGCCTGGCGTATCTCACACAGTTGCCGTTTGACACACTCAAGATCGATCAGGCCTTTGTTCGCGGCAAGGAGAAGCACAACTGGGCGATTGTGCGCGCAGTTTGCCAGCTGGCTCGTTCGCTTGGGCTCAAGATAGTGGCAGAAGGGGTAGAAACAGTCGATCACGCAGATATGCTGGCAGGTCTTGGTTGCCACATCGGACAGGGCTATTTATTTAGTCGACCTTTGCCGAGGGACGATCTGGATGCTTATCTCGGTGAGCATGACCGTAGCGATTTGACTTCAGGCAATGCCAGCCAGGAGGGAAAGCTTCGCGTGGGCCTGCCGACCTTCGGCGCCATTAATCAATTTCAGAAAACGGCAATGGCCTTTCGTACCAAGCATACCGAGTTCGAGATGGAGATTCACTGCGATGTAAGCGATTACCTTGTGGAGTCGCTTAAGCTTGGAGAACTGGATTTAGTCGTATGTGTTACCCTGGGACCGGTCGACATGGACCCCGAGCACGCCTGGCTGGATTATCCGGTATGGCTAGGGCCGCACAATTGCAAGTTTGGTGAGCACGATGCTGTGCCGCTGCTTGCCCATCCTGAGGGCTCTCCCTTTCGAAGACGAATGTTGGACAGCCTTCGTCAGGCCGATAGGCAGACGAAGATTGTCTATCAGTCTCCCGCTCTGATAGGGCTGGTTAATGCATTGGCCGACGGAATGGGGGTCACTGCTCTGCCCTTGTCGGCTGTGCAGGATGATGAGGCATTTCAGTCGGGCAAGATAAGAGTTCTGGATCCCGAACAAGAGGGTCTTCCGGTACTGGATTCGGTGCAATACGGGATTTATAGTCAGGAACTCAAGGAAGAGAGTGCCAGGTCGGGGCAGTCATCTTTCACGAAGCGTCTTGCAGAGTTGATTGATTCCTTCGGTTGTGAAAGGCTCTAGTCTGTAGTCGGCCGTCATCATTGATTCCTAGAGAGAAATCTTATGAGCGTAACTGATAGCGCAGCGACTAAATTTGCGTCCACGCCCGGGAACGGAGCGACAGAGGCGCGTCGTCGACTGCGCCTTGGCGAAGTTCTGGTGAAAGAGGGGCTGGTTACCGACGAGCAGATAGAAACCGCGCTGGCGGCCCAAAAGCAAAGCAAGGGGAAGCGCCTGGGCGAAGTGCTGGTTGATCTGCGGATCGTCGATGAGGTGACGATCGTTCGAACCCTCGCCAAGCGGCTTGACCTGTCTTTTGTGGATATCAATCAGATAGAGGTCGCAGAGGCTGCACTCAAGGAACTGCCTTCCCACGTAATGCGCGATCACAATGTTGTGCCCGTCGCATCGGATCAAGAGTCGATTACAGTGGCGTTTGGTGATCCACTGTCGGTGGACGCAGTCAACGCTGTCCGGTTTGCTTGCCAGAAGCGGTTGGTTGAAGTGGTCGCCGCGCCCAGCCAGATCAGTCGTTTTGTGGCCCGGTCGGCGTCAATCAGTGAAAGCAAGGAAGAGTTTGAAGTTTTCCTGCAGTCGCTGAGTTCAGAAGCGGGTCAGAGTGGTGACCTTGGGGAAAACGCGGCCGCCGTTCGGTTGGCCAACAAGATTATTCTGGATGCCGTGCGCGACCGGGCATCGGATATTCATATTGAGCCCAATGGCGAGAAGAATGATCTGTCGATTCGCTTCCGAATCGACGGAGAGTGCCGCGAGTATCGGCGGATCCCTGCCGAATACCGGGAGCAACTTGTGGCCAGAATCAAGATTATGGCCCGGCTCAATATTGCCGAGCGCCGTATGCCCCAGGATGGCAAGATTCGCTTCAAGCTTGGCGAAATGGAAATTGAGTTGCGCGTGGTGACCTTGCCGACCGCGGGTGAAAACGAGGACGTTGTCCTCAGGATACTCGCTGGTTCCGGTGCGCAGCCCCTCGGCAAGATGAACTTGAGTCCGGATTATCTGCGATCCATTCAGAATCTGGTGGCAAGTCCTTATGGCATGGTGCTCGCAGTCGGTCCTACCGGTTCTGGAAAAACCACGACCCTGCATGCCATGCTCGGCAAGGTTAATGCAGTGGAAAAAAAGGTCTGGACGGTTGAGGATCCGGTGGAGATTACCCAGCCGGGTCTGCGGCAGATGCAGGTCAATCCGCAGATTGGTCTTTCTTTTGCGTCAGCCATGCGTTCGTTCCTGCGGGCAGACCCGGATGTCATTATGGTGGGTGAGATGCGTGACGAGGAAACAGCGCACATGGCTGTTGAAGCGTCGCTGACCGGCCACCTTGTGTTCTCCACACTGCATACCAATAACGCCCCGGAGACCGTTACCCGGTTGATTGATATGGGCATGGAACCGTTTTCTTTTTCAGATGCGCTCTTGGCGATTCTCGCGCAGCGTTTGGCCAGGCGACTTTGCGATCAATGCAAAGAGGAATATGAGGCGACTGATTCAGAGCGCAGTGAGTTTGCCGGTTATCTTGGGGAGACCGCACTTTCCCGGCTGGCCGGCACAGGCCCCCTCAAGTTGTTTCGCGCCGTAGGCTGTGTTGAGTGCGATAACTCCGGGTACCGTGGGCGTCTGCCCCTTCACGAACTTCTGGTCAACAACGACGAGATTCGAGAAGCGATCCAGAAAAAAGCCACGACGGCAGAGTTGCGTCTTTTGGCCGAGAAAAACGGTATGCGTACGCTCCTTCAGGATGGGGTGGCCAAATGCTTGCAAGGCCTCACGGACCTTAAGCAGGTACTCGCTGTCTGCAGCCGATGATCTCAGGGTTGCACGTTATTTGCGGGTGAAATTGAGATTTGTTCCGGCTATAGTAGTCCGGTTAATTGCGCAGTAACGCGCAGGGAGATTGTGAGTTAACCTCCTAAAAAATCCTGAACTCTCAGTGTTTTAGGCAGCCAACTTGCCTAGAGTAAAACGACTCTGCAATTTATATATGGGGGAAATTATGATTTTTGGAGAAACGAAGTTTTTTGTTCACGCCCGTCGCGGGCTGGCTAAGTGTGCGTTGGCTGCGATGGTTTGCCTAGTGGCGCCTCAGGCCGCTCTGGCAGAAGAAGTCTCGGCTGAAGCCAAAGCCAAAGCACAACTGACCTTGGCACAATGGATGAAGGACCGTTCTGATGATTCCGGNAAGTTCTATTTCGTTGACCGCCAGGCAAACGAACTGGTTGCCGGATACAGTGCNAACGTNCACCCGATGATCGTTCCATATAANGATGGCGCTATCTTCGTCTGTTCCGAGGTGGTTACCGAAAACGGTGACCGCATTACCGCCGACTTTCTGACCGTGCCGGTCGGGGATGGTTACAAGATCGTTGAAGTGATCATGAATAACCGCCCGTCGGTCAAAAAGATGATGGGCATGTAAAACTCGCTATAGCGACCTCTCTTCCGCAGTCTAACGATCTGTTTCGTTCACTATGAAACTTGGGATTTTTCTCAAGTTCGTGGTGCTGTTCGCGATTATGGCAATTGTGCTGGGCGCTGTCGGCGTTTTCTCTTACAAGAATTATCGTCAGCAGCATTACGAGGGAGTTGCCTCGGCACAGTTGGCAACCGCGGTGGTGGGTGCGGCGGGGATGCTTGATAAGGCAGCACAGGCAGGGGAAAAAGAGATACGCGATTCACTCTCGTTATTCGCGATGTTCCCCTTTTTGCTGTGCGTTGAGATGACGACTGCGTCCGGAGAGTTCTACAGATGGCCGCCCCTACCGTGCAATATCATCAAGGAAGAAAAGTATCCGCTCAACTACGCAAATGTTCTTGCCGATGGCGGTGATCTGCGCTTTTATGTGAGCCGACAATGGGTCATTGAGGAAACAGATCGCGAGGTGCGTGTGGGCATCATCGCAATGGCGGTATTCCTGCTCTTATTTCTGGTCGGCAGCGGCCTGGTATTCCATCGGGTGGTGGGGCATCCGGTGGGATTCCTTATCAAGAGTCTTCGCGGCATCTCGCAGGATCTGACCCAGCAGGAACTCATTAAGAAACTGACCCGGGATGAGATCGGTGAGCTGACCGATGCGCTCAATGGTCTTTTGGGCAGGATTCGCGAGTACCAGTCAGAGTTGGTACGGCTCGCAAACACGGACGGACTCACAGGCATCCTGAATCGGCGGACCTTTTTCGCCAAAGGCGAAGCGCTCTTGTCGAAGTATGAAAATAATGTTTATTTTGTGCAGATCGACCTCGATCATTTCAAAAGTGTTAATGACAACTACGGACATGGCATCGGTGATCAGGTGCTGGAACTTGTGGGTCGCCTGCTGCAGGGTTCGATTCGGACTGTTGGCGAACGTGAACCTGATCTTGTCGGTCGATTGGGTGGAGAAGAGTTTGGTATTTTGCTGTCTACAGAGAACCTTGAGCAGGCGCGTTCCGTCTCGGAGCGGCTTCGAGCGACGCTTGAAAAATCAGAAGTGGATACCGGAGCTAAACCTTTAACGATTACGGGCTCTTTTGGTCTTGCCGAGGCCATGCCGGGTGAATCGCTCGACGATCTTTATCACCGCGCAGATGCGGCCTGTTATGAGGCCAAGCGTAACGGCAGAAATCAGGTGGTAGTTGCAAGTTAAGCGCGGAACCGTGCTATGGTTACGAGCGTGGTATGTCCGAGATCGCCAGGCATCGGAGGCGTGCGGAGCAAAGGCTTGTGAGACAAAAGGGTTTCACCCTAATCGAACTCATGATCGTTGTTGCGATCATCGGCATTCTCGCTGCTATTGCCATCCCGCAGTACAACAATTACGTAGCACGTACCCAGGTGGCGGAAGTCTTGGTGCTATTGATTCCAGTAAAACAGGCTTTGACGCTTTATCATCAGGAGAACGGAAAGTTTCCGGATCAGGCGGTCCGCGACGACCGGCATGCCGCGTTGGGGATTCCAACGACGCGGGAATATCGATTCTCCCCAGCTCATGTCCGCGCCCTTCATGTCGAACAGGGCAGTGGTGTGATTCTGGTCGAATTCAAGGATGAAAAAAGGGTCAACGCATTGATTTCGAGAAAACGTTTTTCAATGCATCCTTCTTTAGTCTCCGGCGTGATTACCTCCTGGAGCTGTATTCCGGATAGCATCCGGCCAATGGACGAAGCCTTCATAAAGTCCTGTATGTAAAGTATTTGACGGCAATGCCGAAGGTAGAAAATCTGGCATTAATCTCGATACGAGAGTGACTGAGCCGGTTTGGCTAATTTCTCTAAAAACGAAATGC
>NZKZ01000113.1 GCA_002694065.1 Acidiferrobacter sp.
TTTTCCGGCCTCGCGCAGAAAACAACTGTGATCGGGCTCGCATGCGGCTTAGCGTTGGGGCTTTCATCTGTATTCTTTCGTGGCGCGGCCCTTTCTCTGGAAGACAGTGGCATCATCATGCGTTCTGCGTTCACCCTGGCTGTTGCCACCGCCATTCAGACGCTGATTCTGCTCGTGTGGCTCCGGGTGTTTCAGCCGGGGCAGATTCGTCGGACCGTCGGTCAGTGGCGAAGTTGTGCCATGGTGGGTTTTGCGGGGTGGGCCGCCTCAATATTCTGGTTCATGGCATTCACGCTGACACACGCGGCTTATGTCCGCGCTCTGGGGCAGATCGAGCTGATCTTTACCTTTCTGGCCTCGGTATTCTTTTTCCAGGAGAAAGTTAGCCGCACTGAGATCGCTGGAGTCATCCTGCTCAGTGGGGCAATTATTCTGCTAGTTGTATAAAAAGCAGTCCAACTAGGAAGCTTTTGCTTCGCGAGCGGCGAGAAAATAGTTGTCCAGGAAATGATCAAGCCATCCCCGGGCATCCCCTGCGCAGCTTGAGTGACTGGCCAGTTGATCTTCGTGCGGTTGCGCTCCGGTCAATTTCAACTTGGGGCTGCCTCTTTCCGACGTGCACCAGTGATTGACCATCTCCCGGGTAATTTCGGGATGAAATTCGATCCCATAAGCGTGATCCGCGTAAGAAAAGGCCTGTCCCGAAAACGACTCGCTTTGAGCCAGATGCACTGCCCCGTGAGGGATCTCGAATGTCTCCGAGTGCCACTGGTAAAAAGTCGTTTCCTGAGGCAAGAAGGCTTTACCCTCAGGCGTCGGCGCCACGGGCCAATAACCAATTTCGACGATACCGTCTCCGCGCGGTCCAACTTTCGCCCCGAGCACCCGCGCCAGTTCCTGCGCACCGAGACAGATCCCCAGTAGGGGAATCTTCGAGCGCAGTACCGTTTTTTCCAGCCAATCCAGCTCGGCCCGGATTCCCGCAACATCATCGTCGGTAGCGCTTTGTGGCCCGCCGAAGACGATGACAGCGTCATAGCGGGAAAGGTCTTCCGGCAATGTATCTCCCAGGCAAGGGCAATACTGATCCAGTAAATATCCTCTGGCTGAAAGATTTCTCCCCAGAAACCCAGGCGTGGAGGTCTCCTGATGCACTACCGTCAATATCTGGTGGCCAGGCTTCATGGTGTATTAGGGTGAAAAGATAAGAGCGCCTGATTGTAATTCAGAAGCCAAACATACACCCACCGTTGCATCCTCTCAAACTCTCATTCAGGGCTCCTCAAGTCGCAACCGCCTGCCCGTGAGCAGAGCCTCCTCAGCGGGATGCCTTCATAAAGATTTCACTTAACCGTAGAATACTTGCGCTTTTCCCGCAGGAATCATCATCATGGATCGCTTTTCGCTCGCCTGGGGCCGATGGGTCACCCAGTATCGCGCCGCCACAATCGCCCTATCACTCCTGCTGGCATTTGGCGTCGCCTCGGGTGGTCAATTTCTCACCTTTACGAATGACTATCGAGTCTTTTTTGGAAGCGAAAATGCGCATCTGCAGGCTTTTGAGGAACTGCAGGATATTTTCAGCAAGAACGACAACGCGCTGATCGTCCTTGCGCCGCGGGATGGCGAAGTTTTCACCCCGGACATACTCGCTGCTGTTGCCGATGTGACCGAAAGGGCCTGGCTGATCCCATTTTCGATTCGGGTCGATTCGCTCACCAACTTCCAGCACACCACGGCGATCGGGGATGATCTTGAGGTTGCCCCCCTTGTAGAGGATCCCCAAAGCCTTACCGAGACTGATCTTTCTCGTATTAAAGCAGCCGCACTCAATGAACCCGCGCTGCTCAGCCGACTGATCTCACCCGATGCACGCGTTACCGCGATCAACATCACGGTGGAACTGCCGGGCATTGATGAAGCTACCGAAACCCCGCGCGCGGCCGCGGCAGTTCGTGAGATACGTGACTATGTTGAAGCCACCTATCCGAACCTAGAGGTATATCTGACCGGAATCGTCATGATGAATCAGGCGTTTCAGGAAGCTGCCATGAGTGACACCACTCAATTGATTCCTGCGGCACTGGCAATCATCCTGCTGATGGTCTTTTTGCAGCTGAGGGGTCTCACAGGCACGCTCGGCACACTGATTGTGATTGCCCTCTCCGTCATCGCGGCCATGGGCACTGCCGGCTGGATGGGGGTTCGTCTGACACCGCCCTCCATGTCAGCGCCGACGATCATCCTGACCCTGGCTGTCGCAGACTGTGTTCACATTCTGTCGAACTGGCTCCAGAAAGTGCGCGAAGGCCTGGGAAAACAGGAAGCCATGGCTGAGAGCATCCGCATCAACTTTAGCCCCGTACTGCTGACCTCGGTGACAACCGCCATCGGCTTTCTCTCACTTAACTTCAGTGATTCGCCGCCTTTCCACGACCTGGGAAATATCTCAGCAGTGGGTGTGATGTTTGCCTGGCTTTTTTCCACGACATTGTTGCCGGCACTGGTGACCTTGCTACCCGCAAAGCCCCGTCAAGGCCGCAGCCTGATTACCGAGATGATGACTCGACTGGCCGATTGGGTCATTGCGCATCGGCGAACTCTGATGCCAACGGTAAGTCTGGTGATTGTTGCTTTGGTGCTGGTTATTCCCCGAAATGAACTGAACGATGTCTTTGTGCGTTACTTTGATGAACGGATCGAGTTTCGCCCGCACACCGATTTCGTTGTCGATAATCTGACCGGGATGTATTTCATTGATTACGCGCTCGATTCGGGTGAATCGGGTGGTATATCCGACCCCAACTACCTCGCCCAGGTTGACGCGTTCTCGAACTGGCTGTCTGACCAACCTGAAGTGATGCACGTGAGCACGCTGACGGATGTTTTCAAGCGTGTGAACCGCAGCATGCACAGCGATGATCCCCAATGGTACCGCTTGCCGGAAGAACGGGACATGGCGGCACAGTATCTTCTGCTGTATGAAATGTCCTTGCCCTACGGCCTGGATCTCAATAATCAGATAGATGTCGAAAAGCAGAGAACCCGCTTGAGCGCCACTCTGGAAACCCTGTCAACCACACAGACGCTTGCCTTTGAGCAGCGCAGTTACGACTGGATGCGGCAAAACACTCCTGCACTGCTGACGACGGCTGCCAGTCCGCCGATCATGTTTTCCCATATCGGCATGCGTAATATTGTCAGTATGCTAGGGGGCACCACCTTTGCGTTAGTCGCGATTTCTTTGTTGATGATTGGCGCGCTGCGCAGTTGGCGGTTTGGGCTGCTCACTCTGATTCCGAATATCGCACCGGCAGCCATGGCCTTCGGGTTATGGGCTTTGGTGGACGGCGAAGTCGGTCTGGGCCTGTCGGTGGTCGCCGCCATGACGCTCGGGATCGTTGTTGATGACACGATACACTTCATGACCAAATACCTGCGTGCAAGACGCGACCGTGGCCTCGATGCTGCCCAGGCGGTGCGCTACTCCTTTGCCACGGTCGGCGTGGCGCTGTGGACCACGACTCTGGCATTGGCAGCAGGGTTTCTGGTGATTTCCACTTCGGCATTCTCGGTGAATGCCGAAATGGGATTGCTGGTCGCCGTGGTGGTGGTCCTGGCGCTGGTGGTCGACTTTCTCCTGCTGCCGGGCCTGCTTATCCGCTTCGATCGGTGGCTTTGCGGGGAGAAAGTGCGGGATACCGGCCAACGCCCTGCCAACCAGACCGCCTGACCCAAATGTTCGCACAGACTACTGGAGCCTTTTCATGAGACACCCGAGTGTTTTTTTAGTTGTAATCGCCCTNCTCTTGCCGCAGCTATCTTTGGCTGACGCATCCGACGGCAAGGCCCGGGGNCTCGAAATCGCGACCGAGGCCGATAGGCGGGACAGCGGTTGGGAATACCAAAGTTCCGACATGGAAATGATTCTGCGCAACCGGGCGGGCAAGGAGAGCCGGCGCAAGATCAGTTCCCGCCAACTTGAGGTCGAAGGGGATGGCGACAAAACCCTCTCACTGTTCCACGAACCGCGAGATGTCCGGGGGACGGCAATGCTGACTTTTTCCCACGGTCTCGAACCGGATGATCAATGGCTTTACCTGCCAGCAATCAAGCGGGTAAAACGTATTTCTTCGCGAAACCGGTCGGGCCCCTTCATGGGCAGCGAATTTGCGTTCGAAGATCTGAGTTCCCAGGAACTCGCTAAATATGATTATCGATATTTGCGAGATGAAACCTGTGACGTCTATCAATGCTATGTGATCGAACGCATTCCCCTCTACGACAACTCCGGTTACACGCGCCAGATTGTCTGGCTGGATCAGGCTGAATTCCGATCCATCAAGATCGAATACTACGACCGCAAGGATGAACTGCTGAAGACCCTGGATTTTTCTGACTACCAGGAATACCCGGGGGGTTACTGGCGTGCAGACCAGATGGAAATGACCAACCATCAAACAGGGAAAAGTACGACCCTGCTTTGGTTCAACTATGATTTTGAAACCCCGCTTGATAGCGGAGATTTCAATAAGAATGCCCTAAAACGCCTATTGTGATTGCGTTGGGCAGAGGGTGCTGGTGTTCACGGCTTATCGCCGGGATTCTGGGCGCCTTGGCGGTTGCCTCTTCCTCATGGGGAGATGTCGACCGGCAATTTGAACTTTCACTTTCGGGGCAGTTTTTCCCCAATATCAAGTCCAGCTCAGCCGATGTTCGCCAGCAGTTTCTTACGGGTCTTGAGGCTGAGTTCACCAGCGATTTTGATTCCGACCATCTGATCGGCACGTTTCTGCCCTACGGCCGCATTGCCTCCACCGGAGGTGAGATGAATCATGCTGACATTCGGGAATTGAACCTGCTGTATACCGCAGACCACTGGGAGGCGATTGCCGGCATCAGCCGGGTATTCTGGGGCGTAACCGAATCCGGACATCTGGTGGACATCATCAATCAGACCGATCGGCTCGAGGGCTTCGACGGGGAAGACAAACTCGGGCAACCGATGGTCAGAACGAGTCACCTGTTCGATCAGGACGTGCTGGACTTATATGTACTCCCCGGCTTTCGCGAGCGCGCGTTCCTGCCGTCAGACCAGCCCTTAGCTCTGCCCTTTCCCATAGAAGAAGACAAAGCGCTCTATGGGGCCCGCAATGGACAACAGCACGTGGATCTAGCAGCGCGGTTTTCCGGTTATCGAGGCATGGTCGACTATGGTCTTTCGTGGTTTAGCGGCACCTCACGTGACCCGGAGTTCATTGCCCAGTCCAACGGGACATTCCGGCCTCGATATCCCCTAATCAATCAGTGGGGTCTGGATGTTCAATTGACCCTGGACAGTTGGCTCTGGAAGCTTGAGGCGATTCACAGAGCCTTTGAGACCGAGGCACTTACCAGTGACTTTAGCGCCGGTATCGGCGGAGCCGAGTACACAATTTACGAACTTGCGGATTCGCTCTTTGATCTTGGCCTGCTCGCAGAATGGCATGTCGACAGTCGTGATGACCGCACCACGGTGCCGCTACAGAACGACCTCTTTGTCGGGATGCGGGCCTCATTCAATGACACCCAAAGTTCAGAGTTTCTGGCGGGCGTCTTCTCCGACCTTGACGACCGCAGTGGCAGTTTCCGACTAGAAGCCAGTCGGAGAGTGCTGGACGATGCCCGGATCACACTGGAAGCACAGACGTTCCTTGATGTCGATCCGGATAACGCTATCTCTTATCTTCAGGACAGCGATTTCATCGTTCTATCCCTTCAGCTGTTTTTCTAGTGTTGTTCTAAAACGTCGGCCGACCCGGTGGATCGCAGCAGTCCTGCCGGAATCGGCAGTACTGGACAGGATCCGGAAATAACTGTATATATGAACAGTATTTTGAATTCTGTCTAATCCGAATCCACGACGCCATGAACAGACCCCTCACTGCACGGCAACTGCAGGTGCTGGAATGTATCCAGGCCTTTGTCGACACCACCGGTATGCCCCCAACCCGCGCTGAAATTGCCAAGCAACTGGGATTTCGCTCAGCCAATGCGGCGGAGGAGCACCTGCGCGCCCTGGCCCGCAAGGGTGTTATCGAACTTCAGTCTGGCGCATCCCGGGGCATACGGTTGCTGACCCCATCCGGAGTGCCTGTTGTAGGTGAGGTGGCTGCCGGCAACCCGATCCTGGCAACCGAGCACATTGAAGATCATTATCCTCTGCCACCAAGGCTGTTTCGGCCACAGGCTCACTATTTATTGCGTGTGCGTGGGATGAGCATGCGTGATGCCGGTATCCTTAATCGTGACCTGCTGGCTGTGCACCGTACACGAGAAGCTGCCAATGGACAGATTGTGGTCGCTCGGCTGGATGACGAAGTCACTGTCAAGGAATTCCGACGTCGGGGAAATATCGTTACCCTGATCCCTAAAAATCCCGATTTCGACTCTGTGCGTATCGATCTGCGCCAACAGCCATTGGCTATTGAAGGAATTGGCGTTGGGGTGATACGAAATGACTCTCTGCCGTGAGTCTGGAATCCTGCCTACAGCGGCGGGATATCTGGCGCGGCAAGAAAGCAGTCCAATCCGGGGATGCTGTCGCAACCGGTTTCGCTGCGCTTGACCAACATCTGCCAAACGGTGGATGGCCCCAGCATGCCCTCACTGAAATACTGATAGAAGATATTGCCTACAGTCCGTTATGGCTGCTCATGCCCGCTCTTGGCAGAATCATATCCTCACGCCCCTGGCAGATCTGGATCGCACCACCCGCTATCCCCTACCCACCCGGCTTGAGTCAGCACGGGCTGGATCTGTCCAAGATCCTGCTGATCAATACATCAGATCCGGCAGACATCCTGTGGTCGGCAGAGCAGGCATTGCGCTCACGCGCATGCAGTGCAGTGCTGTGCTGGCCCGGCAGGCTGCGCCAGTCCGCCACACGAAGACTGCAACTGGCTGCCGAACAGGGAGGCGGGCTGGGTATCTGCTTTCAGAATGAGAGCGCACTCAATACTCATAGCATGGCCGCGCTCAAACTGCATTGCCGCAATACTGATGATGGCTTGTGCATCGACCTGATCAAGTGCCGTGGTGGCCCGCTGCATCAAAATCTGATGGTGACGCATCCCTTATCCCGATCTACATCAATACTCAGACAGCATCAGGATGCGTCAAGAAAGACTTAGCATTGTCGGCCAGTTGCATCAGCATGCAAAGTATCGAACTGCTCTGCCAGTTCCGGTATGCGACAACCCTGATTTCACTCGCTCGCCATCAGGTACCCTGCCCAAGGCACGACACCCTGTTGTTCAGCAACCTCTCTGGGTTGCCGTGTCTTTCCCCTTTCTGCCGCTGGAAGCGCTTGGCAAAACCACGCAGCAGCAACCGACGGCTGTTTATGCCCAACGGGGTCAGATACACATCATCATTACCTCCAACCCTCTGGCTCAAAAAAGCGGTATACGATCCGGAATGACACTCACCGCAGCGCAGGTGCTAAACCCTGCACTACAGATAGTGCCTCAAGATGTATCGGCCGAAACCGATTGGCTTGCACGACTCGCTCTGTTGGCAGGCCGCTGGACACCAGTGGTTAGTATTGTCGGGGATAATCTGCTGCTGGAAATCAGCGGAAGCACAAGACTGTTCGGTGGTGTCAACCAGCTTCTTGGGAAGATCCGCTCTGGGTTGGCTTTTGAAGCGCAATCACCCTGCGTCAGCGCCATGCCTACAGCCGCCAGCGCGCTGTTATGTGTTCGCAACGGAAAATCTTTATGCATCGCCACAAAAGAAAGGATACATGCCGCCATACGTGATCTGCCGGCAAGCGCAGTAGTGGCCGGCGCCAAAAAGGAGCGGGCATTAAAGCAGTACGGCATCAGCACTGTGGGCGATCTGCTGCGCCTTCCCAGAGATGGGCTGGCCCGGCGCCTGGGCCCAGATCTTGTTCATCAACTGGACAAACTTCTGGGGAAGCAGGCTGATCCTCAAGCGGCAATTACACCACCGCCGGTATTTCAACAGGCTTCCGTATTTGATCCCGGCATTGCCAATACCGAGCAGCTTATGCCTTTTATGGAGATCCTGCTGGGAAAGCTGCAAGCCCATCTTATCCAGCATCACGTTCTGGCCGAACAGCTCGAGTGGCATCTTCTCAATGACTCCAATTCTTCAGCCCGCATTCCGGTATACCTGACACATCCCCGCCGGAATGCTCTCGATCTTATGAAGCTCTGTCGACTTGCGTTTGAAAGATTCCAGACACGAGATCTGATTACGCATCTTTCACTCAAGGTCAACCGTTTTGCGCCACTGCCTTCTTCGAGCGAGGATCTTTTTTCGATACTGCCCAGAACAGCAGACCGTGAAGCCTCTCTGGTTGAACGGTTACAAAATCGACTTGGCAGACAGGCAGTACAGGGCATTGGCATGCAGCCAGATCACCGGCCGGAAAAAGCCTGGAGCCGATGCGCGGTCGGCAAAGCAGTCGCTTTGCCGCATGGCGCACAACGGCCGCTATGGTTATTTGACACGCCTCGTTCCGTACAGATGTCCAATGGGCAATTGCTTCTGGGGAGCCAGTCACTTCTGCTGCAACGCCCGCGCGAACGCATCTGCAGCGGGTGGTGGGACAGTCAATCCATTCGCCGCGATTATTATCATGCAAAAACCGCTGCGTTGAGGGCATGGGTCTTCCGTGACCTCGACAGCGGAATCTGGCGACTGCATGGTATCTTCTGATCTTCGCCCTTGCGCACCAGCCGAGACAGATCTCAGATGAATTTACCCTCCACGCGAGACAACCAGCGTCGGGTTTTTCTGTCCGAAACCGATTTTGCTGACAGCCGGCTTTCCCCGCTACAGCAGGATGCCTCCTTCCGGCGCTATTTTTGCATTGACGATGGCGAACACGGCTGCTTGCTCATGGATGCCCCGCCTGAAACCGAAAATCTCACGGCGTGGCTTGAGATTGGGAACCACCTTAACCAGCTTGGACTGCGCGCTCCTGCTGTACTGCGGTCTGACACGGATACCGGTTTTGCCCTGATCGAGGATTTCGGCAGCAGGACGTTCACCCGACTCCTCGATGCAGGCGAGTCTCACGAGGTGCTGTATACGCAGGCCATTGATCTTCTGATTCATCTTCACCAGCATCCCAATGCCTTGCTGGAGGGTCTCAAGCCTTATGACTTTCAAGCCCTCATGGACGAAGCGTTGCTGCTGCCTGACTGGTTTTTGCCGCTACTCTCAGGCCAACCCACGGCATCGCAGCAACGAGAGAGCTATCAGCAGATCTGGGGCGCCGTGTTCGACTCTTTACCGACACCGGCAATCTCATTGGTTCTGCGGGACTTTCATGTGGACAATCTGATGCAGCTCCCGGCAAACGAGCCCTTGAGGCAAATCGGACTATTGGATTTTCAGGATGCCCTGATCGGGCCAATGGCCTATGACCTGATGTCCTTGCTCGAGGATGCCCGTCGGGATCTGCCCTCGCCCCTTGTCAATGCAATGCGGGAGCGGTATCTGCAGGCGATGCCTCTTCTGGATCTCGAGAACTTCCAGTTATGGTATCGAATTCTGGCTGTCCAGCGGCACTGCAAAGTCGCCGGTATCTTTAGTCGACTCGCTATCCGCGACGACAAAGCACAGTATCTCAAGCATATCCCCCGGGTACTTGGACTGCTCCAGCCCCATTTGGAAGAACCCCTGCTTCGTCCACTTGGCGATTGGTTACGTGCCTGTGGCGTCACCAGCAATCGCCTGACAATTCCGAGCGATTACCGTAGCGTCCGCACGACACTGGGGATTATCGACCCCTCGTCAGATTGATCATCTACT
>NZKZ01000114.1 GCA_002694065.1 Acidiferrobacter sp.
ACCCTGCATTGAGCGAGAGCATGCCAGCGGCCTATATGTCCATGGGCGAAACGGCGGAGAATGTCGGCCGGGAATACTCCATCAGCCGCGAGGAGCAAGAGGTGTTTGCGGTCGCCAGCCAGCACAAAGCCGGGGAGGCGCAAACCAAAGGACTCCTTGCCGATGAAATCGTCCCCATTGAGGTCGGAGGACACGCCATTGAAGAAGACGGCTGCCTTCGTCCCACTACCGATCTTGAGGGGCTGGCCGGATTGAAACTCGCTTTCGATGAAAACGGGACGGTCACGGCAGGAACATCCTCACCGCTGACAGACGGCGCCGCGGCTACCCTGGTCTGCTCCATGGACTATGCCAACGCAAACGGTCTGACACCGATGGCCCGTATCGCGGGCATCGCGGTATCCGGGTGCAAACCTGAAACCATGGGCCTCGGACCCATCTTCTCATCGCGTAAAGCCATGAGTCGGGCGGGTATTGAAGCCAAAGATCTTGATGTTGTCGAAATCAACGAAGCCTTTGCTACCCAGTCAATCGCGTCGATTCGGGATCTGGAGCTTGATACAGCAAAAGTGAATATTGATGGCGGCGCCATTGCGATCGGCCATCCTCTGGGCGCAACCGGGGCGCGCATCACGGGCAAGGCCGCTCAGTTGCTGAAACGGCAAGGGGGACGCTACGCCCTTTCGACCCAATGCATTGGCGGCGGACAGGGTATCGCCACCGTACTCGAGGCCGCCTAGATGCCCGTAATACGTAAAGTTGCCGTTATCGGCTCGGGGGTGATGGGCTCGGGCATCGCCGCACAAGCCGCAAATGCCGGCCTTGAAGTGATCCTGCTCGACATCGTCGCCAACGAGGGCGCTGACCGCAATAGCGTTGCTGCAGGAGCAGTACAGCGTATGCGCAAGACCAACCCGGCCCCGCTGATGCATCCGCGCAATGCCGCGCGAATACGGCCCGGCAATCTTGAGGATCATCTGGATTGGCTTTCAGACTGCGATCTTGTCATTGAAGTGGTTCTGGAAAACCTTGAGATCAAAAGGGACCTCTATCGGAAGATCGATGCCCATCGCCGGGCCGACTGCATCGTGACTTCCAACACCTCGACCATTCCGCTGGATCACCTGGTAGCTGATATGCCGGAGGGTTTTCGTCAGCATTTTGCAGTAACCCATTTCTTTAATCCCCCCCGATACATGCGCCTGCTCGAACTCGTGGGCGGTCCGGATACACAGGCCGAGGTGATCTCGAGTCTTCGGGACTTTGGTGATCAGTTGCTGGGAAAGTCGGTGGTGGACTGCAAGGACACACCGGGCTTTATTGCAAACCGGATCGGGATTTTATGGATGGGTGTCGCAGTGCGCTTTGCTTTCGAGGACGGCATCACTGTTGAAGAGGCTGATGCGGTTATCGGTAAGCCCATGGGGATTCCGAAAACAGGAATTTTCGGCCTGCTCGACCTGGTCGGCATTGATCTTCAACCCCATGTCGAACGCTCCATGCTTTCGTTGCTGCCAGAAAACGACATGTACCGAAGCATTCACCGTCGCAGCGAGTTCATTGAAAAGATGATCGCCGACGGCTACACCGGAAGAAAAGGCAAAGGCGGGTTTTATCGGCTCAACCGCAGCGATGGGGGCAAAGTGAAAGAAGCCCTGGATCTCGTCACGGGGGAATACCACCGCGCAAGCAAACCCACTCTGGAAAGCGTCGAGGCCGCTCGAGCCGGCTTGCGGGCACTGGTCGATCATCCCGACCGGGGAGGACAGTATGCCTGGCGGGTCCTGTCCCATACATTGAGCTACGCAGCGTCTTTGGTTCCTGAAATCGCCGACGACATCCACGCGGTGGATGAAGCCATGAAGAACGGCTACGCCTGGAAATGGGGGCCATTCGAACTCATCGACAAACTCGGAGCCCGTTGGTTTACAGAACGCCTTGCGGCGGAAGGAATGGCCGTGCCGACACTGCTTGAAAAAGTGGGTGACGGCAGTTTCTACAGGATCGAAGGCGGGCAGCTCCAGCATTTTGGGACTGACGGCTCTTACCATGACGTCAAGCGTGCCGAAGGCGTATTGCTGCTGTCTGATATCAAACGATCCTCCGAGCGCGTTGCCGGCAACGGATCGGCCAGTCTTTGGGACATTGGTGACAAAGTGCTCTGTCTTGAGTTCCACTCAAAGATGAATGCTGTGGACGAAGGCATCATGATGATGGCGTCCCAAGCACTGAAAATCATTCCGGCCCAAGGTTACGAAGCCTTGGTTATCCACAACGAGGGAACCAATTTCTCCGTGGGCGCCAATGTGGGTCTTGCGCTTTTCGCAGCCAACATCGCAGCATGGCCAAAGATTACGGAGTCGGTCAAACAGGGTCAGGATGTCTACAAAAACCTCAAGTTTGCGCCTTTTCCTGTCATCGGCGCGCCGTCCGGTATGGCGCTCGGCGGTGGCTGCGAGATTCTGCTGCATTGCGATGCGCTGGAAGCCCATGCGGAAACCTATATGGGTCTGGTAGAGGTCGGCGTCGGTCTTGTGCCCGCCTGGGGCGGCTGCAAGGAGATGCTGCTCCGATGGAGCGATAATCCCAAGCACGCCAAGGGGCCCATGCCCGCCGTCAGCAAAGTCTTTGAGACGGTCGCAACGGCCACAGTGGCCAAATCCGCAGAAGAAGCCCGCAGCCTGCTCTACCTGCGGCCAGGCGACGGCATTGTGATGAACCGCGATCGCCTGCTGGCCCGTGCCAAAGAGCGGGCGCTATCCATGGCGAAAGACTACACACCGCCTGAGCCTCGTGAGCTTCGACTGCCCGGCCCTTCAGGCGAAGCGGCCATGACGCTGGTGCTCAACGACTTCCGGCGCGCCGGCAAAGCCACCGAGCACGACGTGACCGTTGGGAAGAAACTGGCGCACGTGCTGGCTGGCGGCAAAGTCGACCCGACGGACACTCTCACCGAGGATAAGGTGCTGGGCCTGGAACGCACTGCGATTGTCAGCCTGCTCCGGACCTCGCCCACGCTTGATCGCATCGAGCACATGCTCGAGACCGGTAAGCCGTTGCGTAACTGATTTGAAGAGAAAACATCATGCCTAGTTATTCCGCGCCATTGCGCGATATGCAGTTCGTCTACAACGAACTTTTCGACCCCGCTGATATTAGTGCCTTACCCGGCTGTGAGGATGCCACTGCCGATCTCGTTGAGCCTGTTCTCGAAGAGGCAGCGCGGCTGGCTGAAAACGAACTGTTCCCGTTGAACGCCACCGGCGACAGCCATGGCTGCCAATATGAAGATGGCACCGTGACAACGCCGCCCGGATTCGCAAAGGCTTATCAGGAATATGCCGAGGGTGGGTGGATTGGACTGCCCTGTGACCCAAAATACGGTGGACAAGGCATGCCTGGCGCCCTGAATGTCTTGATGGAAGAGATGGCCTGCTCGGCCAATGTGTCTTTCGCCACCTACGTGGGCTTGACCCGGGGTGCTTATCGCGCCATCAACACCTTTGCCAGCGAAGAACTCAAGGAACGTTATCTGCCGAAGATGGTCAGCGGCATCTGGTCGGGGACGATGTGCCTGACCGAACCTCAATGCGGTACTGATCTTGGCTTGATCCGAACCAAAGCCGTCCCGGCAGAGAACGGCTCACATCAGTTGACCGGTACCAAGATCTTTATCACGGCCGGTGAACACGACCTGACAGAAAACATAATCCATCTGGTGCTCGCACGACTGCCCGACGCGCCGCCGGGAATCAAGGGAATCAGTCTTTTTCTGGTACCCAAATTTCTCCCCAATAAAGACGGAGATATCGGTGAACGCAACGGGATGCGCTGCGCACGCATCGAAAACAAAATGGGGATTAAGGCATCAGCCACCTGCGAGATGAGTCTTGAGAACGCGACAGGATGGCTCATCGGCGAACCGCACAAGGGGATGCGGGCCATGTTCACGATGATGAATGACGCGCGCCTGGGCGTCGGGATCCAGGGCCTGGGTATCGGAGAAAGCGCCTACCAGGCCGCCGTCCAATATGCCAAAGACCGTCAACAGGGTCGCTCGCTCAGCGGCACCCAATACCCCGACCAGCCGGCTGACCCGCTTCTGGTGCATCCGGATATCCGGCGCATGCTGCTGACGATGCGTGCATTTACCGAGGGAGGTCGTGCGCTGTCGGTCTGGATTGGCCGCAATATCGATATTCGAGACCGGAGCAACAATCCGCAGGCCCGAAAGGAAGCCGATGATCTTGTTCAACTGCTGACACCGCTCGTGAAGTCCTATCTCTCTGAAGCAGGACACGATGCCGCACAAATGGCCGTACAGGTTTACGGCGGTCACGGCTATATTCGGGACAACGGGGTGGAGCAATACGCCCGCGACGCTCGGATCGCGATGATCTATGAGGGCGCGAACGGTATTCAGGCGCTGGATCTCGTTGGGCGAAAACTGCCCGCTCACATGGGCCGGTATCTGCGCCGCTTTTTTCATCCTGTCCAGAAATGGATCGATGCCAACACCGCTGATGCGACACTGCAGCCTTTCATTCTGCCGCTAGCCAAAGCCTTCGGCCGGCTGCAGATCGCCACCGGCCAGATTGCCCAGGCAGGCCTGAAAAACCCCAATGAGGCTGGCGCCGCGTCCAGTGAATATCTCAAACTTTTTGCCCTGGTTGCTTTGGCGTTCCTCTGGGCCCAAATGGCAAAAGTGGCACTGAGCAAGAAAGAGACGGATGAAGAGGGTTTTTATCAAGCCAAGATCGCAACCGCACACTTCTTTATGGAGCGCGTTCTGCCTCAGACCGGCTCATTGTTCTCAGCGATTATGGTAGGCGGCAAAACGATGATGGAATTTCCGGACGACGCCTTTTAGGTTTTTGCATTCAGTCTAGAAAGGCCGTTTCGTGTATCCCTTCGTTCGTGCGGGGCGCGTTTTTTTCAGAGCGCTCACCACCCGGCTTGACCCGGCGCTTCGCTCCTCGCAGGTTGCCATGCGGGTATGGCCTAACGATCTCGACACTAACGCCCATATGAATAACGGGCGTTACCTCACCCTGATGGATCTGGGTCGATTTGACCTGATGACACAGTGCGGACTGGTCAGCACTGTTCTCAAAAACAAGTGGTTTCCCGTAGCAGGCGGTGTGATGGTCAGGTTCGACAGACCCCTGCATGCCTTTGAAAAGATCACCCTCGACAGCCGCATCATCGGCTGGGATGAAAAATGGCTGTACTTTCGACACGACATCCTGACCGGCAGCAAGCGGGCCGCCCGCGCTACCGCCAGAGGATTGTTCAGAACGCGGGGGCGGTCAGTCGCTACCGAAGAAATCCTTGGTGCCATCAACTATCAAGGACCGATACTCCACCCGCCGAAGAGTGTCCGCCTCTGGATGGAGGCAGATCAATTAATGAAATCTGAGCAGGCAGTTGACGAAGTTTAAGGAATGCGGCCCCTCAATAATCACAAATCACCCGGGCAGGTCCCGCACCTTTTCCCGACAGCAGCAAGAGGACGTCACAGCAACATCCGCCTTGGCGATTGCACTGTTCAGCAGGGTCTTGAATTTTGCTAGTTCTTCTTTCTTGCCGCGCTCGCCGCGATCGCCGCACTCGCCGCGGATCGTCAGACATTCCACCAACCCGTGCAGCGCCCAGACATTGTTAGGGTGTTGGGCACAGCGAACGACTGAGTTGGTCAACCCCAGATCTTCCCGGTAGACCCTCTCTGCTTCCTCATGCTGACCCTGCTCCATGAGCAGTGCACCCAATGCATGCCGAGGGGGATGCATCCAGGGCCACGGTTCCGAGTAATGCAGGCTGTCGGATCGCTTCACGGCTTCACGCAAATGACCAAAAGCGCTCTCATGGTTGCCCCTGTGGTACTCCAACTCGCCCAATAGCATCTTCTCGCCCACACCGAGGGTTTGCAGTGCCGGATTGTTAAAAAATCTTCGGTCCGGCGTGATTCGCTTCAGTGATTCATAAAAGCGGGTTTTCTGTTCCTCCGCTTGATCAAAATCCTTCAGCGCCGCATGGGCCACACCCTTGGCATAGTGATGCATGCTGGTTGATACGCAGTAGAGATCGGGGTTTTCCGGCATGGGCGATTCCACAATCTGGCGCCACTTGCCAAACCGCACCCACGCGTGGACCTTCATCGAAAAATATCCTTCCATGGTGTATCGGATAAACGGCTTGTCTTTAAGGTCGATGACGTCCTCGGTCAGGTTCTCGCAGATTTCCTCGGCTGCCGCTAAGGCAGGTCCGAATTGTCCAAGCATCATGCAGGCATGCATCATCAGGTGCAGATCATGGCAGCGGGATGTGGTGTAGTAGTTATAAGGCCCCGCGTANGCAAGATACTCACGATCCACGGCAATCGCGTGTTCNCTCGCAATCCGNGCNTTNTCATACTCGCCGCACAGGACATAAATATGCCCAGGCATATGATGGATATGCCCGGCATCAGGACAAAGTCCGCCAAGGCGGTCGGCAGAAGTCATTGCCCGCTCAGGCTCTGGAGACATTTCCAGCAGATGTATATGCAGGTGTAAAATGGCCGGATGCTGGGGCGCCCCAAGCTGGTCCGCCAGGGTAATCGCGCGTTCGCAAACCGTGATGGCCTCAATGGTGTCAGCGCCTGGCGTGGGACAGCCCTTCTCAACATCCCAGAGGTGCCAGGGCGTGCGGGTCATCATCGCTTCAGCAAAAAACGCCATCACATCCAGGTTATCCGGAAAATCCTCGTTGATCTTGCGCATCGCATCGGCATAGGCATCGTCCCAGCGATCAAATTCTTCCTGGCTGACCGGATGCGGTTTTTGGATACGCTGGGCCAGCGCGTCGATGAGTGCCATTTCAAGCGCCGTCGCACTGCCCGAGAGCGCTAAGGCTTTATCGATATGACCTCGACAGAAAGCGGTGCATTCCGACGCTTCGATTTCGCCGAAATCACACCAGGGCATGTTGTAAAAAGGCCCCGCCGCATAGGCTATCCCCCAATGCAGCATCGCACATTGAGGGTCGAGTGCGGCGGCAGCCTTAAAGCACGCCAACCCTTCATCCTGGTTAAAGCCGAAACACCAATTCAGGCCAAGATCAAAAAGATGCTGCGCTTCTTTTGAGGCGGTACTGACGGGGAATACCCGACTCCCCAGGTCAAAATCGAGCATCGAGTTTTTAGCCATTTGCCAACACCTCGCTAGGTGGCTGCTTCTCTCTGGTCTCGCAGACACACCGGGGCGCTCCCTGCATTGAAAGCGGTCAGGTGCATGATCCGCCGATCTTCAGGCGCCAATTGTCCCGTTGCAGAATGCCAAACGGAACGGTTGTGCCAGAGAACGAGATCTCCCGCTTGCCAATCATGGATATACACCTGATCGGCAAAGACCGCCGGCCGCATCCAGTTTTCGACCAACCGCCGCGAGGCGGTAATTCCCAGAAACTGTCTTTTGGCGCCCTTCTTGGTCTCCAAAAAAGCAAGGCACCGCGGCTGGGGCATCAGTGCCTGACGTCCCGTATCAGAACAGGTCCAGACCAGCGGATAAACCTGTGCATCAGGGTCAGCAAAGGGCGCACCGGGCACCTCATTGCCGCCTTCATAAATCGCCTCGGCATCCGGATCAACGACGCTAAGGCCATTTTGGCTATTCGCGAGGGAGTAAGTTGTTTCAAAGGGTTTCGGGAGATAGTGCACTTTAGTATCGAGACATGCTTCCCGTTCCGCTTCGGTCAGCGCGTCATAGGCGATCCGTCCGCTGGCAAAAGCTGTTGCACCCGCGGGGCACCACAGCGGATCGCCAAGACCCAGATGCTCAAGCCAATGCCCCTCACCCGTCGGAGGTTCAATACAACGCATCTGCGTGTAATGACCCGGCGCATGTCCGTAAAACGTTCCATCTATATGCCACTGCAGAGCGCCGCCGCCCAGCACCTGTGATCCCGTAGTCTTCCCGTAGGCAGCACGGTCCCCGCCCAGCGTTACCTTGAGGCCGTAATGATCAATCTCCCCCTTGCCCAACACCAGCACACCGGGCTCTGAGGGAATCTGGTAGGTCCCCGCTTTGTTGCCCTGCTCGACCTTGTATCTTTCCCAGGGGTTCTCACGCTGATCACGCCAGACGGAGGCGCCCTCAGGATAAACCGTACGATAAAAGCTGACTTCTTCCTGGGGAGTCAGGTGCTGCTGGTCCCGGATAACCAGCAGTTGCTCCTGGTGCAAGGCGCTTCGAATTGTCTCTGCGAGTCCTCGCTCTATCGATGCGCAGTCCACGCCGACTGCGCAGACTCCAAATGGCGCTTTTTCGATGGGCTGAAGATCCATGGCATCAGCAATTTACAATGTTGCTCCAGGGGATCGGCCATCTCTGGGCAACTTGACCCGCAGCACAAGGGGCTAATTGGCGATCAATTCGCCAATTATTGATTTGCACCCACTGCCAAGATCCGCTTCATGTGCTGCAAGGCAGGCAACGACCTGCCCTTGGCCAGCGGCCACAACGGCTTCCGTATCGCTTATGGGTGTTGCGCAATAATTTGCAATTTCCTGCTCGCAGGATGAACCAATCGCGACGATTAGCTCCGCCAAGACATCGATCGCCACCGCAGCGTCATACACCGCGAGTGCACAGCCCAACGAGACCTTATCTTCATGTGCGCCCAGACACATCATCAACCGGCCTTCTCCAGGCGTTACGGAACTGCAGAAATGGGTTAACTCGTACTCGCATGCCGCGATGGCCTGCTCAATTGGATCGGCTGCGAAAGACGTCTTCCCAGAGGTACCTAGCGCAACAAAAATGGCCAACAAAAGTGCACTCTTAAAACGTTTCATTGAGGATCTCCCTTTATTTGACCGAAAAAAATCACATACCAAATTTACATCGTCCAAGTCCCGAACGCGTAAGGCGCCGCTTGCAACAGATTTTTTGTCAGCATCCTAACTGTTGTCAGCAATCCAATTCGCATAGACGAGTTGGATACTCTCCCTAGGCAACACAGACCGGGCGATTCTTTCTACATTCGGAAACTCACTGACGGTCGGATGCCCACGCGACGGGCGGAGCCAGGTTGTCAGCATAAAAAGATAAATATCCAAGGCGCTGAAACGCTCTCCCAGCATCCATCGGTTATCGCCGATCTGATCGTTGACTATGCCCCAGGTCTCACGGAGACGACGTATCCCGCGCTTTTGTGCGCTCGGCTCATCCGCGGGAATATCCGCAAACCGATCTGGATAATAGTTAAGCTGGAAGGCATTCTGGACGGAGTTTGAAAAGTAAACCAGCGTCTGCAGGTAAAGCCCGCGCGTGGGGTCATCCAGCGCCGGGGCCAGCCCTGCTTCTGGATGACGATCACAAAGAAATACCGTGATCGCAGCACACTCGTACATCGC
>NZKZ01000115.1 GCA_002694065.1 Acidiferrobacter sp.
CGAGAAGAACGGCGTTGGTGCGATGTGAAGAACTTTCAAACCAGGATCATTCGTTTGCTGCAGCGGGAATGCTCCGCGCAAGCTCAGAGCGCACGGATTTTAACTCAGTCAGACGACGTGCTTCGTTCCAGCCAAGTGCCTTCGCAGCGAGATCCGCGCAGTCATTCAGCACAGCATCACCCGGATTGCCCAGAAGGCAAAGATCGGTCCGGCGAAAGAGAATATCTGCAAGATGAACGACTGATTCGTGACGGGCCGCGAAGGTAATCTGGGCAGCGAGGGTTTCCTGATCGTCCAAAAGGGGCCGGTTAAGCTCAGGATCAGAGCGGCACAGCTTGGCGATTTCATGAATGCGGGATCCATAACAGCTGACGAGATAGTGACACGTGGTCTCGGACCATAGACCTCGGTACCGGTCATGCACCTCGGCTCGAAACTGCGTGAGGTCGGTGATGTCACCCCCTTGAATTGTTACCGAGCGGGTGGGGAGTCGATTGGCATGGTGAGTGCCCGAAAGTTTTTTCTCCGCCAGCTGTGCGGCCATTTCCCCAAGGCGCCGGGCTGTTGTGAATTTTGCGCCCAGCGCAGTCACCAGCCCTTGGGTTCCGTCAGTCATCGCATGATCGACCAGACGGTATTCTCCTGTCCCCTGGTAGACGCCTTGCTGTATGGAAGCGCTTTGTAAAGGGTAGTAACCGGCGAAGGACTGAAGAACATCGGCGTGAGTGAGGTTGGCCTGGGGTAATCCCTGGTTGACCGTATCCACGAGCTGTGAAATTTCCTCTTTGGTGGGAACCAATGAGTCCGAGGGCTCGTCGGATTCGAGGTAGCTTGTTCCAATCAGGGATCGGTTGCGCCAGGGAATAACGAAGACGTGCCGATGTCCTCGTGTCGCCACACCATCGCTCTGGAAAGCGGAAGGCAGGGCGATAGCATAATCGCTCGTTAAAGCCCGTGTAACGATATGGGCGCCACGAGCAAAGCCGGTATTCAGCCGATGCAGCGAGGCATCCCGGTTCAGGTGGTCGCACCACGGACCAGCCGCGTTGATGACCAGTTTCGCCTGAATCTCTCCAGCCGAACCGTCAGTCAGGTCTCGAACGGCAATGCCGCTGACCGCATTTTCAAAGATCCGGTAGCCAGTCATTTCCGTATAGTTGAGCGCAACCGCACCGCTTTCACGTGCGCGCTCAATGACGCCAAGCGTCATCCGTTCGGAACTTTGTACCTGCGTCTCAAAAAGAATTCGGCCTCCGGTGATGGCATCGTCCTGGATAAGGCCCTGGCTTTTGATGCGTTGCTGACTGATCGCTCGATCCCGGGGCACCTTTATTGCGGAGTCCGCCCGCGCTCCCTGGCATCCAGCCGTCAGGATGCGGTATGCCAGCATGCCGCTGTAGAGAAAGGCGCGCCCCTGGCGCAGGTTCCGATAGGTCGGCACGACAAACGGGACGTGCTGCACCAGGTGAGGTGCCGAGCGTGTCAGGAAATGGCGCTCACGAGCCGATTCACGCACCTTGCCGAATTCCAGCTGTTGCAGATAGCGTATTCCGCCATGCAGAAGCCGGGAGGACCGCATCGATGTTGCGCCGCCGAAGTCGCCTTTCTCCACGAGGAGAGTGGACAAACCCCGCAGTGTGCAGTCGAGCGCGGTCCAGGCACCGGTGATGCCGCCGCCGACCACAACAACATCAAAGGATTTGTCAGTGGGAAGTCGCTGCGAAGCGCCGTTTTCAGGCATTGCGTCTCGGCATCGTGCTATCAGCCGTGGAAGGGAATAGGGGAATTTTAAAGCAAAGCCCCTATTGCAACAGCGTTGTTAGCCATGTGGGGAAGTCGGCGCCGATGGGGCAGACATGATTTTCAGGCATCGAGGGCGTATCATCTGGTAAGAACACCCCATTAGTCCTGAACCATGATCCCAGTCGTCCTTTCCGGCGGTGCCGGAACCCGCCTTTGGCCGCTCTCGCGCGCCCTGCACCCCAAGCAGTTTCATTCACTGGCGGGGGCAAACACACTGATTCAGGAAACCGTGCTTCGCCTGCAGCGAGCGGGTTATGCCGAATCGCCTTTGGTGCTGTGTAATGAGAAGCATCGGTTCATGGCAGCGGGACAGCTTGATGAGATCGGAGCCTCTGCGCAATGCATCGTGCTCGAACCCGTGGCACGGGGGACGGCACCGGCGCTGGCTGCAGCGGCTCAGGTTGTTCAGGCGACCCATGGCGATGTCGTGATGGGCGTATTTCCGGCAGATCACATNATTGCGGATGAGACGGCCTTTCAACACGCATTGCAAAAGGCTGNCCTGCTCGCTGAGGACAACCACCTGGTCACTTTCGGTATNGCCCCGCGCNGCGCGCATACCGGATACGGCTATCTTCGGGTTGAGCCCAGCGCNCAAGAAAAATCTGTCCCGGTGCTGGAGTTTGTAGAAAAACCCGACGAGTCAACGGCGCAGTCCTATCTTGAGCAGGGCGGGTATTTCTGGAACAGCGGGATGTTTATGTTTCGAGCCTCGACACTGCTTGAGGCGTTTGCTTTGCACGCGCCGCAAGTGCTCAATCATTGCGCCGGGGCCGTGAAAAATGCGAGTGAAGATGGACCGTTTCTGCGTCTTGATGAGACCGAATTTGCCAAAGCGCCTGAGGACTCGATTGATTACGCGGTGATGGAGAAGGCCGCCAATGCCATGATGGTGCCGCTAGACGCAGGCTGGGATGATATTGGCTCCTGGGAGGCTTTGTGGTCTGCTCTTGAAAAGGATGATGACGGCAATGCAGTCCGGGGAGAGGTGCTTGCGGTCGAGACCCAAGATAGTCTGGTGATGGCAGATCGTGCCCTGGTGGCGACACTCGGTGTCCGAAATCTCGCCATCGTGGACACACCGGATGCATTGCTCGTGGCCGATCGCGACCACACTGACGAGCTTAAATCGTTGGTGGCAGGGCTTTTATCGACTGAGCGCAGTGAAGCGCAGCATCACAGAAAGGTGTACCGTCCGTGGGGCAGTTTTGACGCGATCGATCAGGGCGAGGGCTTTCAGGTCAAAAGGATCACGGTCGACCCCGGCAAGAAACTGTCTTTACAACGTCACCAGCATCGCGCCGAGCATTGGATTGTCGTGCGCGGTACGGCCGAGGTGACCCTTGCCAACGAGGTATTTACGCTCCAAGAAAACCAGTCCACCTATATTCCACCGGGTACCGTTCACCGTCTTGCCAATGTGCATGACGAGTCGCTTGAAATCATCGAAGTGCAGACCGGCACCTATCTTGGCGAAGATGACATCGAGCGACTGGAAGATGATTTTCACCGTTCGAGCGGTGACTGACAGCAACCAGACATCACTCGCTTATCAGACAGGATTCGGGGAACCGGTGATGGCGTGATACTTGCTTGTTGTCTCCATAAGACGCTCCTTCGCATCATGGGGCAGCCATTCTTCAGCAGGCGTGTCAGTCTCAAAGTGGCCGTAACGGTCCTGGCCGCGGATCAGCATGGCAGAATCAGATTTGGCCTTGACCTGCTTCATTTTTGGGGTGATGTACTGGATGTTAAGTCCAATCCGCCGGTCCTCACTGGTATTGGGGTGGGAGGCGTGAATCGTCCAGCCATGATGGATCGAGGCTTGCCCCGGAGCCAGAGGGCAAAGCACGGCATCTTCCTCACGGACGTCCTCAATCGTCTGTGATTGATACAGTACGTTGTCTGGATCATCTGAGGTGATCTGTTCGCGCAGTCCCTGCCGGTGGCTTCCGGGGATCATCTGCATGCAGCCGCTCTCGGCCGTGGCCGGCGAGAGTGCAAGCCAGGCTGACGCCTGTTCGGTACCGTCAAAACCCCAGTAAGTCAGATCCTGATGCCAACTGACGAACTTGACGGTTTTCGGTTCCTTGATGATGTAGGTCACGTTATAGAGCATGACGTCCGGCCCCAGTATCGCCTCCACAACATCAACCAGCGCCGGATGGGTGGCAAGTTCCAGCGGAGATTTCAGCACGGTGTGTACCTTGCTGTGATAGTGCAGGTCATGTCCCATTTCGCGCTCCGCACTCTCGAGGTGCCCCCGATGGTCGGCAGCCTCCTCTGGGCTGACCACGGGAATGGCGCTCACAAAACCGTGATCCCAGTATGCCTGCGCGTGTTTTTGTGATTCCGGGGATGCCATCATTCCCTCCTGAATGCCTGAGATTAGATCGAGCCTCAGAACCGATAATATTGGTGACTGGAGGGCGGCCGCATTTGTTGGATGCGACACCACAAGTACCTGTACGCGACACCCCTTTTTTTGGCCCCCGAAAGGGAAATCAGTAGAGTAGGATTCGCTACCAAAGCTAGTTCATGAAGGACTGTATCGTGAAAGCCTTACCGAATCACTATTACACCCGTCGCGCGGAGTTTCTCGAAGAGCGAGAGCAGGTCTTTTCGCCCATGTGGGTATGTATCGGTTTCGCGAGCGATGCTCCAAACGCAGGAGACGTCCAGCCGCTGGAGTTTATGGAATTGCCGCTGTTGATGGTGCGGGATAGCGATAACACGCTTCGGGTCTTTCACAACGTATGCCGTCATCGAGGCCATGTGCTGGTGAGTGAGCGGGGCACGGTCAAGCAGTCGCTGAGATGCCCGTATCACTCCTGGACTTACACGCTGGAAGGGAAACTCGCCAGAACGCCGAATATCGGTGGGGTGGGAATCAATGATGTCGAGGGCTTTAATCGCCAGGAGTTTGGGCTGGTCCAGGTCGACAGCGTGGAGTGGCATGATCTGGTGTTTATCAATCTGTCGGGCAACGCCCCTGCCTTTGAAGACTTCATCGCCCCGTTGGAGCAGCGCTGGAAGCCCTTCTGGGGAGCTGAGGGTGCCTCACTCCTGAGGCTTGCTGAGGCGAATTCCTCAATCCGCCTCGAAGTGCAGGCCAACTGGAAGCTTGCGGTCGAAAATTATCTCGAGGCCTATCATCTGCCGACGGTGCATCCGGCGCTCAACCAGATCTCGCCGCTCGCCGAGCACGAGATTCACCTTGATGAGAATTTTGCCGGTCAGTTGTCGCATTGTTATACGCTGGGCGCAGGCGGCGGCCGTCATCTGCCGGTGTTTCCGGCATGGCCAGAAGCGTTATACGAGGAAGCGCAGTACCCGGCCTTG
>NZKZ01000007.1 GCA_002694065.1 Acidiferrobacter sp.
TGACGGAGCGGACTGCCGAAGCAGTTGAGCGCGAGATGATGGGTTGGTTGAAGGCTGAATTCATGACGCGATTTTTGGGGGAAGAGTTTTCCGGCAAGGTGACTGGCGTGACCGAATTCGGAGTCTTCGTCACATTGGAGGCGCTCCCCGTCGATGGCCTGGTTCATATTTCAGATCTCGGGGGCGACTACTTTGAATTTGATGAACGTTTTTTGACGTTGACCGGCCGTCGATCACGAAGTACGGTCCGGCTCGGGGATCCATTGACAGTTAGAGTTGCCGGAACAGACCTTCATGAGGGAAAGATCAGTTTTTCCCCGGCCCACCGGCAAACTTCAAAAAAAAAGGTTGGTCGTTTGAGAAAATCAGACCGCGCAGACGCGAAAAAACTCAAGTCCAAGCGGGTTCGTGATGGGAGGCGCAGTCGTCGATGACAGAGCGAACGACAACACTATGCGGCTTTCACGCTGTGGAGGCCGGTTTACGGTCTGACCCGGTCCGGATTGCTGAAATCGTTCACGACGGCGGGAGGAAAGACCAACGAATTTCCCAGTTGTTGGCTCTCGCCAAATCCCGCGGGGTACGGGTCGTTCGATCTGATGTGGGGATGTTAGATCGGCTCGCCGGGGAGGTTCGTCATCAGGGAGTTGTGGGGCTCCTCGCCAGTGCGCCTGGGGCAGGGCAAGCCGAGTTGAATGACTGGCTTTCTGGCGTCACCGATCAGACCTTGATTCTGCTTTTGGATGGATTGGACGATCCGAGAAATATCGGCGCCTGTATCCGAACGGCCGCCGCGGCCGGTGCCGATGCCGTGATTCTGCCGTCCCATACCGGGGCGGGCCTGACGCCAGCCGCAATACGTGTGGCCGAAGGCGGCATCCATCAGGTGAAAATTTTCGAGGTGGGGAGTTGGAGTCAGATTCTCTTGAACCTGAAGAAGGCGGGGATCTGGCTAATCGGCACAGGAGAAGAGGGCGAGGCCAGTGCCTTCGATTTCGACCTCCCTGGCCCTTTGGCGCTGGTGGTCGGCTCTGAATCGACGGGGGTGCGCCCGCTGACACGCAAACATTGCGATGCCTTCATACATATCCCGACTGCAACAGAGTTTTCGAGCCTGAATGTCTCCGTTGCGGCGGGTATTGTCCTGTTTGAGGCAGTCCGGCAACGGCACCTGAAAAGATCCTAGCCGGGTCTGCTGTCTTTGGCCTGCGTGAATCCAAAGAGCGCTATGCAGTTTTCGAAGACCATTGACAGAGGCTGTTGATCACGCACTGTGCGCAAAGGGGTGCGCGCGCCCGACAGGTGTAGCGCCCGTGCAAGATCAGCAAATGATGCGCATTTTTCAGGTAGCGCTCAGGCGTTGCTCGCAATAAGGCTTTCTCCACGGCAAGTACCGTGCGTCCTTTGGCAAGACCCGTGCGGTTCGATACCCGATAGATGTGTGTATCGACCGCGATGGTGGGCTCGCCAAAAGCGGTGTTGAGCACGACGTTAGCGGTTTTCCGGCCCACACCCGGAAGTGCTTCGAGAGCAGCTCTGTCGCAAGGGACCCGGCCCGCATGTTTTTCCAGCAGGATCGAACATGTCTTGATGATATTCACCGCTTTCGTGTTGAAGAGTCCGATAGAGCGGATGTAGTGTTTAAGACCGACAACGCCCAGGTCGTGAATCGCTTGAGGTGTGGCCGCGACCCGAAACAGGGGCCGCGTCGCCCGGTTGACCGAAACGTCTGTCGCTTGTGCAGACAAAATCACAGCGACCAGGAGTTGGAATCGGGTCCGATATTTGAGTTCAGTGACGGGTTCAGGGATTGACTCCTGGAGTCGTTCGAAAAGTTCAGAGCGTTGTGTCTTTTTCATCAGAGACAGGACTCCCTCGCATTTTCTCGCGTTTGCCCCGGATACGTGCAACGCTATCGGCTATGGTTTTCTCCCTGGTGAGGCGGTTGTCTGTCTTGCGAGGCTTTTGAGAGCCGCCTAAGCGTGCCTGCCGCCGGCGAAAATGAGCGCGATGGAAAGAGGCCCGGGCGAGTAGGGATTCCTGAAACAGCACAGATTCTTTTTTGTTGATCTTAATGGGGTGAATACAATCCACCGGACAGGCGGGGAGGCACAGTTCGCACCCAGTGCAGTCGCCGGATAAAACCGTATGCATGAGCTTGGCGGCCCCGATGATGGCATCGACAGGGCATGCCTTGATACAAAGCGTGCACCCGATGCACTCCGATTCCTCGATAATGACTGCCTCGGGCAATGAAGGAGTGTCGTAGGCAGGGTCCAAACAAGCCTCGGTCCCGCCCGTCAGACGGTTCAAATCGTCGAGGACCCGAGAACCTCCCGGGTCGCATCGGTTCGGGCGACACCGTCCGCGGACGATCGCTTCGGCAAAGTCGGCACAGGTTGGGTAGCCACAACGCTGACACTGCAATTGCGGAAGGAGTTCGTCCAGTTCTGCCGCAAATTGTTCGACAGACTGTCTCATAGGCTGCCCCGCAGGACCTCGCCAAAACGAGCGAGATCCTCTTCCGTATTGTAAAGATAGGGGGTCACGCGAAGCGCATCACCGCGAAGCCCGACATAAACGTTCTCGATCCGAAGTTGCTCAGCGAGATCTGGTCGCTGTCCGTCGGGAAAACGGATCCCCACGAAATGGGGCGCACGGAATCCGGGATCGGTAACGTCAAGACCAAGCGCCTTGGCTTCGCGCGCTATCCGTTCAGTTCGTTGGGCCAGCGTGGCTTCGATAGCGGGAACGCTCCACTCAGTAATTTGGGTGAGCGCATTCAGCAGGGCAGGCAAAAGCGCGAAATTCGCGACCTCGCCCACGTCGTACCGGCAGGCGCCCTGCGCAAACTCGCTGCGGTAGCGAATGTCGCTGAAGACCTCTGCGTTTTCTCGGGAAAAAATGGGTAGCTCGAGGGGCTCTCCGCGGTGATGACGGGGATGCACGTACAGCAAACCCGTGGAATAAGGTCCCAGCAGCCATTTGTAGGCTGCCGCGACAGCAAAATCTGGCTGAATCTGCTCGAGGTCGAAAGCCATCGCACCGAGGCTTTGTGTCAGGTCTAGCACCAGTGCTGCCCCTAAATCGTTAAGTCGGTGTCTTACCCGTAGCAGATCGACGAGAGTGCCGTCTGACCAGTGACATTGGGGCAACGCAGCAATCGCGGTGTCCGGATCAAGTGCTTCCAGTATTCCGCTCGTCCAGTCTCCGTTAGGGGGCCGAGGCACGGTGCGAATCGTGGCGTCNGNGTCCCGAGCGACCCGCTCCCAGATATAGAAATTGGAAGGGTATTGCTCGGCGAGGACAACTATATTTTGACCCCGTNGNACAGGCAGATTTCGGGCCGCAGTAGCGAGTCCATAACTGGCGGATGGGACGATTGCGATGTCGTCTGGCGTAGCCCCGAACAGCCCCGAGGCGAGTCTCCTCACCTCTCTTGCGGTTGAGAAGAAGTCTGTGGGACGAATCTCCCACGGCCGGCTCTTGCGTTCCAGGCCCTGCATGCCTGCTTTGACCGTGGACTTCAATAGTGGAGAGATATAGGCACAGTTGAGATAACAAATGTCATCCGGGATTTCGAAGAGATCCCGTTGCGACGGCAAGGCGCTTGAGGTATTCAACGAAGATATTTCGTTGTCTTAGCGTACACGCATCCCGGGTTGTGCCCCGGCGTCGGGAGAGAGCACGAAGATCCCGCCATCATCATCAACACCTGAAGCGGCAAGGATCATTCCGTTGGATACCCCAAAGCGCATCTTTCGGGGGGCAAGATTCGCCACCATGACGACCTGCCGGCCTACCAGGTCCTGAGGATCGTACGCGCTCTTAATGCCCGCAAACACGTCTCGCGTTTCACTCCCAAGGTCCAAAGTGAACTTCAGGAGTTTATCTGCCCCCTCGACATGCTCGGCGGCAATGATGCGAACGACCCGAAGGTCCACTTTCGAGAAATCATCAATAGTGATCTGAGGGGATAACGGCTCGTCCCGCAAGTGTTTTCCCGCGGCAGAGTCGGTGGCGTCAGAATTCATCAGTTGGGTTTCCTCCATCATGGCTTGGGCCTGGTCGGGATCAATTCGGTCCAATAGTCGGGAAAACGGGCCGATCTGGTGATTGAGCAGGGGCGATTGAATCTGACTGAATGCCCCTCTCGCGGCAACCGGGTGACGCAGGAATTGGGCACTGCGCTCAGCAAGGTCGGGCACCACGGGTGCAAGCCAGGTGATCAACATGCGGAAAAGATTCAGACCATGGGTGCACACAGCCTGCAGTTCATCCCGTCGATCCGGGTCCTTCGCGATAATCCAGGGCTTGAGATCGTTAATGTATTGATTGGCCATATCGGCCAGCGACATGATCTCCCGTACGGCCCGGCTGTACTCTCGATGTTCGAAGTGCTGGCAAATGACCCCGTGCCGCTCTCGAAACTGCTCATTGAGTGAGGTCTCGGGCTCTGTGCCAGACAATTGGCCGGAAAAATGTTTCTCGATGAAGCCTGAACAACGGCTGGCGATATTGACAACTTTGCCGACCAGGTCTGCGTTTACTCGGGTAACAAAATCCTCAACGCTGAAATCAAGATCCTCTACGCGATTGTTAAGTTTTGCGGCGAAGTAATACCGCAGGTAATCGGGATCCAAGTGATCGAGATAGGTGCGCGCGGTAATAAACGTGCCGCGTGACTTGGACATCTTCTGTCCATTGATTGTGAGAAAACCATGGGTAAATACGGCCGTGGGAGTTCGGAAGCCGGCCCCGTGCAGCATGGCGGGCCAAAATAGGGTGTGAAAATAGAGGATGTCTTTGCCGACGAAATGATAGAGCTCCGCGGGTGCCTCGGGTGCCCAGAAACTGTCGAAGTCCACGCCGTTAGCGTTACAGAAATTTTCAAAGCTCGCCATATAGCCAATGGGAGCATCCAACCAGACATAAAAATATTTGCCTGGCGCACCTGGGATCTCGAACCCAAAATAGGGCTCATCGCGAGAAATATCCCAATCCTGAAGACCCGCGTCGAACCATTCGTTGAGCTTGTTGACGACTTCAGTTTGCAGTCGGCCGGATCCAGTCCATTCTCGCAACATCGACTCAAAATCAGAGAGGCGAACGAAGTAGTGCTCTGAGTCCCGCTGTACGGGCGCTGTGCCTGAGATCACAGATACCGCGTTGGCAAGATCAGTGGGAGCATAAGTTGCGCCACAAACCTCGCAATTATCACCGTTTTGATCTTCCGCACCGCAGCGGGGACAGGTCCCCCGAATGAAGCGGTCTGGCAGGAACATCTCCTCAGCCGAATCATAGGCTTGTGTAATCGTCCGGGTTTGAATATGGCCTTTTGCCTTCAGCCTCTCGAAAATCAATTCCGAAAATTTCCGGTTCTCTGAAGAGTGTGTGGTGTAGTAGTTATCAAAGGCAATATTGAATCCTGCAAAATCCTGCCGATGTTCATTTCCCACTTTTTCGATCAGCGCCTCGGGTGTGATCCCCTCCGAGCGGGCCTTGAGCATGATCGGTGTGCCGTGAGTATCTTCCGCGCAGATGTAGTAGGCCTCGTGACCGCTCATCCGTTGAAAACGCGTCCAGATGTCAGTCTGAATGTATTCAACGAGATGACCGAGGTGAATCGGACCGTTGGCGTAAGGTAAGGCGCTGGTGGCGAGGATCTTGCGCGGGGCGTCAGTCATGCGATGGCTTCTGGCGGTGGGATCTCGGTTTCGACGGGTATTGAGCGGCGCGAAGGGGAGCGGGTCGGGGTTTTGGATAGCGAGCGAAAGTATAGCCGAACGGGGATTCGTCCGGCCCTGGTGTGGTAGCATCACGACCCCTTGATTCAGGACTTGGGACAATCAGGTATCGATTCACCTCAAGTCAAAAATTCGAGATAACGACACCGATGACAGACAGTCCGGATGAAAATATTAAGAGTGCGGTAGCCGCCATCATTGATCCCCACACCGGGGTCAGTTTGGGCGATGGCAAAAGCCTCGGCGACATGGGTGTGACGCCGACCGGGATGGAAATCAGNCTGACGCTGGGATATCCCGCGACTGGATGGCACGACGAGTTGCGCGGTCTTGTCCGAGGCGCTGTGGCAGACGCGGGCTACCCGGGTGACGTACAGGTAGCAATTGAAACGAAAGTTGTTGCGCATGAGGTCCAAAAAGGGGTGACCCCGATCAAGGGTGTTAAAAACATCATTGCGGTAGCCTCGGGCAAGGGCGGGGTGGGCAAATCTACGGTGTCCTCGAACCTTGCGCTGGCGCTGGCGGCAGAAGGCGCCGCTGCCGGGATCCTAGATGCCGATATTTACGGGCCGAGTCAACCCCGGATGCTGGGGATCAGTGGCCGGCCACAATCGAGCGACGGCAAGACGCTGGAACCTATGATCAGTTATGAGCTCCAGGCGATGTCTATCGGGTTCCTGATTGACGACGACACACCCATGATTTGGCGTGGGCCGATGGTGACCCAGGCCTTGGAGCAATTGCTTAATGATACGCAATGGCGTGAACTCGACTACCTCGTGATTGACCTTCCCCCGGGGACAGGGGATACACAACTCACCTTGGCGCAGAAAGTCCCGGTCTCGGGAGCGGCTATCGTGACAACCCCGCAAGACATCGCCTTGCTGGATGCTAGAAAAGCTCTCAAGATGTTTGAGAAAGTTGAGATTCCCGTGCTGGGCGTCATCGAGAATATGAGCACGCATATCTGCAGCAAATGCGGACACGAGGAAGCGATCTTCGGCACGGGCGGTGGGGAACGCATGGCATCTGAGTACGGTGTCGACATCCTCGGAGGTATTCCCCTGGACATTCGCATTCGCGAGGATGCTGATGGCGGACGTCCCACGGTCGTGGCGGACCCGGATGGCGCCGTCGCGGCCAATTATCGGAGGATCGCGCGGCAGGTGGCAGGGCGTCTTGCTGCGCGCAAGCGTAATTATAGTGAGGTGTTCCCCTCCATTGTGGTTCAAAATACCTGATCTGCTGGATCACCGGAAGTATGGCGATCAAGTCAGACCGTTGGATTAGAAGGATGGCGGAAAAGGGCATGATTGATCCCTATGAGCCAGGCCAGGTGTCCACGGTAGCGGGACAAAAAGTTGTCTCCTACGGCACGTCAAGTTACGGGTATGACATCCGCTGCTCCAGCGAGTTCAAGATCTTCACCAACATCAACTCTGCGATCGTGGATCCGAAGGCGTTCGATGAGAGCAGTTTTGTCGATTTTGAAGGGTCATGCTGCATCATCCCCCCAAATTCTTTCGCTCTAGCCCGAACGGTTGAGTACTTTCGGATCCCGAGGAACGTCCTCACTATCTGTCTGGGGAAGTCAACTTATGCGCGGTGCGGTATTATCGTGAACGTCACTCCATTTGAGCCTGAGTGGGAAGGCCACGTCACCTTGGAGTTCTCCAACACGACGCCGTTGCCCGCTCGGGTCTATGCAAACGAGGGGGTGGCGCAAGTGCTCTTCTTTGAGTCGGACGAAGTCTGTGAAGTGTCCTACAAAGACCGGAAGGGCAAATACCAGGGCCAAAGCGGCGTAACCTTGCCGCGGGCCTAGGGTGGGCTTCTTTCTATTGGAGGCAGCTAATGGCCGGTAGCATGCTGGGAACCCTCTTTCGGGTATCCACTTTTGGCGAGAGTCACGGCCCTGCGTTGGGTTGCGTGATAGACGGCTGTCCGCCGGGGTTGCCGCTGGCGGAATCAGATATTCAGGGTGACCTGGATCGCAGGCGGCCAGGGCAATCTCGATACACGACCCAACGACGTGAATCCGATTCGGTGGAGATTCTCTCAGGCGTCTTTGAGGGGAACACCACCGGCGCTCCGATTGCACTGCTGATTCGAAACGAGGATCAGCGTCCGAGGGATTACCAAAAGATCCGCGATCAGTTTCGTCCGGGGCACGCTGACTTTACCTATCTGAAGAAGTATGGATTGCGCGATTACCGCGGCAGCGGTCGTGCGTCTGCTCGGGAAACCGTAGCCCGGGTGGCGTCTGGCGCGGTGGCGAGAAAGTTGCTTCTTGATCGGGCGGGTATCCGCATTCGGGGCTGTATGAGTCAGATCGGGGACATCGAAGCAGAATCGATCGATTGGACCACAGTGCCTGAAAATCCCTTTTTCTTCCCAGATGCGGGACAGGTCGATGACATAGCCGCCTTGATAGATGCGCTCCGAAGAGCAGGGGATTCAATTGGTGCCAAAGTGATCGTCCAGGCAGACGGCGTGCCTGCTGGACTTGGGGAGCCCGTCTTCGATCGGCTCGACGCAGATATCGCTCGGGCGATGATGTCGATAAATGCTGTCAAAGGGGTAGAGATCGGAGCGGGATTCGGGAGTGTGAGACAACGGGGCAGCGAACATCGTGACGAGATGACACCGGAGGGGTTTCTCAGCAACAACGCAGGAGGGATCCTGGGAGGGATCTCGAGCGGGCAGCAGATTCAGACGGCCTTGGCACTTAAACCAACGTCAAGTATTCCCACCCCAGGAAGAACGGTCGACACCGATGGCCAAGCCGTAGAGGTCGTAACCACAGGGCGCCATGATCCCTGCGTCGGTATCCGAGCGGTCCCTATCGCCGAGGCGATGCTTGCGCTTGTGCTGGCGGACCATTTTCTGCGCCAGCAAGCGCTGGGCGTTGTGGATACCGGTCCGCAGATCCCGCCTCAGCCTTAAGCCGTGTCTTTGGCTTAAGAACGCGCGATATCGCGTTGGAGACGAGCGCCGGATGACGGCACCAGGTGCCGGCTGGCGCGGGCTTTGTGGGAAAGCACTTCGATAACCGCTGCGCCGATCTGTTCGAGCAGGTCCGCCGCGACAAGATCCAATACTTCGCGATCTCTCTGCTCCCTTTTTATACGACCTAGTGCGTCAAGGGTTGGAAATAGCGTGACGGGGTCGTCTTTGGTCTTACACCCGTTTTCCAAAAAGATCTCAGCCGCGGCAGAGCGGGTCAATTCAAGAAATGCCGCATTCGACGAAATGAGCCGCTTGGCATCTGCGGCATCGTGATCAATAGGCAATAACACTGCGCCGAGCTTTTGCTCAAGAGAGACCAAGAGGTGGTAGAAGCTGGTCAACGCGGGTCCCGGAACGGCTGTGTATTTCTCATACACCAAGACTACCACCGGACCATATGAAGCGAAACTACGCTCTCCAATTGTGCCTT
>NZKZ01000116.1 GCA_002694065.1 Acidiferrobacter sp.
TGGGGCACTGATGCATCTTTTTTAACCGAGCCCGGTTCAGACAAGATCGTGCGGGTGAGTTTTCTCACACCGGGAGCATCCTCCAACCTGCCGATGTCGACGAAAGGTTGGGAAAAAATCGCGTCGAACCCGCTGATCCAGACCGGCATGCTCTTCAGCCGGTACCGGTTCCGATGAAGTCCCGATGCGGGATCGGTCAGCAACGCACTGACCTCATCCCGATGCGCGTCCCAGCACGCCGCTGCCTCACAAAAAGCGGCCGTCAGGGCATCTTCCCGTGCGGCGAGGTCTTCAGCGTCTGCAGGAATCGATATGCTGATAAAAGGCTTCCCGACAAGCGGGCTTAAGCGTTCGTGAAGATCGTCTGCACTGCGCAACTTCTCTTGGCTTGACAGCCAGTTCACCCAACAGGCGCTTGCCGGGTAAATGGCCTTGCGCCACAGATCGTCGATGACCTCGGCCAACAGCGGCCCGTCATCAGGGACGAGTTCTGTCTCAAGGGCCATGCCGCTCTGAAAGGCGCTGTCGCCGAGGACCCGCTCACAGAAAGCGTGGATGGTGAATACCGCAGCCTGATCAAAGTCGGCAACCGCGCAACGCAGTTTGCGGATCGCTGCCTCTCTGTCATAGCCTGCATCAAGAAGCGGCGCAATCATCGGATCCGCGCAGGCCTCTGGATCGCCAAACGCCTCCAGGGCAGCTACCAGTGCACCGCGCAATCTTTGCCGCAACTCACCCGTCGCCGCCCGGGTATAGGTCACCACCAGGATTCTCGCGACTGGCAGATCCTGTTCCAGCAGCAGGCGCAGATAAAGCGCTGTGATGGTCCAGGTCTTCCCCGTGCCGGCGGCCGCTTCTACCAGATTGACACCCTGGAGCGGGACGCCAAACGGATCGAGTGGTCGGGCCATCATCCGCGCGCCTCTTTCACGAGCCGTGCCGGGGTCCCGAATACCTGCGCCGCAAGCCCTTCGAATTCACCGTCGAGGGCCGTCTCCAGTCGATCACGAAATGCCAAAGCAAAAAACGGATCCGCAGACTCTCCCACCGCTGCCGCATACTCAGATCCCATCCAGATTCTTTGCGCCTTGCCGAGTGGATTCTTCGCTGCCGACACATAAGCCCAGGCACTTCTTGGAAAAAACGGCACCGGCCGGCATAACCCCTCACGATAGACCTCAATGAGGCTGCGCAGCTTTGCAACGGCATCTTCCTGTGCAGGGAAACGAATCACCCCCGCGGCATCAACAAGATGCGTCTCGTGCGACGGGGCACCCGAATCCGTATTCAGCAAAAGATGCGCGCACCACGCGCGCAGCATGACCCAGGGACTCAAGGCATCGACCGACCACAGGATCTGTCCGTTGGATCCGACATTTTCAAGCAACCCATGCAGCCGCCATCCTTCGAGCACTGTCTCGATCGCTACGGTTTGGCCGGGTTCGGGATCCAGCAACGGTGCAAGATGCGTCATTACCGGAGTGGCCCGGGTCCACGCCTGCTGGGCCGCGAGTACACCCGGCATGCCCGACGGCAGCGCCCCCCCAAGACGGGATTGCTCAATAAAGCGCGTGCGCTCCTCTCCCGACAATTGCGCAGCGAGCGCATCACGCTCCAGCGCCCGCCGTGCGCGAGGATCAAGCACCATGGGCTCACGGACAGGCAGGAGAGCGGCCCCTGGTTCAAGAGAGATATTGAGGCGACCCTTAAGGAGCACCCTGGCGGGGTTCGCCAGAAAATCTACCAGCTGATCCAGCGAAAGATCCCCCGGTTCCGGCGCCTCCAGCTTCGATGCAAAAAGCGGCGGTGTGTCCTGTATCGAGACCGTTGCAGGCGTCACCATCTCCTCGGCATAACTGAAAAGCTCTGCCGAACCGTCAAAGTACCGTTCGCTAAAGGGCTGTAGCGGATGACGCACGGTCAATTGCTCTGACCGGGTGGGATCTCGGGTCAGCGCATCAATCTCCTCCAGCAGCTCACTGACGACAACGGACGGCGGCTGCAGGGTGTCGTCGCGGGCGCTTGCCCCGGTATAACTGATATAGAGCGCAGAGCGGGCGCTGTTCAATGCTTCCAAAAAAGCCAGTCGATCCTCGTCGCGCCGGAGCCGATCCCCGACACGGGGTGCAAGACTCATCTGATCGAGGCCCCGCACCCTTTCCCGACCGGGGAAGTGATCGCCATTCATCCCCAGCAGGCAGATCAGCCGAGCCGGAACGCAGCGGCCGTGGGCCAACGTTGCAAAAGTGACCCCGCCGCTCATGAAACGCCCGCCAACGGCATCGCCGATGCGCCGCTCAACGGCATCACGCAGGACCGGCAAAGACAACGGACCCACACACTCTGCAATCACGCCATCACTTGCGAGCCTGGCAAGACGCTGTCGAAGCCGCACCACGTTGTCCATCTCGGTCTCATCTGGCGCAAAAAAGCGATCCAGGATCTGATGGCAGATCGTTATCCAGCGTGACAGGGAATACGATCCGGACAAGGTCTGGCGAAGTGTAATCACCTGTTCGAGAAATCCCCGCCATCGTCCAAGCAGCTCGGCCAGCGACGAATCCCCAGGCAGCACGGGAAGATATCCCCCGTAGACCGAATCCGTGTCGCCCAAGGCAAAACCCATCAGCAGGCGATCGGTGCCGCCGCGCCAGGTGTGCTCAGGATTGACTGAGACCGCCAGGGACTCAAGCTCTTGCTCGTCCACGCCCCAGTGGATGCCGAGCGTCTCTATCCAGTTCAGGATCTGCTCCACATCGGTTTGGGTCAGGGCAAATCGTCGTTGCAGCATGGGCAGGTCCAACAGCGCACTGACCTCGCGGGCATCGAGCCGGCCCTGGGGCAAGCGGAGCAAGGCAAGAAATCCCTGCACCAGAGCCCCCTGATCAGCAAGAGCGTGTTCGGCGAGCGCAAAGGGGATGTATCGGGCTCCGGTCGCCGAGCCGAAGACAGACTCGATCAACGGCGCATAGTCCTCCAGTCTCGGAATGAACACCCGGACATCGGCCGGCGTCAGATCAGGATCACGCGCAAACGCATCCAGCAGACGGTCGTGCAGCACCTCGACCTCACGCATCGGGCCATGACAGACATGCACCTCGATCGACCGGTCATCAGCGGCGAGCTCCGGGGGCGGCTTCGTGCGGCTGTCAAGGAGCTCCACCATATCCGACTGGATTACACCCAGCAGCGTGCTGCGCCCGGGTACCTGATAGGTCTCGGACTCAATCGCCTCCAGACCGATTAACTGGACCAGCGTTTCACGGCCCAGCCGACCCATCGTGGCCAGCAGGCGGTTACCCTGATCCAGATAGGCATCCGCTGCTTCGCCCTGTACGGCCAGCAGCCGGGCACGCTCCCGGTCACTCACGATCTCGGCCCAATACCCCTCGCTGAAATTGAGGTGGTACAGGTGGACCTCGGTATGCCGGGCGACAGTNGCAACGAATTCGAGAAATGCCGGTGATAGTCCCGTNAGGGCAAAGAGNGATAACCGCTCGGGCAATACCCCTTCATCGATTGATCCGCCGGNGAGGCGCTCAAACAACGCATCGCGCCATTTCAGCCAATGACGCGTATCTCCTTCGCTGATGAGNCGTTGCCACAAGGCCCCCTGCCAGTGTGCGGCCTGACCCCGCTCCCAATCGAGAATCCAGTCGGGTCGAAACACCAGATACTGTTCATAAAGAAGACCCATCTGTCGGGCGAGCTGCCAACGCTGCAGTTCGCTGCTGTCCTGAAGGTAGCGTGACAACGCCGGATGGCGCGATACGAAATCCTCCTCTTCAAGTGCCGGCAGCACACGCCAGGCGAGGACATCGGCCGAGAAGGCGTTGGCGTCGGGAACCTCAGCCAGGGTGTCGCGAAAGATCTGCCAAAGGAGTCTTGCCGGCAGCAGCCATTGCATATTGGCGCTGATACCGGTGGTTGCGGCGAGGCGAATCGTCAGCCACTCGCTGATCGCCGTGCCGGGAACCGCGATGATCTCCGGTTGAAGTGCTTCGCTGAGGGGGGTTTCGAGATTGCGCCGAAGCACTTCGGCGAGATCCTCCAGACGATTGGCGTGGTGCAGATGCAGCATCAGCTGCCACTCAGTAGCGCAACGTAGCGGGGGAAACCATTGCGATAATTATCGCCTGTGGGCGTCTCATCAGGTGAGCCCGTCAGCGGCAGTATCTGCCCCGCGGGGCAAAGCAAATGAAATCAGGCGCTCCCGCCCGGGATCGCCCGGTCGAGGATCACCGAGAGATCACAGTCCCGCGGCAGGGTGCCAAAGGCTCCGCGATAGTGCGACCCCAGGCGCGACCGGCAGAACGCCTGCGCCACCGCCGGCGGGGCATGGCGCACAAGCAAAGACCCCTGCAGGGTCAGCGCCATCATCTCGGTAATCGTACGCAGTCCGGTTTCGATGTTCTCGGGATTTTCAAGTTCGCGCGTCAGATCATCAATCGCCCGATCAAGATGATCATCACTGCCCTGCCCCTTCTCAAGTTCAGTCATGAGCGCGCGAAGCACCTCGGGCTCGCGTCCAATGGCGCGCAGTACATCAAGCCCTATCACGTTGCCCGACCCTTCCCAAATTGAATTGACCGGAGCCTCCCGATAAAGCCGGGGCATGATGCTGTCCTCAATGTAACCGGGACCGCCATGGCACTCCATGGCCTCAAACACCAGATAGGGGCATCGACGGGTATTCCAGTATTTGGCCACCGCGGTGCCCAGACGGGCCACCGCGGCTTCGTGTGGATCGCCCGGTTGATCCATGGCACTTGCGACCCGCAGCCCCAGCGCCAGTGCTGCTTCGCTTTCAAGTGCCATATCGGCAAGGACATTGCGCATCAGCGGCTGGTCAATAAGCCGCTCACCAAAGACGCGGCGGTGCCGGCAATGGTGCAGCGCCTGTACCACTGCCTGACGCATCATGCCCGCCGAAGACATGGCGCAATAGAGCCGGTTGCCTGACACCATATCAATGATGGTCCTGACGCCGCGACCCTCTTCTCCCACCATTAATCCGTAGGTCTCCTCAAATTCGATCTCGGTCGATGCGTTGGAACGGTTGCCGAGTTTGTCCTTGAGCCGCTGGATTGCAACATTGTTCCGCTCGCCGTCAGGGCGCCAGCGCGGCACCAGAAAACACGACACCCCGTGATCGGTGGTCTTCGCCAACACCAAAAAAGCATCGCACATGGGTGCGGAACAGAAAAACTTGTGCCCTGTCAGGAGATATTCTGCGCCCGGGCCGCTGCCTTCTCCAGCCGGCACGGCCTGAGTGGAATTGCTGCGGACATCAGAACCCCCCTGCTTTTCCGTCATGAACATCCCGATCAGGGCGCCCGTTTTCTCGGCCACCGGGATATCCCGTCGATCGTAGGTATTGGAGAGCACCCGCGGCAGCCAGTCGGCTTCGATCAGCGGAGTACTGCGAAGGCTTGGGACGGCGGAATAGGTCATCGCCATGGGGCACATTACCCCGCCCTCAGGCTGGCTGAACAGGTAGGTCAACGCCGCCTGGCCCAGATGGCCGGCGTTGCCTTCGTGGTGCCAGGCAAAGTTATGCAGCTGGTGGGAGACTGCAAGATCCATCAGGTCGTGGTACGCCGGATGAAATTCGATGGCATTAATGCGCATACCGTAGCGGTCAAAAGCCTGCAGCTGCGGTACATTCCGGTTGGCCTGACGGGCTTTTTCGAACGTGTCCTCCAGGCCCGTGGCTCGTCCTACCCTGGCAATGTGGGCTTCGTGCTGCCCGCCGCCGCACAAGGCGAACCATTCGCGCAATGCCTGGTCGTCAGCCCAAAGATCCTGGTCACCCATATGCGGCGGCACATTGGTCACCTCATGGGTGGCGAGACTCGACAGCGGTCGGTATGGCTTCATGGCGCGCGTACAGGCAATCGGGCTTCCAGTCTACCGCGTCTTGCTGTCGAGGCGAATCGAACGCACTTCCTGTTGGGCCATCCAGGTGGCCGAACCAACGATCACGGCTCCCCCGATCCAGATCCAGACATCCGGGGTTTCATCAAACAGAATGAGTCCTAAAATGGTTGCCCAGACAAGTTGCAGGAAAGTAAAGGGCTGCACGGCGGAGACCTCTGCCGCCTCAAGCGCTCGCGTCATGCAGTAATGCCCCGAGGTGGCCAGCAGTGCCGTCAGCCCCAGCAGCAGCAACTCCTCAAGGGTGGGCGTCCGCCAAACCAGGAGCGCCGGCAGAGCGAGTGTCAGGGTACAGAACACCGACAACAGGACCACAATCATGGAACTGGCCTCGCGCCGGGTGGCGGACTTCGCCATCAGGTACGAACAGGCGAAAAGCGGTGCGGCGCCCAGCTGGGCTAACGCCCCGATATCGATCACCCGCAGTCCCGGCCGCAGGATAAGCAATGCGCCGATAAATCCGATCAGGACCGCGGCTACCCGATAAGGCTTCAGGCGTTCACTCAGGAAT
>NZKZ01000117.1 GCA_002694065.1 Acidiferrobacter sp.
TGGCGGGCCTTGCAGGATTGATGATTGCGCCGATTACTGAAGCAAGTATCGGGATGGGCAACGAGATTCTGATCGTTGCATTCGTCGTGATAGTGATAGGCGGGATAGGGTCGATAAAAGGTGCATTTGTCGGCGCTCTGGTTGTTGGTCTTATCGATACATTGGGCCGGTCTTTTCTCGACGATATGTTGAAGCTGGTGCTTTCCAATCAGGCGGCAGAAACATCAGCGCCAGCGATTTCGGCAATGCTGATCTATATCCTGATGGCGGCCATTCTTTATTTCCGCCCACAAGGTCTTTTCCCCCCAAGAGGACGTTGATGTCAGCTCGGGCAGATAAATCCGGCCGCTATTGGATAGCATTGGCCGGCGTACTGATTCTGTTCCTGGCGCCTTTGGCGATCAGTTACTGGGATCAGCCGTTTTATCTCGACGTCTTGATGCGGCTGATGATTTTGGCCATTGCAGCCATTAGTCTGAATCTTATTCTGGGTTACGGCGGCATGATTAGTCTTGGCCACTCGGTGTATATCGGAATCGGGGCTTATGCCGTAGGAATTCCAGCGTACTACGATGAGTACAGCGGAATACTTCAACTGCTGTTGGCGCTTGGTGGATGCGGGGTCTTCGCTTTAATCACCGGCGCGATATGTCTTCGTACCCGGGGCGCATATTTCATCATGATCACGCTGGCATTTGCCCAGATGATGTACTTCACGTTCGTGAGTATCGAAGAGTATGGTGGCGATGACGGACTGGTCATTTATGCTCGGAGTGATTTCGGCGGGCTGCTTGATTTGGAGAACAACGTCGTCCTGTATTACGTGATTCTCGGATGCCTGTTGCTTGCATTGCTTTTGGTGCACCGGATTGTGAATTCCCACTTTGGCATGGTTATTCGTGGCACGAAGAGTAATGAGTTACGGATGCAGACGGTAGGGTTTCCCACCTTTCGCTACCAACTGAGCTGTTACGTTATTTCGGGAATGCTTTGTGGTTTGGCGGGTTGGCTCATGGGCAACTTTACTGGCTTTATCAGCCCAGAGATGATGGACTGGACCCGGTCTGGGGAGCTGATAGCGATGGTAATTTTAGGAGGCCCGGGCACTTTGTTCGGTCCCGCAGTGGGGGCCGCAATATTCATTCTTATGGAGACTGTCCTTTCCGAGATTACTGTCTATTGGCATTTGTATCTCGGATTGCTGCTGATTTTGGTGGCAAAGTTTGCCAGTAAAGGGTTTGGCGCATTGGCAGGCCGTATTCGAGGCGCGAGATGAGTGAGCCGCTTCTCGAAGTCTCTGGACTGAGCCGCAGTTTCGGGGGTATTGCTGCGACCAGTGATGTCAGTTTAAAGATCTCGCGTGGTGAGATACATGCCGTGATCGGTCCTAACGGAGCTGGAAAGACGACTCTGGTGGCATTGTTGGCCGGAGAACTCGCAGCCGATTCGGGTACGATACGATTTCGTGAAGACGACATCACGTTAGACGCGACTCCGGCGCGGGCGCGGCGTGGCCTAGCTCGAACCTTTCAGGTTACCAGTATCTTTTCAGAGTTTTCTGCATTGGAAAATGTCGCTTTGGCGGCGCAGGCCCATACCGGTCACTCGTTCAGATTTTGGAAACCAGCGGCGGAAGATGCAGCGCTTCGCCAAGGCGCGCTGGAGGCCTTGCAAAAGGTTGGCCTTGGGGATGCATCAGAGCGCAACGCTGGCGAGATGTCCCACGGCGAACATCGTTTGCTGGAAATGGCTATGGCATTGGCGACTAATCCTGTAATGCTTCTGCTAGATGAGCCAGCAGCTGGACTGGGTCCCGAAGAGACCACCGCGATGGTTGGGCTTCTGCAAGAGCTCAAACAGGACAAGGGGGTGCTCTTGGTGGAGCACGACATGGATGTGGTTTTCGCTATCGCTGATCGGATCACCGTCATGGTGAGCGGAAAGACTATCGCTACGGGCAGCCCCACAGAAATCCGTAACGATGACCGTGTTCGTAAAGCTTATCTGGGTGAAGAGGGGTAGATCGCGATGCTTGAAGTCCGGGGACTACAGGCGTCTTATGGTGTCAGTCAGGCACTCTTCGGAGTTGATTTGGAGGTGGATACTGGCGAGGTCGTTACCCTGATGGGTCGGAACGGGATGGGGAAGACGACGACTGTCAACTGCATTATGGGGCTATTGCCAGTTAAGGCGGGCAGTATTCGCATACATGGGCAGGAGATGGGGGGATTGCCGAGTTTCCGAATCGCTCAAGCTGGTGTCGGTCTGGTGCCGGAGGGGCGCCAGATTTTCCCGAATCTTACGGTGCTTGAGAATCTCCGGGTTACCGCTGCGAATCGCCAGTGTGTAGAGAAACCTTGGGAATTGGATCGAGTGCTGCAGATGTTTCCTGCCTTGTTTGAGCGCCGGCACAGTTTGGGGAGTTTGTTGTCCGGCGGTGAACAGCAGATGCTCGCAATTGGTCGTGCTCTGATGATCAATCCCACCTTACTTATATTGGATGAAGCCACTGAAGGCTTAGCGCCACTGGTTCGTCGCGAGATTTGGTCGTGTTTGGTGAAGCTGAAGCAATCTGGGCTTTCTATTCTGGTGATTGACAAGAATGTAAGCGACCTCGCCCGAATAGCTGATCGCCATTTTATAATTGAGAAAGGCCGTACGGTCTGGGTTGGTGATTCCAGTGAGTTGCTTTCCGGAGAAGATCTGAAACGCCGTTACCTGGGGGTATAGACCCCGTTCTGATCATGCCGTCGTAGACCCAGGCAAGTCCTGACTGTCAGTCAAGTCAAGGCATGTCTGAATCAGTTGCTTATCGTATTTTGTACTGTGGTAGACGAACTGGGGATGACTCTACTTGGAGGATTAATCCCCAGGATCAGGCTGGAAGGCAACGATCCATTCCGATGAGCGCTGATACAACAGTCCGGTACGGGCGTGGCCGGACTTTTCTGTCAACTACTCCTTCCAGCAGTAAAAACCTTTTCCTGACTTTTTTCCAAGCAGGCCATCACGCACCATTTCCTGCAGCAGCTTCGGGGGTTCAAATTGCGATGAGCCCAGTTTCTCATGGAGATATTGTGCTATTGCCAGTCTGACATCCAGGCCAACCAGGTCGGTCAGACGCAAAGGGCCTATCGGGTGCCGATAGCCATGGACCATGGCAGCATCAATATCAGCGGCAGAGGCCACTCCCTGCTCCAGCATGCGGATTGCCTCCAGTCCCAATACGACCCCTAGCCGGCTACTGGCGAACCCGGGTGAATCGCTGATGAGCACAACCTCGCGATCCATTTGTCTGCCAATTTCGCAAACCCGATCGACGATTTCTGATGCACTCTTTTCTCCGCGAATCACCTCAAGCAGTTTGATAATGTGCGGAGGATTGAAAAAGTGCATGCCAACCACGCGGTCAGGAGACGGTATCCCTGAGGCAATCTCGGTAATGCTTAACGACGAGGTATTGCTTGCAAGCACCGTTTCCTCCGGGACACTGTCGGCAACCTGGCGAAAGAGATCCTTCTTCAGATTGATGTCTTCCGGGATGGCCTCGATCACCAGTCCCGCGTCTTCTACTCCATGCTCTACTGTCATCGCGGGGGTTAGCCGCTCAAGTGTCCGCACTCTGTCGGCGTTTGTGATCTTGCCGAGTTCAACCCCTTTGGACAGGGTTTGTTCGACAGCGGCCATCGCCGCCTCAAGGGTGGATTTGTCCTTGTCATAAAGACGTGTGTTGAATCCAGCGAGTGCGCTGATGTGGGCGATTCCTTGACCCATTTGACCCGCTCCCAGCACTGCAATGTTGGGACTTGGGATCATTTGGGTGTTTTGTTGCCACGTTTTCGTTCCAGAAAAGCGGTCATCCGTTGCATTTTGTCGGGGTGTTCGAAAAGGACCGCTTGGCTTTGGGCCTCTCGGTCCATAGCGGCTTGATTGTCCAGCAGGAGCCCTTCGCTGATAAGGGACTTCGCATGACTGACGGCAATATTGCTGTTGGCCATGATCTGTTCCGCTATTTTTTTTGAAGTGGAGATCACTTCGGCATCGTCGACCAGTCGGTTCGCCCACCCAAGGTCCGCTGCTTCGGCAGCATCGACCAGCCTGCCTGTGTAGATCATCTCCCTGGCTTTGCCGATACCAATCAGCTTAGGGAGTCGAAAACAGCCTCCTGCGGCCGGAATGATTCCCAAACTGACTTCGGGTTGACCAATACGCGCCGAATTCCCGACAACCCGTATATCGCAGGCCATCGCCAATTCGCAACCGCCACCCAGTGCCCAGCCTCGTACCGCCGCAATGGTTGGCGAGGGGAATGCCTCGATTTCATCAAACAACGTGGCATTAATTTTTTTGAGTGCGTCTTCTTTTCGCCGCTCAAGGAGTTCGCTGATATCAGCACCACTGATAAAACTCTTGTCGCTCCCCGTAAAGATAATAGTTGGTATTTCGTCTCGGCTTGCCAGGGTATTCAAGAGATCACGGATCTCGTTGACCATTTCCTGACTCAGGGCATTGCGTGTTTCCGGGCGATTAAACTGACAGATCACAGGCCCGTTGACCGGTGATTCAACAAGTAGCGTTCTGTATTGATTCATGGAGATAGTATAGCTAGACCTGTTTTTGGATCCGCGAGGCAATGCCCGTGGCAGGATCTGGTGAGTTTCATTGGCGAGAGGCCCTCAACCATTTGGTTGTGGATCTTGGCCACAGGGACAAAGCTATAATCCACGCCTTATTTTGGCCTAGTTGCCGGCGCTCGGACTCGTCGAAGCAGAGTGTGGAGTGTCAACCTTATCTGGTGAGAATGGGGTAATGAGTTGAGAAAGTCTGTTGTCGTTGCGTTCGCCCTCGTTTTGATCGTGGGACTTTGGATTGGATCAGGTCTTTTTTCAGAGCACGAAGGAACACCCGCCCCGGTCAGTGCGACTGCAGTGCCGTCTGCGTCCGTCCAACCACCGTCTGTGCAGGTCCAGACACTTCAGGCAAGTTCTGTCGCGCAGGTGCTGCATCTGATGGGGGTTACCGCTCCCATGCGTCAGGTAGATGTGCCGGCCCAAACCAAGGGGACCGTCGCGACATTGCAAGTCAAAACAGGGGCCCTCGTTGAAGAAGGACAGTTGCTGGCGCGTATCGATATGGGCGACCGAACAGCAAGATTGCGCGAGGCGCAGGCGTTGCTGGAACAGCGACAGACCGAATATCAGGCCGCAACCCAGCTTTCAAGGAAGAATCTTCAGTCGGCAACGGAACTGACCCGCTCCCAGGCGCTGCTGGATTCTGCCAAGGCAAGCCTGGAAAGCATTCGCTTGGATATCCGCAGAACCCAAGTGAAAGCTCCCTTTGCCGGGGTGGTCGAGCAGCGGTTTGTTCAGTTGGGTGACTATCTTGATATCGGTCATAAAGCGTTCAGATTGCTGGATCTGTCTAAATTGAAAGTAAAGGGGCAGGTGGCAGAGCGCGAGGTATCACGGTTGAAGCCCGGTATGCCCGCTGAATTGAGTTTTGTCGGCGGCCAGCGTCTTCCGGGTGAAATTACTTTTATCGCGCGTGCCAGTGATAGCGCCACCCGCACCTTCATGGTGGAAGTCACGGCAGACAACCCGGGGTTGTCAGTCTCAGCAGGGATGACCGCCAAGATCAGCCTGGATCTCGGTGACCGCAGGGGGCATCGCCTCAGCCCTGCTGTATTGACGCTGGATGATGAGGGGCGGGTCGGCGTCAAGGTCATTGACGACAATGCTACGGTACGGTTCATGCCGGTCGAGCTGATCGCAGACAGCCCCGAAGGCATGTGGCTCGGCGGTTTGCCGGACTCTGTCGAACTCATCACGGTAGGTCACGAGTTTGTATCGGTCGGGCAACGCGTGACCGTAAGCCGCAGTGTGCAATAGCGCGCGCTGACCATGTCACTTATCAGCACTGCATTCGGGTACTCACGAACCGTACTCGCGGTCCTGCTCTTTGTCCTGATCGCCGGGTCGATTGCCTATCAGGATATTCCCAAGGAGTCCGAGCCGGATATCGATATTCCGATCATCTATGTGACGATGAGTCATGACGGTATCTCCCCCGAAGATGCCGAACGCTTGTTGATCCGGCCCATGGAGCAGGCGCTCAAGTCGATTGAGGGGATCAAGGAAATGCGTTCCAGCGGCTACGAGGGCGGGGCGAACGTACTCTTGGAGTTTGACGCAGGCTTTGACTCTGACGCCGCACTGAGGGATGTGCGTGAGGGTGTTGATCTGGCCAAGAGCAATCTCCCTATGGCGACAGATGATCCGGAAGTGCATGAGGTGAATTTCAGCCTGTTCCCCGTCGTAGTGGTCATTCTCTCCGGCGATGTGCCCGACCGAGCACTTTACCGGATTGCCAGAGAGCTCAAGGACGAAATTGAAGGCATTGCAGAGGTGCTGGAGGTCAACATCGCCGGTAATCGTGACGAAGTCGTCGAAGTGATCGTCGATCCGTTGAAGCTCGAGAGTTATGGCCTGGATCCGGCTCTCGCGTCAGCGACGGTGAAGAGTTCCAACATGCTGGTCGCGGCCGGTGTTCAGGACACCGGAAAGGGCCGGTTTTCGATCAAGGTCCCCGGATTATTTGAAAGTATCCGCGATATTGCCGATCTGCCCGTGCTGGTGGATGGCGATGCTGTGGTGCGGGTGAGTGATATTGCGGAGGTGAGAAGGACCTTCCGGGATCCAGCGAGCTTCGCCCGGGTTAACGGAAAGACCGCCGTCGCGCTCGAAGTATCCAAACGCACCGGTGAAAACGTGATTGAGACCATTGAGCAGGTACGCGCAGTGGTTGAGGAAAAACAGGCGCAGTGGCCGCAGACTCTGGGTGAGACGGTGGCTGTCAGTTACTCACAGGACCGCTCGGATCAGATCCGGACGATGCTGAATGACCTTCAGAACAGTGTCATCAGTGCGGTCCTGCTCGTGATGGTTGTGGTGATCTCCGCGTTGGGTGTACGTAGCGGTCTTTTGGTGGGCATCGCGATTCCGGGCTCGTTTCTGACGGCACTGCTAACGCTCTTTTTGATAGATGTCTCGCTAAATATTGTTGTCCTTTTCAGCCTGATTCTGGCCGTGGGGATGCTGGTGGACGGCGCCATTGTGGTCACGGAATTTGCCGAGCGGAAACTAAGCGAAGGGGTGCCAAGGCATCAGGCCTACCTGCAGGCGTCGGCACGGATGGCAGCGCCGATCATTGCTTCGACCGCGACGACGCTGGCGGCTTTCTTGCCCTTGGTATTCTGGCCCGGCGTGGTTGGGGAGTTTATGAAGTACCTCCCCATGACAGTGCTGATCACGCTCATCGCTTCCTTGCTGATGGCCCTGATTTTTGTGCCAACGATCGGTGCCTTAATCGGTAAAAAGACCGCCATCAGCGAGCGTGCCTTAAAGACCTTGCTTGCGGGCGAGCAGGGTGACCTGGATAGTGTTGATGGCTTTACCGGCCGTTATCTTCGCCTCCTGAAGAATGCCGTCAAGCGGCCGGGGTTGGTATTGCTGGCGTCGTTCGGATCCCTTATCGGTGTGTTTTTGCTGTACGGAACGATTGGGCCGGGAGTGGAGTTCTTTCCTGATGTAGAGCCCGACAATGCACAGATCCAGGTGCGGGCCCGAGGCAATCTTTCAATCTCTGAGCAGGACGCCATAATGCGCGCGGTGGAGCAGCGCGTTCTGGATGTTGGCGGTATCCGAACCTTTTATACGCGCGTCGGTTCAGACAAGAACAACGAGGAAGCAGAGGATATTGTCGGTTCGGTGTCGCTTGAGTTTGCCGACTGGCGGTTAAGACCGCGGGTCAGTGAGATCTTCGATACTCTCGAAAGAAGGCTACAGGATATCTCCGGCGTCATCATCGATCTTCGAAAAGAAGAAGGCGGCCCCCCCGTGGGGAAAGCCCTGCAGTTGCAGCTCTCCTCCATCTACCCCGAGTTACTGGATGCTGCCGCAGCCAAGGTCAGGGCTCAGTTTGATGACATGGCAGGCCTCAACAGTATCGAGGACTCCCGTCCGCTTCCCGGCATTGACTGGACGCTGGCGGTAGACCGTGCGCAGGCGGCCAAATATGGAATCGATATCAGCGGGATCGGCAACATGATTCAGATGACGACGGGCGGGTACAAACTTGGTGAATACCGCCCGGATGACAGCGAGGATGAGATTGATATCCGGGTGCGCTTTCCAACGATCGACCGGACGGTCACCGGCCTCAATGCAGTGAGAATCAATACGGCGTCGGGTGCAGTGCCGGTGTCGAATTTCGTCAAGCGTGAGGCCCGCCAAAAGACGGGCATGGTCAAACGCGTCGATGGCCTGCGCGTCATTACCGTTAAAGCAGATGTTGATGACGGGGTGCTCGCGGATGACAAATTGCGTGAACTTGAAAACTGGCTGGATAAGCATCCTCTCGATGCCCGGGTTCGCGTTGATTTCAAAGGCGAAGACGAAGAACAGGCGAAAGCCCAGGCTTTTCTGAGCAAAGCATTTCTCGTTGCCCTGTTTTTGATGGCGCTAATCCTGGTTACGCAGTTCAATAGTTTTTATCAGGCATCGCTTATCCTGTTTGCTGTGGTCATGTCCACGGTCGGGGTGCTGATTGGTCTGATCGCGACGCAGTCGCCTTTCGGCATCGTCATGAACGGAATCGGCGTGATCGCTCTGGCCGGGATCGTGGTCAATAACAATATCGTACTGATCGATACTTATGCCCGTCTTCGGGAGACGATTGGCGATCCGGTTGAAGCGGTGCTGCGCACCGGGGTGCAGCGCCTGCGTCCCGTCCTGTTGACCACCGCCACCACGGTGCTGGGTCTGATGCCGATGATGTTCGGAATCAATATCGACTTTGCGACCCGGGAGGTCACGCAGGGAGCGCCGTCAACACAATGGTGGACGCAACTGTCGACGTCGATTGTTTTCGGGCTGAGCTTCGCGACGATCCTGACACTGGTGGTGACGCCCAGTGCACTCGTCCTCCAGGAAAAAATCCTGGCGCGATGGGGTCGGAGGCGTCGGGCGCAGACAGCGTCCGCCTGATCGAATTACCTGCTATTTTGACTTGGTCTTTGCCCAGGAGTCCCGCAACGCGACTGTGCGGTTGAACACCCTCATGGCATCGGTGCTGTCCCGATCCACACAGAAGTATCCCAGGCGTTCAAACTGATAGATCGATCCCGGAGCCGCGTCGGCCAGACTGGGCTCAACCTGAACGTTGTCCAGAGTGGTGAGGGAAGTTTCGTTGAGCGCGTTTTGCAGATCATCTTCCGATGAGACATGCGGTTCCGGGTCAACGAAAAGCGGTTCATAAAGTCGGACCTCAGCCTGCGCGCTGTGCCGGGCCGATACCCAGTGAATGGTTCCTTTGACCTTGCGGCCGTCAGGCGCATTGCCGCCCCGTGTCTCAGGGTCATAGGTACAACGGACTTCAATAATCTCGCCGGACGAATCCTTGATCACCTCTGTGCAGGTCACGAGATAGGCATAACGCAGTCTGACTTCGCGCCCTGGCGCGAGTCGAAAAAACTTTTTCGGGGGGTCTTCGAGGAAATCCTCCTGCTCGATGTAGAGTTCCCGGCAGAAAGGCAGCGATCGGGTTCCCAGGGATTCGTCTCCCGGATGATTGAGCGCTTCTAGTTCCTCTTCCCCATCCTCGGGATAGTTTTCAATAACAATCTTAAGCGGACGTGTGACCGCGAATGCCCTGAGTGTGCCGGGATCAAGCGCCTCACGGACACAGTTGTCCAGAACGCTGAGTTCGACATTCTGCTGGTTTCGGGTCACGCCAATGCGGGTGCAGAAGTCCACCAGTGCTTCGGGAGGGTAACCCCTCCGCCGCATGCCGGACAAGGTCGGCATGCGCGGATCATCCCAGCTGCCCACCACCCCCTGTTCCACCAGGATGGTGAGGAGTCGTTTGCTCACCACCGTGTACTCCAGCGACAGACGGGAGAACTCTGTCTGATAAGGCCGACTTGGCGTGGTCACGTGTTCCAGCACCCAGTCGTACAGAGCCCGATTGTCTTCAAACTCGAGCGTACACAGGGAGTGGGTTACCCCTTCGATCGCGTCGGACAATGGGTGAGTGAAATCGTACATCGGATAGATACACCAGTTATCACCCGTGTTGTGATGCGTCTGATAGCGGATTCGATACAGCGTTGGATCGCGCAGGTGCAGGTTTGGTGAAGCCATGTCGATTCGGGCCCGGAGCACCCGGCTGCCTTCGGGAAATTCACCCGAGCGCATCTTTTCAAACAGTTCGCGGTTCTCATCACGACTTCGATCGCGAAATGGGCTATTCACACCGGGTGTGGTCAATGTGCCGCGTGTGCTGCGGATCTCATCAGCATTGAGGTCGCACACGTAGGCATGCCCTGAGTCGATCAGCTCAACCGCGAACCCGTAGAGTTGTTCGAAATAGTCTGAAGCGTGATAAAGCCGCTCTTTCCAGTCAAAGCCCAGCCATTGGACATCTGCCTTGATGGCTTCAACAAATTCGGGGCTCTCCCGATCGGGATTGGTGTCATCGAAGCGCAGAGCACAACGCCCTCCAAAGTNCTCAGCAAGGCCGAAGTTGAGACAGATCGACTTCGCATGCCCAATGTGAAGGTANCCGTTAGGTTCCGGAGGGAAACGGGTTGTAATGCNCTGCGGATAGCGGCCGGCATCGAGGTCGGCAGTCACTAACTGGCGGATAAAGTTAGTTGGCGATGATTGATCAGACATGCTCGGGCGAAGACCCGGACGGGGAGGGTCAGGTAATGGTCAGGGGTGAAGTATCTCGCGCTAATTCAATTTGCGGTTAACGTAGCGCGATAGGATGGGGATCAACGGATCAGGTGCCGGTTCTCGACACCTGATCTGCCGGCAGACTCAAGATTACCAGTTGGTTGGGGTGGACAAGGTCGAAGACTGGCTACCGAAGTAGGCTGCAAGATCTTCAATGTCCGAAGCACTCAGAGCTGAAGCAAAACCCTTCATGACCGCATTGTTGCGGACCCCTGACTTATAGCCGGAAAGGGCATGTGCCAGGAAATCCGGATACTGTCCTGCCAGGATCGGATATTGTGGTGTGATGGGTTTTCCACCGCCTGCCCCATGGCATGATGTACACACCTGAGCCTTGGCTTCACCTGCTTTGGCATCGCCGTCGCCCAGTTCGCTCTTGGCTGGCGCCTCCAGACTGCTTAGATACGCAGCGATATTCGTAATTTCCGTATCGCTCAGCGCCCCTGCCTGGGCCTGCATGGTTGGGTGTACCCGCTCGCCACTCTGGTATGCCTTAAGCGCCAGGGCGAGATACTCCGCCTGTTGCCCACCGAGTTTGGGAATCCGGAATGTCGGATAGGCGTTGCGCATACCTGGGGCGCCGTGACAGCCCATACAGGTGGCCGCCGCTGCCTTGCCTGCCTGAATATCCCCCGCCGCGAAGCCTGCAAAAGAGGCAAATGCCATGGTCAGTCCAACAGTGATCGATAGCAAGAATTTCATTGCGATGCATCTCAAAAAATTGTGGAGGCGCAACTTTAGGCAACCGGCTCAAACGTTGCAACAATTTGATCCAAGAAAATGATCTTTAATGTCTATTTTTTGCGTTTCAGGTAAATCGCAAGCTCTTTCAGGCCGCTGGGATGGCGGATTGTTTGATCCCGGCGCGTCGGCCATTCCCAGCGGGTTTCGGGGAATAGCGACTCCACGGTGGCCAGGGAGCAATGCCAGGGCGGCCCGCCCTCACGGTGCGTTTGCATGAAGGCACCGATCAGAATGCCGCCTGGCCGAATCCAGCGGTACAGTCGCTCCGCGTAATCGGGCCACATCGGGGGCTCCAGCGCGCATAGCGCTGTCTGTTCGTAAATCACATCAAAGGGTTCATCCGCCTCCCAGTCAAAGAGGTCAGAGGCGACAACGCAGGCCTCGACCTGATGGACATCGAGGAGGCGCTTCAGATCAGCAACGGCGCTGGGGGAGAAATCTACTCCCGTCACGTCATAACCCCGCCTGGCCAGTTCAGCAATCTCGTAACCGCGCCCGCAGGCGGGGATCAATACCCGTCCTGGCGGTGGGGGCATTTCGGCAAGCCCGAGAGCCAGCGCAGGACTCGGTTCACCACGATCCCACGCGGTTCTTCCCTCCAAGTAGCGCTTTTCCCATCGCGCCTGTTGATTTGCATCCGATAACATGATAACCATGAATTTGTAATTGTTTTGACATACAGGATTTTACCGATGCGATGATAATTTTTTGAGGGCAGCAGTTTGCAGGATAAGCAAGCGCCGTTCTCGAGCTATCTGGGAAACCAGAAGGAGGACCGAGATGACTCATCAAACCACCGAGATTCGGAATGTGGCACTCACTGGCCACGCCAGCGCGGGCAAGACAACGCTGGTGGAACAGATGCTGGTGACTGCCGGTGCGATTAGATCTGCCGGAGCCGTGGAGAAGGGCTCCACCGTCAGCGACTGGGATGACCTCGAAAAGAAGCACGGCCACTCCCTTTCTTCCTCGCTCGCAGGGTTTGACTACCAAGGCACCCATATCAATCTGCTCGATACGCCGGGCTATCCGGATTTTGTTGGAACGGCACTCAGCGTTCTGCCAGCCGTCGAAACGGTGGCGGTCGTCATCAATGCCCAGCAGGGTATCCAAAGTACCTGTCGCCGAATGATGGCCTGGGCAGAAGCGCAGGACCAGTGTCGGATGGTCGTCATCAATCACATCGATAGTCCTGAGGTCGATCTCGAGTCCATCTATCTCGAGGTTCAGGAAGCTTTCGGCAAGGAATGTCTCGCCGTTAATCTGCCGTCGGCGGATGACTCAGGTGTGATCGACTGTTTTTTCAGGACTGAAGGGGATCCCGCATTTTCCTCTGTCGAAGCGGCGCATACTGAGATCGTGGATCAAACGGTCGAAGTCGATGAAGCGTTAATGGCAACCTATCTTGATCAGGGTGAAGTGGCGGCGGACCAGCTGCATGACGCATTCGAACAGGCAATGCGTGAAGGTCATCTCATTCCAGTGTGTTTTGTCTCCGCAACGACCGGAGCCGGTGTTCCCGAGCTGCTGAACTTCATGACCCGACTCTTGCCCAATCCTGCCGAGGGTAACCCCCCGCATTTTCTCAATGGTTTTGGAGAGGCAGAGCGGGCGGTTGAGGTCAGCCCAGACCCTGAGGCGCATGTGCTCGCGCATGTTTTCAAAGTGTCATTCGATCCGTTTGTGGGCCGCCAGGCATTGATCCGGCTGCATCAGGGGACTATCCGTAAAGATATGCAGCTGTTTGTCGGCGATGCCAGAAAGCCGGTTAAGTTGAATAACCTGGCAGCACCACTCGGTAAAGAGCATACCGATCAGAGTACCGCTGTACCGGGGGATATCCTGCTGGTGTCTAAACAGGACAGTTTGGACTATGACGATGTACTGCACGACTCGCATGATGAGGATCTGATCCATCTCCAGCCACTGCAATTGCCCGAGCCCATGGCTGGCGTATCGATTACGCCGAGTAGCAGAGGCGATGAGCAAAAGATTGCGGATGTCCTATCCCGACTGACTGCCTCAGATCCGTGTCTTCGAGTGGAGCGGGATCCAGTGGCCAATGAGACCGTATTGAGGGGGGCGGGAGAGCTTCATCTGCGCATCGCGATAGAGCGGATGGCAGAACAATACAGTCTTGAAGTGACGACGGGTACGCCGTCGATACCTTATCGTGAGACGATCGGCAAGACGGCCAAGGGTCACTGCCGCCACAAGAAACAGACGGGCGGGGCGGGTCAGTTCGGTGAGGTCTTTCTCGAGGTGGAGCCCCTTGCTCGCGGGATGGGCTTTGAATTTGTCAACAAGATTGTTGGCGGGGTGATTCCTTCTCAATTCATTCCGGCCGTCGAAAAAGGGGTTCAGAGTGTGCTTGAAAACGGCGCTATCGCCGGATTTCCGCTTCAGGATGTTCGGGTTAGCGTCTATGACGGCAAGCATCATCCGGTGGATTCCAAGGAGGTCGCGTTTGTGAATGCAGGACGCAAAGCATTTCTCGACGCAGTCTCAAACGCTAAGCCGCTTGTGTTAGAGCCAATGGTCGATCTTGAGATTGCTGTGCCGGCAGACAGCATGGGCGATATCACCGGTGATCTGTCCTCGCGTCGTGGCCGTGTGGTCAGTACCGACGCCGCGAGTGGAGGGCGGATGGTCATCAGCGGTCAGGCGCCGCTCGCCGAGATGGAGGATTACCAGTCGCGGCTGAAGTCGGTTACGGGCGGTGAGGGCAGTTACACCATGGAGTTTGCAGGCTATGAGCCCGCTCCTGCGGCTGTTCAGAAGTCCCTGATGGCGTCTTTCGAGCACCCTGAAGACGAGTAGTTCCGCTGAGTTGACCGTTGGCGGTGATATACTGCGCCGCGTTTTGCGCCACACCGGGTGGTGCTGTCAATTAGCCTAGACTTATCGTGCAAACAGTCAAGACCGACGACGTCCGTATCGTCGACATCCAGGACGTGGCAGATCCGGCCACAATCATTGCCGAGATGCCTTTGTCGGCTGAGGCGGCTGAGCTCGTAGCGTCAACACGACGCGATATCCATGAAGTCCTCAACGGCAACGACGACCGCTTGATCGTGGTCACGGGACCTTGCTCGATTCATGATCCTGATGCCGCGATGGCGTACGCACAGCGCCTGCTGCCGGTGNGTGAGGAATACCGCGAAGATCTGATTGTGGTCATGCGGGTGTACTTCGAAAAACCCCGTACGACGGTAGGGTGGAAAGGNCTGATTAATGATCCTGATCTGGATGAATCCTTTGACATCAATAAAGGTCTGCGCACCGCCCGGCGACTGCTGCTNGCGATCAATGGTCTCGGNGTGCCGGCAGGAACCGAATACCTNGATTTATTGTCNCCCCAATACCTTGCNGACTTGGTCAGTTGGGGAGCAATTGGNGCCCGTACCACCGAGAGCCAACTGCACCGCGAGATGGCTTCGGGACTTTCCTGCCCAGTCGGATTCAAGAATGGCACCGATGGCAATTTGAAGATAGCGGTCGACGCGGTGGGGGCAGCGCAGCATCCCCATCATTTCCTGACGATTACCAAAAACGGCAACTCGGCGATTCTGACCACCGCGGGTAACGAGGATGGCCATGTGATTCTGCGCGGGGGACGTGAACCCAACTACGATGCCACAAGCATCGCATCGGCAGCGTCGCTGATGACAGATGCCGGGTTAGCGCCCCGCCTGCTGGTGGATTGCAGTCACGCCAACAGCGGTAAAGACCCCCAGCGGCAGCCACAAGTCATCGACTCCGTCTGTGAGCAGCTTGTCGGCGGCGAACGACGGTTGATGGGAGTCATGATAGAAAGCCACTTGGTCGGGGGCCGCCAGGATATCGTTCCTGGACAAGCGCTGACCTATGGTCAGAGCATCACGGACAGTTGCATCGCGTGGGATGAGACAACACCTTTGATTGCCCAACTGGCTGAAGCCGTGCGTAAACGCCGCTCAGGGGCCGCAAACTGAGTCCAGTCTGACGCTCCTCTGAGGCCATCTCTTCGATGCCTCCTCTTATGGCGTAATCAAAAGAATTTGGCCTTTTTCGTGAAGGCAAAATGATATGGTGCAGTTCGACAGCGGCCGGAGACAGAGCGCTGCCCCGCTGACCATTAGAACCTGAGGCTGAAACCCTAAGCCGCCCCGATTCGGAGAGAAGAAAATGATCAAACCCCATGGCAGTGATTCCCTGATGCCGTTGCTCGTTGACGACCCGGCCCGCCTTGAGGCACTGCGGACAGAAGCAGAGGATATGCCCTCCATGATGTTGAGTTCTGCGGCCGCCGCGAATGCTGTGATGCTGGGCGCGGGCTATTTCACGCCGTTGCAGGGATTTATGAACAAGGCTGATGCTCTCGCTGTGGCTGAGCATATGCAAACAGGCAGCGGCGTTTTCTGGCCGGTGCCAGTGGTTAATCTCACCGCCGACGACAGTGGTATTTTGCCCGGATCACGGATTGCGTTGCGAGATCCGAATGTAACGGGGCATCCCGTTATCGCCATTCAGGATATCGAAGCCGTTGAGGTGCTCAGCGAAGAAGACGTCGACTTTATCGCGCAGCAGGTTTACCGCACCAACGATGAAGCACATCCCGGTGTTGCGACTTTTACATCGCTTGGGCGCGTGCTGGTGTCCGGACCGATCCAAGTGTTGAACCTCAGTTACTTCGAAACGGATTTTCCGGAGACCTTCCGTACGGCCGTTGAAATTCGCTCTGAGATTGAAAAGCGCGGCTGGGAGCGCGTGGTCGCCTTCCAGACCAGGAACCCGATGCATCGTGCCCATGAAGAGTTATGCAAAATGGCACTCGAGGCGGTGGATGCCGACGGCATCTTGATTCATATGCTCCTGGGAAAACTCAAGCCGGGGGATATCCCTGCAGATGTTCGGGATGCGGCAATTCGGAAGATGGTCGAGCTGTACTTCCCCCCCAACTCGGTAATGATCACAGGTTACGGTTTTGACATGCTTTACGCGGGCCCGCGTGAGGCGGTGCTGCATGCGCTGTTCCGCCAGAACGCCGGGTGTACACACCTTATTGTCGGTCGGGATCATGCAGGAGTGGGGGATTACTACGGCGCGTTTGATGCCCAGACGATCTTTGATGAATCCGTGCCAGACGGTGCGATGGAGATCGAGATATTCAAAGCGGATCACACGGCCTATTCGAAAAAACTCAATAAGGTAGTGATGATGCGTGACGCGCCGGATCATGCGAAAGAGGATTTTGTGTTGTTGTCCGGGACACGCGTTCGCGAGATGCTGGGCGCTGGCGAAGACTTGCCGGTGGAGTTCGCTCGGCCGGAAGTGGCGCGCATTCTGATGGACCACTATGCCGAGGAGGCAGCAAACAGCGCCTGATTGAAACAGGGGGCGCCGTTCGATAGAACAATGGCCCCGGACGCTTTAGTGTCCGGGGCCATAAGCGAATTACAGACTGCTGAACTGGTCGGCAGGGATGCTTTCGTTTTCCAGCATCACGGGAATGTTGTCATCTATCCGGTATATCCGCTGCCCATTCTGGGTGATCAATCCTTCTGAGAGGGTCTCGGTAACGCTGTCATTGCCGGCGTTAGTGATTTGCCCACCAGCGATCTGATGGTTGATTTGGCCCAGTTCATCGGTACTCAGGAGTCTGAGCGGCTGCTTGGTTACCGGGCAACACAGAATCTCTAGCAGTTGTCGGTCTATCGGCATGGAGGATACCCGTCCTTTCTCTGGCGATTTCTGAAGATGTGCCTGAGTATACTGTGGGGCCTCTTCGGGCGGGAATTGCCCGGCACCGATTTATTCGCAAGGAACTGATCATCATGGCCTCTGGATCGCGCCGTGCCGTTGTCACTGCAATCGTAGGTAACGGCACCCTGACCGTACTGAAGTTCGCCGTCGCGCTGCCGACTCAGTCCGCAGCGTTGATGAATGAAGCTGTGCACAGTTTGATGGACACGCTCAACCAGTTGTTTCTGCTGATCGGCCTTGTTCAGGGAGAGAAGCGAGCCGATGGGCGTTATGCATTTGGCCATGGGCAGAAGAAATATCTCTGGAATCTGTGGAGCGCCATAGGACTGTTTTCGATCGGGTGTGGACTGGGGTTGGCACATGCCTGGCATGCCTGGCAGGAACTGGGGGAGATAACGGCCCGACCGGAGGTCGTACTTGGCAGCCTGCGGATCGATCTCATATGGTTGGCGGGAGTTGTGTTGTTGATCGCGCTGGTTGTCGAAGCCTATGTTCTCAAAATAGCCTGGCTTGAGTTTCGCCGGCGTGCCCAGGACGAAGGTATCTCGACATGGCAAAAACTTTTTCGGCCGACAGACCCCACCTTGCTGGCTGTATTGCTGGAGGATGCCATCGCTGTGGTCGGCGTACTGCTGGCGGGGTCTGGCATTGCGCTGACCCGTCTGACTGGCAATGGAATGTGGGATGTAGGCTTTTCGATAGCGATCGCACTGATGCTTGGCGTGACCGCTATTGTCCTCGGCGCGATCAATATGCGATTGCTGACCGATGTTCGTGATCGAGAAGCAGAGGCGATCTTTGATACCATCGTCAAAGCGCACCGCGAAATTGAGCGGTACCACGACCTTCGCAGTATTGTTGTCGACGAAGCCAACACGGTACTGGTCGCTGAGATAGAGCTGCGCGAAGAAGCGGTGTTGGCCGGACTGCGAAACGAGATCGCTCAGCATGAAGCGGCCTTGATGTCTGCCTTGCCCTCGACGCGTCAGGATGATTCGGCGCTGCAGGAGTACGTTGCCGACCGCGCCGCTGTACAGGCAACGCTGGAGCGCACCGAAACACTGATTGACGAACTTGAGCGACTGATGCGAGAGCGGTGCCCACGGGTCTCTCATATCACAATAGAGGTAGAAGGCATCGCGCCGCAGGAGGCAGTCGATGCTCTTGAAGAAACACCACAACAGGAATCCTGAATGACTACAAAAAAATCTTTCTTGTCCTCGCTGGCGCTGGCAATCACCTTGATGCCGGTAGGGAGCAGTGCAGAGAACACTGCACCCAAGAGCCCGACCGAACAGTTCAGTTATGCCTTGGGTTTTCAGATCGGAACCCAAATTGCCCGGCAGATGATGACCGAAGGGCTTGATCTTGATCCCGGTTATCTTGCCCAGGCAATTGAGGATGTTCTGTCTGGGGCAACCCCCGCAATCACGCAGGCCGAGATGGATGCCGCTATCACCGCCATTCAGCAGCAATCTCAGGAGAAAAGCATGGAAAAAGTAAAGGCCGCCGAACAGGCCGGGCAGGAGTTTCGACAGACCTATCAGAGCCAGGAGGGTGTCAGTGCGACCGAAAGCGGCATTCTGTATCGGGTGTTAACGCCGGGCACCGGCTCACAGCCGAAGATCGATGATACGGTTGTCGTTCACTACCGCGGCACGCTCGTGGATGGGACCGAATTCGACAGTTCCATCCGGCGCGGCCAACCGGCGACCTTCAGTCTGGGAGGCATTATTCCTGGGTGGCAGGAAGCCCTCCAGTTGATGAATGAAGGGGCGCGCTGGGAGGTGGTGATTCCGCCTGAGCTCGCTTATGGCGAGACCGGTGCTGGCGGGGCAATCGGCCCTCAGGAAACACTCATTTTTGAAATTGAGCTGATTGAGGTGAAATAAACCTCTCACCTAGACTCCAATGGAGACTGAAGACTACATAAGGACAGTATCGGGTAAAGCATAAGAAATCCTTCCGATCCTATCGGCAAGAGCCTGATACTGTACCGATCCGCCGCGATCGCAAAAAACCCTCAAAAATCGTATAAGTTCGAGAGGCGAACGTCGTAGAATACGCAACCCTTTTGATCCTTATGTGACACTCATTGGAGGCGCTTTGAAGATTTTATTTGCAGACAAGTTTCCTGAGGCCCAGTTGCAGCAACTGCAGGACCAGGGCCACGAGTGCGATCTACAACCTGATCTTGATGGCGACACTTTGCCTCAGGCGGTGAATGATGCAGAGGTGCTGGTTGTCCGCAGCACGAAGATTACGTCTGACACTATCGCCGCCGCGGCCTCTTTGCGATTGATTATCCGCGCGGGTGCCGGAACGAATACCATCGACAAGGATGCGGCCGCAGACCGGGGTATTCCGGTCTGCAATATACCTGGGAAGAATGCAGTCGCCGTCGCCGAACTGGCTATGGGTCTGCTGATCGCTATTGACCGGAGGATTCCGGAGAATGTTATCGACCTGAGAGCAGGCCGCTGGAACAAGAAAAAGTATTCAGTCGCGCAGGGTCTGATGGGCCGTCACATGGGGATCATCGGACTCGGCGCCATTGGACTTGCAGTCGCAGAGCGGGCGAGAGCCTTTGGCATACATGTCTATGTAGTGGATAAGCCCGATCGGAGCGCCCAGACTCGAGAGACTCTGGCAGGCCTCGGTCTCCAAACCGTTCCCGATTTGGATTCGATGCTGAACGTCTGCGACATTATCAGCCTGCATGTCCCGAGTGCGGCCGAGACCAAGGGTATGGTGGATGCGGAATTTGTCGCTAAGCTTCAACCGGGCGCCATTCTCATCAACGCCTCGCGCGGTGACGTCATTGATGAGACGGCGTTGCTTGCGGCCATGAATGAGAAGGGGATACGCGCAGGATTGGATGTTTATGCCGACGAGCCCTCCGCAGGCGAGGGTGCGTTCTCGTCTGCTTTGGCGAGTCACCCCAACACGTGCGGCACACATCACATTGGTGCGTCCACGGATCAAGCACAAAAAGCGGTATCTGACGGCGTCCTGGAAGTAATTGAGGCGTTTGTAGGCGGTACCGTCATGAACTGTGTGAACGGCCAGGGCTGAATCGGTCCGCACACCTCGATAGATCCCTGAATACCTACCAGAGAAGCTAAGCAAAAAGAGATAAATGAGTCATGACTGAGAGAGTGCACAATTTCAGCGCGGGACCCTGCACCCTGCCGCTGTCCGTTCTGGAAGAGAGTCAGGCTGAGTTCGTGGATTATCACGGCGCCGGTATGTCTTTGATCGAAATGAGCCACCGGGGCAAGCATTTTGTCGCTGTCCATGAAGAGGCGATTGATCTTGTGCGGACAGTGTATGGCGTGCCCGATGAGTTTGATGTGTTGTTCTTGCAAGGCGGGGCAACCCTGCAATTCGCCATGATACCGATGAATCTGTTGAAGAGTGGTGAGAAGGGCGCCTATGTCAATTCCGGAACCTGGGCAAAAGGGGCGATCGCCGATGCCCAGCATTATGGAGACGTCTACACCGCCTGGGACGGGACAGACTGTAACTTTACCCGGATGCCCAATACGGACGAGATTGAAATTCAGTCAGGCACGCGGTATCTGCATTTGACGTCGAACGAGACTATCGGAGGCATCCGGTTTGCCCACTGGCCGAAAGTGGACGTCCCCCTGATCGGTGACATGTCCTCCGACTATATGTCACGCCCGGTGCCCTGGGATCGTTTCGATCTGGTTTATGGCGGCGCGCAGAAGAACCTTGGCCCTGCAGGAATGGCGTTAGTCATCATTCGAAAAACAGTGGCTCGGGAGAACAATCAGAACATCGGCCGGTATCTTCGTTACGACATACAGGCCGATAAAGATTCCATGTTCAATCCCCCGCCGGTGTTTCCGATCTACATGCTCGGCAAAGTGCTCAAATGGATGCGTGATCAAGGCGGTGTAGAGGCGATGGAGCGCCAGGCAGAGGACAAGGCAGGCATCCTGTATCGGGCGATTGACCAGAGCAGCGGTTATTACCGTTGTCCGGTCGATGTGGATTCACGGTCGGTGATGAACGTCGTTTTCCGGCTGCCTACTGAGGATCTGGAAAAGACGTTTCTTTCAGGTGCGGACGCAGCAGGTCTGCTGAATCTCAAAGGGCACCGCAGCGTCGGGGGTATTCGCGCGAGCATCTACAACGCCCTGCCCAAGGAAGGGGTACAGGCACTCGCCACGTTCATGTCAGAGTTTCAAAGCGCTCATCCTGCTTGAGCGTTCGGATACGCGTTTGGAGCTAATGTGACCCAGATCCGTGCTTTCCAACCCCGCGTGGTCACTTCCGAACATGCTGGTTCGGTGGTGGGCCCCGCTTATGATTCGATGACGCCGGACGAGCGGCGAAGTTTTCGAGCGGCGAATCCACATAACTACATTAATGTCATGCGGTCAGTGGATGATTTCCCCGCTGGGGAACGGCCCGCAGAAGAGCAATTGCTTCAGGAAAACATTGATCAGTTGGGTCAACTCCTGGCAAGCGGTGCCTACCGGCAGTGCGACCAGGACTCGGTCTTTATTTATCAACTGAGCGTCGACGGCCACAGTCAGACCGGCATCGTTGCGGAAATTCCCGTGGGCGAGTACCGCGATGGTCTGGTGCGAAAACATGAAGAGACGCGCAAGGACCATGAGGAGCGCCTAGGGCACTATCTTGACTCGGTCGGCGCGACCTCCAGCCCAATCTGTTTGGCCTATGAAGGCACGAACGTAATTGATGGCGTTGTTGAAGAACTGGTCAAGAGCGAGCCGATGTTGGATTTTGATCTTCCTGACGGGGTCCAACAGCGTCTTTGGCAGGTCAGCGATCCGGCAATATTGGATAAGCTGGTGAGAGGGTTTGCCGATATTCACTATACCTATCTGACGGATGGCCATCATCGTGCCGCCTCGACCTTGCATCATGCTGCCAGCCGCCACGCACAGGGTAAAGGCGAGGGCCCATGGGACTACCTCCTGACCGTGCTGTTCCCTGCGAGCGAGTTACGTGTCCTGCCATTTAATCGATGCGTGAGAGATCTAGGAGAACTTACTCCGCAGACCTTTCTGCGCAAACTGGAGGACGACTTTACGGTCGAAACGATGCCTCATGATCAGGCCGTGTTGCCGTCGCGGCAAGGGCAGTTTCTGATGCTGATGGAAGGGTGCGCGGCGACCGTGACGCTCCGGTCTCAGCCGCAGGATCCCTCGCCCGTCAAAAATCTGGATGTCGCGATACTGCAGGATCGGGTGCTCGCACCGGTGTTGGGCATCGAGGATGCCAGGAAAGATCCCAGACTGGATTATGTGACTGGCGATAGCGGGATCGCAGGTCTGATGCAGCGCGTTCGCGAGGGATGGCAACTGAGTATCGCCTGCTACCCTACATCCATGGGCGAACTGATGGCGGTCGCGGATGCCAGTGAAGTCATGCCGCCAAAATCGACCTGCTTCGATCCCAAACCCCGGTCCGGACTGTTCGTGCGAATGTCTTGATTTCCTGAGTCGGGGCATTCAGGTGCCAGGGTCTCCCATGGTCCGCCGTATTCGTTAAAATCCTTCCCTTTGCCAGGTCTGCGCGCTGTTTCGAGCGCAATGCGCTTGTTTTTTTGAGGTGTCGCGATACGACGGTGCTGTGTCGCGGCCGAAACACTGCACGGCAGGCTGACCCATAAAATTGGCGACTGATTGGCCAGTGTGAATTCTCCGAGAGCTTTTCCGTTATGACAGAAGAAGAATCTGATGATCTGGATCTGAGCACTCTCTCCGACGAGGAACTCGTCGAGCAGATGCACGATGACCTCTACGATGGCTTAAAGGAGGAGATCGAAGAGGGNACCAACATTCTCCTGGAAAGAGGCTGGCCNGCGGACAAAGTCCTCGCNGAAGCTCTGGTGGAGGGGATGCGGATTGTCGGGATTGATTTCCGGGACGGNATCCTTTTCGTNCCGGAAGTNTTGATGGCCGCGAACGCCATGNAAGGCGGNATGGCCATATTGCGNCCCCTGCTTGCCGAAACCGGCGCGGAGACGATCGGCAAAGTGGTAATCGGCACCGTGAAGGGGGATATCCATGACATTGGCAAAAATCTTGTCGGCATGATGCTGGAGGGTGCCGGGTTTGAGGTGTTTGATATCGGCATCAACAACCCCGTGGAAAATTATCTCGAGGCAATCGAAACGCATAAACCGGATATCGTCGGCATGTCGGCGTTGCTGACCACAACCATGCCCTACATGAAGGTGGTGATCGACACCATGGTTGAGCAGGGTATCCGGGACGACTTTATTGTCCTGGTTGGCGGGGCGCCACTGAACGAGGAGTTTGGCCAGGCGATTGGGGCAGACGCCTACTGTCGCGATGCGGCGGTGGCAGTCGAGACCGCCAAGCAACTTGTTGCGGAGAAACGGGCAGCCGCCTGACCCAACGAGCCTGGTGACCCACTCGGATGGGGTCTTTATCATCCGGGTGTAGATCCGGAGAAAACGTGCCTGCTTAGTGCATCCAGCGTTTCGTTTTAGCGATAAGGCTTTTCCGTTATGCCATTCCCTACGTCTTCTCGAACCAGTCTGGTCATTGCATGCGGCGCGCTGGCGCATGAGATCACAACGTTACTCGAAAGTAACAGTTGGCCACACTTGAAGGTGGAATGCCTGCCGGCGAGTTTGCATAACCGTCCAGAGCAGATTGCCCCGGCAGTACGTAAGAAAATCAAGGAGTCCCGAGCCACTTTCGATTCAATTTTCGTGGCTTATGCGGATTGTGGGACAGGGGGGCACTTGGACAAAGTGCTGGCGGAGGAAGGCGTCGAAAGATTGCCGGGAGCGCACTGTTATGAGTTTTTCTGGGGCTCTGAAGCTTTCCTTGCGCGGCATGAGAATGAGCCAGGTGTGTTTTACCTTACCGATTTTCTGGCAAGACATTTCGAGCGACTCGTGATGGAGGAACTTGGCATCCGGGCTCACCCGGAACTGAAAGAGATGTACTTTTCTCATTACACGAAGCTCGTGTACCTGTCACAATCTGATCTACCGGATGTGCTCGCGATGGCGCGTTCGGCAGCCGACACCCTGGGGCTAGAGTTTGAGCACGTGCGGACGGGCTTCGGTGAGTTGGAGGCAGGTCTGGCAGCGTTTGCCAGGGTGTCCATCCCGGAAAATTGACGACCGAGGGGTCTTTCTGATCCCATCTTCTGACAAAAAGAGCGGAGTAAATCATGGCGAAACTCATTACCGTGTTCTGGCGGGACATCCCTTCTCAGGTCATGGCCCGGAAGGGGCGTGATACGAAAAAGATCCTGTTGAGCGAAAGGTTTCAGGAGGCGATTGACCGGGCGGCCATGCGTGCGGGCAAGGGGTCTTCAGATGCGTACATGAGTGAATGGCGGCGCGAGACCGTCACCTGTGATGACGGTGACCTTGACGGCGCCGTTCAGGCAAGAGCACAGGAGTTGGAAGCCGGGTTTACTGAAGAAGACCTTCTGGCGCTGATTCGTGCCAAGGGAGTTTCGGATACCGAGACGACCTCAGAGTAAGCCCGCCGATGTATGCAGTAAGACAATGGTCGGTGCGAAACTCGAGAAAACTCGAGTGGCTCTATCAGTGTTTTGAGGGAATACTGATCGCGTTGCATCCGTTCTGGCTGTGGATCGGATATTCACGGATCGAGAAGCCCATCCGTGCCGTCGAAAAATCTGTAAAGGGCGTAATGTTTGATTGCCAGATGTGCGGCTCCTGTGTGCTGAGCCAGACAGGCATGTCGTGTCCGATGAATTGCCCCAAGGAGCTTCGTAACGGCCCCTGCGGCGGGGTCAGGTCTGACGGCTACTGTGAAGTAGATTCAACAATGCGTTGTGTTTGGGTCGATGCGTGGGAAGGCAGCCAGCGGATGCGAGATCAGACCCGTATCGCCACGGTGCAGCCGCCATTAGCACAAGGTCAGCGTGGCCGATCCTCATGGCTGAGAGAAGTACGAAAAAAGCGTGACCAAATTTTCTTCCAGCGGGATACCTAGTATGCCCCCCGTCACCGGTGATCCCGGACAACCGCTGGTTATCCTCGAAGGACATGTCTCGGCGGGTCGTCTGGAGCGAGTGCTGCGCAGCGGCAAGTTTGCTGTGACAGCGGAGATCGCACCACCCGACGCGGCAGACGCCGAAGCAGTTTATGAGCGGGCGAGCGTATTCGACGGTTGTGTGGATGCCATCAATGCGACGGACGGTTCCGGCGCCAACTGCCACATGTCAAGCGTAGGCGTGTGTTCGCTGCTCACGCGCAAAGGCTATGCGATGGTGATGCAGGTGTCATGTCGCGACCGCAACCGCATTGCGATTCAGGGGGATGTGCTCGGCGCCGCGGCTATGGGTGTTACTAATATCCTGTGCCTTACCGGTGACGGCGTGCAGGCCGGTGATCAACCCGACGCCAAGCCGGTGTTTGACTTTGACTGCATTAGCCTCCTGCAAACCGTCACGGCGATGCGCGATGAAGGCGAGTTCTTGAGCGGCCGCAAGCTGACCACACCGCCGCGGGTCTTTCTCGGCGCCGCGGCCAATCCCTTTGGGCCGCCGCTGGATTATCGTCCCATCCGGTTGGAGAAAAAGATCAATGCGGGCGCTCAGTTTGTCCAGACACAATACTGTTTTGATTTAGTGCGCTTGCGGGAATACATGAGCCGTGTTCGAGACATGGGCCTCACTGAGCGTTGTTATATTCTTGTTGGTGTCGGCCCCATGCCTTCTGCGAGAACGGCTTCGTGGATTAGAGATAACGTTCCCGGGGTCCATATCCCCGACGCGGTGATCAAGCGTTTGCTGGGGGCCGAGAATCAAAAAGAAGAAGGAGTCCGCATTTGTGTGGAGATGATCCAGGCAGTTCGGGAGATTGAAGGGGTACATGGTGTCCACATCATGGCGTACAAGCAGGAAGAGCGGGTGCGCGACATTGTGGAGGAGTCGGGTGTGTTGGAAGGGAGAATTCCGTGGTACCCGGGTGTCAGTAACGACCAGCAAGGTCAGCAAACTTGAGGATAGGTAAGTGACGGTAACAGTTGTCAGTTCAGCAACGAAGGAGGTCAGGATCGGATTCGATCAGCCTTTTTGCGTAATTGGGGAGCGCATCAATCCAACCGGACGAAAGATTCTGGCAGCCGAGATGAAGGAGGGCGATTACAGCCGTGTCGAGGCAGATGCACTGGCGCAGGTCGCCGCGGGGGCTCACATGCTCGACGTCAATGCCGGCATCCCGCTGGCTGACGAACCGGCGATTCTGGCCGACTGCGTAAAACTTGTGCAGTCCCTTACGGATGTTCCTTTATCGATAGATTCTTCAATCGTTGCAGCCTTGGAGTCGGGACTGTCGGTTTATCAGGGAAAGCCCCTGGTGAATTCAGTAACCGGTGAAGAGGAGCGGTTGGAGCAGGTACTCCCCTTGGTGAAGAAGTACAACGCCGCCGTGGTGGCCATCTCCAATGACGAAACGGGAATCTCGGAGGATCCTGATGAGCGCTTCGCCGTGGCCAAGAAAATCGTCGAGCGCGCGGCAGATCACGGGATTCCGGCTGAGGATGTCGTGGTGGATCCGCTGGTCATGCCGATTGGGGCGCTGAATGATGCCGGGCGTCAGGTTATGCACATTCTTCGCCGGTTGCGCGATGAACTTAAAGTCAACAGCACCTGCGGAGCCTCAAACGTCAGTTTTGGATTGCCCAACCGTAATGGCCTCAATGCCGCGTTTCTCACCATGGCGATGGGGGCCGGGATGACTTCAGCCATCACAAGCCCGCTGCATGTGGAAGTCATGCAGGCCATCATGGGTGCCGATGTCATGATGGGCCATGATCCCGACTGCCTCCGATGGATTGCGCGTTTCCGCGAGCCGCCGGCCGAAGGCCAAGTAAGTGCGCGAGAGGGGCGACGTCGAGGTCGCCGGCGGGCAGGGTAATGACTGAGGCGTCTGTTTCAGGCGGTTGCCTGTGCGGCCAGGTCCGATTTACCGTGCAGGGCCCGTTACGGGAAGTTCTGCTGTGCCATTGCAGTCAATGCCGGAAAATGAGCGGCCATTTCTGGGCAGCCTCATCCGCGCCTCGAGAGCGTGTTGATATTTACCAGGACACCGGCCTGCGATGGTTTCAGTCTTCAAAAGAAGCGAAACGGGGATTTTGCAGTGCCTGTGGGTCCAGTTTGTTCTGGAGTCACACCGCAAAAACAACCCTGTCTTTTGCGGCTGGCGCTTTGGACGGACCTACCGGACTGAATACCGGAGCGCATATCTTCTTTGATGATGCGTCCGACTACTATCGCGTCCACCCGGACGAAGACACCATTGGCGGCAGTTCGTACTGACGTGGTCTCGTCTAATGAGATTCTGCTATGAGTGATGATGTCCTTGTTGTGTTTACGCCCTCCGGTAAGCGGGGCCGGGTAGCGCAGGGGACGACGGTCTTGCAGGCGGCCCGCGAGTTGGGCGTTGATCTGGATTCGGTGTGTGGCGGCCGCGCTATCTGTGGCCGCTGCCAGGTGACGCTAAGTGAAGGCGCTTTCCCCAAACACGGCATTGAGTCCAGGGCGGAACATCTTTCCGGTCTTGGGGACAATGAGATCGCCTACGATGAAGCCGAGGGACTCGCTGAGGGGCGTCGATTGGGTTGTTCTGCCCGATTGCTGAAGGATGCGGTTATCGATGTGCCCCCGGAAAGTCAGGTTCACAGACAGGTGGTTCGCAAGAGAACCGAAGTACACGATCTGTCTGTCAATCCGCTGGTGCGACTGCATGTCGTCGAGGTCGCNGAGCCGAGCATGCATGAGCCGGTATCTGACCTGCGCCGGGTGCTNGAAGAGCTGGAGTTTGAATGGGGNCTCACTGAGCTTGAGTGTGACCCGCACGTATTGATGGCNCTCCAGGGCGCGCTTCGTGACGGGCAGTGGCAGGTCACCGTGGCAGTCTTCCGGGAGCGGGAAATTGTCGCCATCTGGCCGGGCTATCACGAAACCGCGTTGGGTATGGCCTTCGATATCGGGTCTACCACCATCGCCGCTCATCTCGTGGATCTGGCCAGCGGCGAAGCCTTGGCATCAGCAGGAAGAATGAATCCCCAGATCCGCTTCGGTGAGGATCTCATGAGTCGGGTTTCTTACGTGATGATGCATCCTGGTGCTGAACAGCAGATGTGTGAAGCGGTGAGGACCGCTGTGGCAGAACTCATCGTAGAGGTTTGTGCGGAAGCAGAACAAAATTCGGACAACATTCTGGATTGCACGTTTGTCGGTAATCCGATCATGCATCATCTGTTGTTGGGATTATCTCCGGTGGAATTGGGAGGCGCGCCTTTCGCCCTTGCTACCGATAGCGCAGTCACCGTAAGCGCACAGAGCCTGGGTCTTGGCATCAATCCGGGTGCCAGATGTTATGTGCTGCCTTGTATCGCGGGTCATGTTGGGGCCGACTGTGCTGCTGTTGTGTTGTCCGAGGCGCCTTATCTCCGTGAGGAGTTGACCCTGCTGGTGGATGTCGGAACCAATGCGGAGATTGTGCTAGGCAACCGGCATCGGCTCCTGGCAGCGAGCAGTCCCACGGGCCCCGCCTTTGAGGGCGCACAGATCAGTTCCGGACAGCGTGCTGCGCCGGGGGCGATCGAGCGGGTACGAATCGATCCACAGACCCTAGAGCCCAGATTCAGGGTGATTGGCTGTGAGTTGTGGTCGGACCACCCTGACTTCGCCGAACAGACGGCTGAGCTCGGCATTACCGGTATCTGTGGCTCGGGGATTATCGAAGTACTGGCAGAACTCTATCTCGCGCAGGTGATCAACAGCGATGGCGTGGTTGATGGCGCCCTTTCCAGCCGTTCAGAGCGGATCGTGGAAGATGGGCGAACGTTCGCTTATGTTCTGCATGAGGGGGAAATTCGCATCGCGATTACACAGAACGACGTTCGGGCGATTCAATTGGCAAAAGCGGCACTGTATGCGGGGGTGCGCCTGTTGATGGATAAGCTGAATGTAGATACAGTGGATCGGATTCGGCTGGCGGGGGCATTTGGATCGCACATTGATGTGAAATACGCGATGATCCTGGGGCTTATTCCCGACTGCGCACTTGAGAACGTGACTTCTGCTGGCAATGCCGCGGGCAGTGGGGCACACATTGCCTTGGTGGACGCAAATGCGCGTGAGGAGATTGAGCGGGAGATCCGCCGTATCGAAAAAGTGGAAACAGCGGTGGAAAGCCGCTTCCAGGAACACTTTGTGGAGGCGATGGCGATTCCTCATAAGAGCGCGCCGTTTGCGGAACTGGGCAAAGCCGTGGTTTTGCCGGCCCGTGACGATTCTGCCTCACAAGCCCCAGCGTCTGGCCGCCGACGCCGCCGCCGGTGACCCGCAATCTGAAATCCGTTAAGGAGTCGCTGTCCCGCGTCGCGATGTTCCAGTCGCTGGGCGAGTCTGATCTGGAAGCGATGGCCAGTGTGGCCAGGCAGATCACGGCTGAGCGTGGTGAGCTTATTGTGAGCCAGGGGTCAGATGGTGAAAGTCTCTATATCGTTGTCAGTGGACAGATCCGCGTTTACCTCTCTGATGAAACCGGCAAGGAGATGATTCTGGGGCTTGAGGGGCCTGGTGCGATTTTTGGGGAAATTGCAGTACTTGACGGAGAGCCCCGGTCTGCGTCTGTGGCCGCCATGGAGCAGACAGAACTCCTGATGATTGAAGGCAGGGAATTCCGTCGACTGCTGGAGGCGCATGCGGAATTATCTCTTGGGGTGATTGCCGCATTGGCGGGAATGATTCGTAAGTTAACCGATGCCACGCAGGGGCTGGCCCTGCAGAGCGCCTACCGACGTCTGGTCGCCCGTCTGCATGAACGTTCGGTAGAGGAGGGTGGGCAGACCATTGTCCCCGAACGACTGACGCACCAGTTGCTGGCTGACATGATTGGTTGTTCCCGTGAGATGGTCAGCCGGATCATGAGTGACCTCGCGAAAGGCGGGTATATTCGAACTGAGGGCAAGCGATGGGTCATTGTGCGCAAGCTTCCCGCCGATTACTGATTGATTGGGCGTCGGATGAAGTCTTGGTATCTGCGGCTCTGCTGGATGCTTAGAACATGAGAGGATCCATCGAAAAAATGCGCACGAAGCTGGAGGCTCCGGTGCGCTACGAACTGCCCATCGGAGATGGCGCAGTGGATATGAATGCGTTGATGGGCGAAACCGTCACACTTTCCTTCACAGGCAATATCTTTTGTGTTGCCTGTGGGCGAAAAACCAAGAAAAGTTTCAACCAGGGCCATTGCTTTCCTTGTCTGAAGCGCCTTGCGTCCTGTGATCAATGCATTGTCCGACCGGAGCTGTGTCATTACCACGCAGGCACTTGCCGTGAACCAGAGTGGGGCGAATCACATTGCCTCAGGCCTCATGTCGTCTATCTGGCGAACTCATCCGGATTGAAAGTGGGCGTGACTCGGGCCAGCCAGATACCCACCCGCTGGATCGATCAGGGCGCAAGCCAGGCCGTCGTTGTTTTTGAGGTCAGCGAAAGGCGGATTGCCGGGTTGTTGGAAGCCACGCTTCGGCAGGTCGTCGCCGATCGAACCGATTGGCGCCGGATGCTGAAAGGCAGTCCCGAGCCTTTGGATATGGTTCGCGAGCGCGATAGGATATTGAAAGAAGCGGCTGATCTGATCACACGCTTTCGGGAAAGCCCTGACTGGGCAGACACCAAGATTTCAACGACAGAGAGTGTCTGTGAGATTGGTTATCCGGTGAATGCATACCCTGAAAAGGTGAAGGCGCATAACTTTGACAAGACCGACACTGTCTCAGGAGTGCTTCAGGGAATCAAGGGACAGTACCTGATCCTGGACTCGGGTGTTCTCAACGTCCGGAAATTTTCCGGTTATGAATTGGAACTGAGCACAGAATAGAAATTAATCGCTTGTTCTTCCATACGGCGTATTGCGGGTCATCTGTGGGGATCATTCTCACGGCGCAATTGAGAACAAGTTTATTTGGCGGCCCGAACTGCGTTGCCAAAGCCGGCACCCCAGCGCCCCAGCATCACTTCGTTTCCTTGCGCGGGATGGGTCGGGATGTTGAGAGACAGCAGCAGGGACATGCCCGCCAATCCTGCGCCGACCAGAAACACAGCTGCGGGTGAGGTCAGCCAAAGAATCCCGAGGATTGCCGGCAGCACCACCGCTGCGATGTGATTGATGGTGAACGAGACGCCCGCGCTCGAGGCAATATCGGCAGGATCGGCGATTTTCTGAAAATAGGTCTTGATGGCTATCGCCAGTGCGAAAAAGAAATGGTCCACGATGTATAGGCCGGCAGCCAGATGCGCGTTATTGACGAAAGCATAGGCAACGAATACACCGACCAGGCCAATGTATTCAAAGACCAACGCGGTCCGTTCACCCACCCGGCCGATAACTCGACCAATGCGCGCCGCAAACAGCATATTCAATGTGGCATTGACCAGAAACAGGACCGAAATCGCAGCGACGCTGTAACCGAATTTTTCAACCATCAGGAATCCGGCAAAGACGATAAAGATCTGGCGGCGCGCTCCGGAAAGAAAGGTCAACGCATAGTAGAGCCAGTAGCGTTTGCGCAAGATCAGTTGCCGCCGTTGCCTCACCCGGATAGGGAATTGCGGAAAGCACAGCCATGCTGCGACCGCAATAACGGCCGTGATGCCGCCTCCCAGGATATAGACCGTGACGAAATCCAGTGACATCACATCGAAGGCGAGCCAGATTGCCGCGAAGGCAACAATGGATGTGAAAGCGCCTACCGCAATAATGCGTCCCAGCACTTCTGCGGTACGTTCTGTCTCGATCCATTGAAGAGAAAGGGACGTCTGAATGGTTTCGAAATAATGAAACCCTATGGACATCACGACAGTTGTGAGATAAAGACCGATCACGGTCGGAAAGAAGCCGGTGACTGCTGTGCCAATCCCAAGCAAAATTAGCGAGATCAGTGCAATCTGCTGCTCCCGAAGCAAAAAGAGCAGGAACACTACGGTGAACGCCAAAAACCCCGGCACTTCTCGAAGGCTTTGCAGGATGCCGATTTCGGCGCCACTGAACGCGGCACGCTCTATTGCAAAGTTGTTTAACAGTGCCTGCCAGGTGGCAAAGCTCAAGGGAACCGCCCCCGCCATCAGCAGCAGCAAAAACTCGGGACGTGAACGGATCTTATGAATCAGGTCAGACATGGATTGGTCAGTCCGAAAAAAGCGCGTGATTTGCGGACGCTCGGGCCATTGCGTGTGTTGACGATGGTCTGATGTAGTGAAAATGCAGCCTTAATGATACAGTGAAAGCGCACTGACTTAATCTGCGACACTGTGACTGAAACTCAAATCGATTCCCCGATCAAGGTCGGGTTGTTCGTAACCTGCCTTGCTGATCTGATGCGGCCACAGGTCGCGTTCGCGGCGGTGGCCTTGCTTGAGCGTGCGGGTTGCCGTGTTCGTGTGCCGCGAGCGCAGAGTTGCTGCGGGCAACCGGCTTTGAATAGCGGCGATCGGGCCAGCACGATGAACATCGCCAAAGGGGTAATCCGGGCATTTTCAAACGATGACTATGTGGTGGTGCCGTCCGGATCATGTGCTGACACGCTGATCAACAAATATCCGGATCTTTTTCGCCACGATGTTAAATGGGCAGGCCGTGCGCAGGATCTCGCAGATAAGACCTTCGAACTGACCACGTTCTTGGTGGAGCGGCTTGGTGTTGAACTGGAGCAGGTGTCCTATCCGGGCGTGTGCGCCTATCATGACTCCTGCTCCGGCCTGCGGGAATTAGCTATCCATCAGCAGCCGCGCGCATTGCTGCAGCAAGTCCAAGGGTTATCCCTCCGCGAGGTGGACGACGGCAGTGCGTGCTGCGGTTTTGGAGGGCTCTTTAGCGTGAAGTATCCTGATCTCTCCGGGCGCATTGTCGGTGACAAATGCGCGCAAATCGCGCAGACCGAGGCGGATACTGTGCTGGGCGGGGACCTCGGATGCCTTTTGAATATTGCCGGCCGCCTGCGGCGAGAAGGCAGCGATCTGAAGGTATTTCATGTGGCTGAAGTGCTTGCCGGGATGACCGATGGACCGGCGATTGGTGAAGCAGAATCGGAAGACAAGGCATGAGCGTCTCAACCACATCGCATCGGGTCGAATTTCAGGACCGCGCAAAAAAGGCTTTGCAAGACGCCAGCCTGCAACGGGCTTTGGCTAAGGCCCGCGGCGGTTTTGTTGATCATCGCCAGGATGCGATTGATGCATTGCCTGAGTTTGACGCGATTCGAGATGCGGCCCGGGATATCAAAAATCACGTGCTGGCTAATCTGGATGGCTATCTGGAACTGTATGAGCAGCAGGTGATCGAGAATGGCGGGCAAGTGCACTGGGCCCGCGATGCCGAAGAAGCCTGCCAGATCATCGCCGGAATCTGCAAGGACGCGGAGGCAAAGACGGTTACCAAAGGCAAGTCAATGGTGTCCGAGGAAATGCATCTCAACCCGGTGCTGGAGGAGGCCGGCATAACGGTCGTCGAGACCGATCTGGGTGAGTACATCGTGCAGTTGGCGGGAGAGACTCCCAGCCACATTATTGCGCCGGCAGTCCATAAAACCCGTGAGCAGATTACAGACCTTTTTCATGAACACCACAGCCCGCTTGGTTATACCGATCGGGTGACCCAACGGGAAGCCCTGGTTAACGAAGCAAGAAGTGTGCTCCGTGAACGTTTTGTTTCCGCGGACGTAGGGATTACGGGAGCCAACTTTCTGGTCGCGGAAACAGGCGCGAATGTCATCGTCACCAATGAGGGGAACGGTGATCTGACGAGTTGCCTGCCACGGGTACATATTGTGACTGCCGGGATCGAAAAGATCGTGCCCTCCCTGGACGATCTTTCCGTGCTCCTGCGGGTATTGGCCCGCAGCGCAACGGGGCAGGAGTTCTCCGCTTATACGTCTTTGTATTCGGGGCCACGCCGGCCAGGCGATATGGAGGGGCCGGAGGCGTATCATGTGGTGCTGCTGGATAACGGCCGCTCGCGGCTGCTCGGAGGGCAATACCAGCCGATGCTGCGGTGCATCCGCTGTGGCGCCTGTCTCAATCACTGCCCAGTGTATGGCTCCATTGGAGGTCATGCGTACGGCTGGGTTTATTCCGGGCCGATGGGATCTGTGCTGACTCCGCTTTTGAATGGTTTCGATCAGTCACTGGATCTTCCCAATGCCTGTACATTGAATGGCAGATGCAAGGAAGTCTGTCCCGTGCGTATCCCACTCTCTGACCTGCTGCTGAAGCACCGAGTGGAACAGCACGAACGTCGATTGAGCCCGGGTTTCGGTCGGTTTCTGCTGGGGGCATGGGCATGGCTCGCCTGCCGTCCCCGGTTGTATCAAGGGGTCATGGCGTTGCCCTTGAGGGTGATGCACATGCTCGGGAGACGCCGGGGTAGTCTGACTTGGCTGCCCGGTGCCAGCGGTTGGACAGGCAGTCGGGATTTTCCTGCCCCGGCGCGCCGTTCCTTCATGAGACAGTGGCGCAGCCGCAAAGTCAGATCATGAATCGGGCACGCGAACAAATACTGGGCACCATCAGAAAGTCTCTCGCCGACGGCGAACCTCGGACGGCCAGGCGGCTGGAGGAGTTGAGATCCCGCATTGAAAATAGTCGTCCCCAGGTGCAGCCCGCATTTGACGATGATCTATTGAACCGTTTCTGCCAGAAGCACGTAGCGGTTCATGGCACTTATGACAGGATAAGCGTCGATCATATTGAGTCTGCTGTGGTAAAGCATCTCGCCAGCATGGGATTGGATGCCCAGTGGCATCTTGGCAGCGGACCGTTGCTGGATGCCACTCAATGGACCGATAAGGTGTTCGTGTATCGCAAAGGGGCTGATAGAGATACTAAGGTAGCCCTGAGTGAGGCGGTCGCCGCGGTCGCAGAGACCGGCACGTTGGTGATGTGCTCTGGGCCGACGGTGCCTCCCTCACAAAATTATCTGCCGGATGATCATCTTATTGTGGTGGACCGTCGCCGAATCGTGCGCCACATGGAAGATGCCTGGGCAATATTGCGAGAGTCAGGTGCGACGAAGCGCCGGGCCATCAACCTGATTACTGGGCCTTCCAAAACGGGCGATATTGAGCAAACCATTCAGTACGGCGCGCATGGACCGCGTCGTTTGCATTTGCTTATCGTGGAAGATGCCTGAGTCAGTGGTTTCTGTGATTGGTCGGGGGACTCGTTATAATTGATATAGCGTCGCTGTAAGGTCGGCATGATCGCGACTGAATTTGCTCTCCTAAAATCACCATGCAGCAAAGTTTCACAAACCAGGAATTGCTCGACTGCGGTCACGGCCAGATGTTCGGTCCCGGGAACGCACAACTTCCTCTGCCACCCATGCTGATGTTCGACCGTATCGTGCATATCAGCGACGAAGGCGGTGAATACGGAAAAGGGGAAATTGTCGCCGAGCTTGATCTGAATCCAGATCTGTGGTTTTTCCAATGCCATTTTGAAAACGACCCTGTCATGCCAGGTTGTTTGGGCGTGGATGCGCTTTGGCAGTTGGTAGGATTTTTCCTTGGATGGAAAGGTGGTCAGGGACACGGCCGCGCACTGGGGTCGGGAGAGATCCGCTTCACCGGTCAAGTCACTCCTGACTGCCAACTGGTTCGTTACCGCGTGTCACTCAAACGTGTCGTGATGCGACGCCTCTATATGGGGATTGCCGACGGTACGGTGGAAGTCGATGATCGGACGATTTATACCGGCAAGGATCTTCGGGTGGGTCTGTTTAGCTCCGAGGAGGGAGGGACGATTTCATGAGGCGGGTGGTTGTTACGGGCATGGGTATCGTCAGCAGTATCGGCAATAACTGTGCCGAAGTGGAAAGCGCTCTTCGTGAAACACGGTCCGGCATTGTTGCGTCGGAGGAGTACCGTGAACTGGGATTTCGTTCCCAGGTGCATGGGAGTATCGATATCGATCTGGAAGCTGAGATCGACCGGAAATTAAGACGTTTTATGGGGGCTTCCGCAGCCTATAACTACATCGCGATGCGTGAAGCGATTACGGCTTCTGGTCTTGGCGAGGCCGAGATTTCGAATCCCCGCACCGGACTCGTGGTCGGCAGTGGGGGCGGCTCTCCTGAAAACATCGTGGCGGCAGCGGACCTGCTTCGACAAAAGGGTGTGAAGCGCGTCGGGCCCTATATGGTGACCCGGACCATGGCCAGCACGAATTCGGCTTGCCTCAGTACGGCCTTTTCCATCAAGGGCGTGTCCTATTCAATCAGTTCCGCCTGCTCCACCAGTGCCCATTGCATCGGCCACGGGATGGAATTGATTCAGATGGGGAAACAGGACGTCATATTTGCAGGCGGTGGCGAGGAATTGCATTGGAGCACGTCTGTGCTGTTCGATGCGATGGGCGCGATGTCGTCAAAATATAACGAAACGCCGCAGAGTGCCTCGCGCACCTATGATGCCAATCGTGATGGCTTTGTTATCTCTGGCGGAGGGGGAGTGCTGGTACTGGAATCTCTTGATCATGCTCTCAACCGGGGTGCGCCAATCCTTGCTGAGCTGGTGGGCTACGGTGCGAGTAGCGATGGATTCGATATGGTGCAGCCCTCAGGTGAGGGCGCCATTCGCTGTATGCATCAGGCTCTTGAAGGGGTTTCGGGGTCGATCGACTACATTAACACTCACGGCACCAGTACACCGGTTGGGGATATCCAGGAACTGGAGGCATTGCGTACTGTTTTCGGCGATGACGTGCCGGCGTTGAGTGCCACCAAGTCATTGACGGGACACGCGTTGGGTGCGGCCGGCGTCAACGAAGCGATTTATTCTTTGATCATGCTGGGCGGGGGCTTTATGTCGGCTTCGGCAAATATTCAGGACCTTGATCCCAAGGCCTTGGGTTATCCGATTGTGCGCGCCACGACGGATGCGCCGAATCTCAACACGGTGATGTCCAACAGTTTTGGGTTCGGCGGCACCAACGCGACGTTGGTTTTTCAGCGATTCACTGACTGAAGGCGCTTACCGGCGCTCAGCCGGCCATTTTAGCCGGCTTGAGACGGGGTGCCAGACTGAGCGGCATCCGTTCCGTCGCCAAACCTTCTGTCGACATAAGTCTCAACGAGGGCGATAAACTGCGTTGCGATATCGTCACCGCGCAGCGTGCAGATTTTTTCTCCGTCCTGAAAGACGGGGGCGACCGGTTTCTCTCCGGTGCCGGGCAGGCTGATGCCAATGTCGGCGTGGCGGCTTTCACCCGGCCCGTTGACCACACAGCCCATCACCGCAACGGACAAGGTTTCCGCACCGGGATATTGTGTTTTCCACTTGATCATGCGTTGCCGCAAGTGTTCCTGTACTTCCTCGGCCAGACGCTGAAAGAAATCGCTTGTCGTTCGTCCGCACCCAGGACAGGCGGTCACCTGGGGTGTGAAACTGCGCAGTCCCAAAGACTGCAGGACTTCCTGTGCAATACGGACTTCACGGGTGCGGCTCTCCCCAGGCTGGGGTGTCAGGGAGACCCGAATCGTGTCGCCGATGCCTTCGTGCAGCAACAGGACAAGGCCAGCGGTTGAAGAGACAACCCCCTTGTCTGCCATACCGGCTTCGGTGAGCCCAAGATGCAGAGCCAGATTGGATCGTTCAGCCAACTGCCGGTAAACCGCTACCAACTCGGGCACGGCACTCACTTTCGCGGAAAGAATGATTTGGTCTGGTCTGAGTCCCTCGCGCTGAGCGAGTTCAGCACTGTTCAAGGCGGAGTCGACCAGCGCCTCTCGGGTGACGGTCTCCAATGACCGAGGCGAGGCGAGGGCCGCATTCTTATCCAGCTTGCGCGCAAGCAGTTGGGGATCGAGGGAGCCCCAGTTCACACCGATGCGAACGGGTTTGTTTCGAAGGCAGGCTTGCTCAATCATTTGGCAAAAGCGTATATCCCGTTTTTCACCCTGACCGACGTTGCCGGGGTTGATGCGGTATTTATCAAGTACGTCGGCGCAGTCGCTGTACTCCTGTAACAGGGTATGACCGTTGTAGTGAAAATCTCCGACCAGCGGTACCGAACAGTGGGCCATGTCCAGCCGAGTCCTGATCACGGGCACTGCCTTCGCGGCGTCGTCGTTGTTCACGGTGATCCGCACAATCTCTGATCCTGCCTCTGCCAACTCAATTACCTGGCGAACGGTCGCGTCCACATCAGCGGTATCGGTATTGGTCATCGACTGGACGACTATGGGCGCGTCTCCGCCGACAAGAATTTTGCCTACCCGAACCTGCTGGGTGGATTTTCTGGGGAGTAAGCTCGACGGCATCTGGATTTCAGGAGAAGGCAACCGGGGCGGGTATTCTAATCTTCCTACATTCGGAATACGCCAAAGTCGGTCTGGCCGATGGGCGCATTGTGTGCGGTAGCAAGCGCCAGCGACAGGATTCTCCGGGTGTGAGCCGGATCGATGATGCCGTCATCCCAGAGGCGTGCGCTGGAATAAAAAGGACTGCCCTGTTCATCATACTGATTCGAGATGGCATCACGAAAAATCTTTTCTTCTTCGCTGGGCCAATCCCGACCCGCTTTTTGCAAGCCGTCGCGACGGACTTGGGATAGGACCTGTGCCGCGGTATCTCCGCCCATCACAGAGATTCGGGCATTGGGCCACATCCACAGGAAGCGGGGATCGTAAGCTCTGCCACACATGCCATAGTTCCCTGCGCCAAAACTGCCGCCAACGATAACGGTAAGTTTGGGCACCTTAGCACAGGCAACCGCGTTCACCAGTTTCGCACCGTCCCGGGCGATCCCTCCGTGCTCATAGCGACTGCCCACCATAAAGCCAGTGATATTCTGAAGAAACAGCAAGGGGATACCGCGTTGGGTGCACAGTTCAATAAAGTGCGCTCCCTTCAGTGCCGATTCTGAAAAGAGGATACCGTTGTTCGCAATAATGCCGATCGGATATCCCGCGATCTGACTGAAGGCACAGACCAGAGTCTTTCCGTAGCGCGACTTGAATTCCTGAAAGTCACTTCCATCCACAATTCGACAGATAATTTCACGAATATCAAAAGGGAGTCGGGGGTCGGAGGGAATGATGCCGTAAAGCTCTTCCACCCCGTATTGTGGTGCTGCCGGGCTGGCGAGGGGCATTCTGGCGGCGGGCGGCAGGTTAAGGTGTGAGACGATGTCGCGGGTCAGGGCCAAAGCATCATCATCATCCTGTGCCAGATAGTCGGCAACTCCTGAGATTCTCGTGTGAACATCGGCGCCGCCTAGCGCTTCCGCACTTACTTCCTCACCCGTGGCGGCCTTGACCAGCGGTGGGCCTCCGAGAAAGATCGTGCCCTGACGACGGACGATGATCGCCTGATCGGACATCGCCGGCACATATGCTCCCCCGGCGGTGCACGAACCCATCACGACGGCGATCTGCGGTATGCCAGCGGCAGACATATTGGCCTGATTGAAAAAAATTCGTCCGAAATGCTCTCGATCGGCAAAGACCTCATCCTGTCTTGGGAGATAAGCGCCTCCAGAGTCGACTAGATAAATACAGGGCAGGCGATTTTCTTTCGCAATGGCCTGGGCTCTTAGATGTTTCTTGACGGTAATCGGGTAGTAAGTGCCTCCCTTAACGGTAGCGTCATTGACTACCAGCATGCAGTCTTGCCCATGAATCTGGCCGATACCGGTGATGATGCCCCCGCATGGGACGTCATCATCGTAAAGCTCCCAACCGGCGAGCTGTGACAGTTCCAGAAAGCCGGCACCGGGGTCGAGCAGCTTTTCGATTCGCTCGCGCGGCAGCAGCTTGCCTCTTGCGCTGTGTCGGGCCCGGGCTTTTTCACTGCCACCCTGTGTCACCCGCTCGATGGCTTCCGTCAGCGCAGCGGTTTTTGCCAGCATCACCTCACGGTTGGCCAAAAAATCAGGAGAGGTCGTATCAATGCGGCTGGAGAACTGGGTCATGATGGTTCTGGCAGAGGTCTACCAGCCGCCTCGGGAAAGCCACTGGTCGACCTGCTCCAATCGGTCAGCGCCCCAGAAACCTTCGGAATCCACGATGATAAAGGGTGAGCCGAAGACGCCTCGGTTCAGTGCCTCATCGTTGACCGTGCGAACCGCCTGCTTAATGTTCTCCGACTGAATGCCCTCGGCAAGATGAACAGGATCAAGTCCTGTTTCAGCAGCGACAGCAACAACGGTCTCGGGAACAGAAATATCCCGGTCATCACGGAAATAGGCACGATACAGCGCCTGTGCCAGTTGTGTCGCCGCCGCTTGATCTGTCCTGGCAATCAGATAGAAAGCGCGGCAGGCCGCGACTGTGGCGATCGGCCAATGACTGGGAATGGTGAGAGGGATATTCCAGTAACGTGAGAATCGCTCTATATCGTGTACCGCGTAATCGCCGATCAGTGGAATGGACACCAGTGGCTTGCGTTCGCTCACCTTCATTGCAGCGCCGACCAGAAAAGGGCGCCACAGGACAGATCGTCCATGCCTGCTTGCAATGCCCTCGATCCGCTCGCTGGCGAGATAGCCATACGGCGAGGCAAAGTCAAAGAAAAACTCAACAGGGGCAGTCATCGGAGGTATTCGGATGGGCAGGCCGCAGCGCAATCAGCGGATGCGTTCAAATGCCATGGCCGTCGCTTCGCCGCCACCAATGCATAGAGATGCGACACCGCGTTTAAGGTCGTATCGTTCCAGCGCGTGCAGCAGCGTCACAATAATGCGCGCACCGGATGCGCCGACAGGGTGTCCCAATGCACAGGCACCTCCGTGAACATTCAGCTTGTTGTGTGGGATACCCAAATCTTTCATGGCAGCCATGGCGACAACGGCAAAGGCTTCATTGACCTCAAAAAGATCCACCGTCGACACATCCCATTTCAGTGAATCGAGCAGTTTCTGGATGGCAAAAACGGGTGCGGTGGTAAACCAGCCCGGCTCCTGTGCAAAGCTCGCGTGGCCAAGTACGCGCGCCAGCGGCACATGACCGCCTTTTTCCGCATCGGACAGCCGCATCATGACGAGTGCCGCCGCACCATCGGAGATCGAACTGGAGTTTGCCGGGGTAACGGTCCCGTCTTTCTGAAAAGCCGGCCGCAGTGACGGAATCTTTTCGATGTTGGCGCAAAGCGGTTGTTCATCCGTATCTACCATCACGGTTTCTTTTCGGCCAGGCACCGCAACGTTCACGATTTCGTCTCGAAATGCGCCGTTTTCAATTGCCTCGGTCGCGCGGGTCAGGGATTCAATCGCAAAGTCATCCTGGTCTTCACGACTGAATCCGTACCGCTTGACACAGTCTTCGGCAAAATGGCCCATGAGTTTGCCTGGCTCGTAAGCGTCTTCGAGGCCATCCACAAACATATGATCCAACAGTTCTCCGTTGCCCAGGCGATAGCCGCTCCGCGCTTTGGGCAAAAGATAGGGCGCATTACTCATGCTCTCAAGACCGCCCGATACCAGGATTCGGCCACTGCCGGCCAGAATATGGTCGTGTGCCAGCATGGCGGCCTTCATTCCGGAACCGCACATTTTGTTTATGGTGGTGCATGGCGTGCCCATGGGCAGACCCGCACCGAGTGCAGCTTGGCGGGCAGGGGCCTGCCGGAGGCCGGCAGGCAGAACACAGCCCATCACCACTTCTTCAATGGATTCGGCGCTGACGGCTGATCTCTCGACGGCAGCAGCCACTGCCGCCGCACCGAGATCGGGTGCGGATACCGGGGCCAGTGCCCCCTGAAAACTGCCAATCGGTGTGCGCGCGGCGCCGGTGATGACAATGGGATCATTCTTCATGGCGTCGCCTCCTTCAGGCTCCTTCCTTGAACAGTTCACGGCCGATCAGCATTCTTCTTATTTCACTGGTGCCTGCACCGATCTCATAGAGTTTCGCGTCTCTCAGGAGTCGGCCGGTCGCATACTCATTGACGTATCCCGAACCCCCGAGAAGTTGAATGGCGTCGAGTGCCATTTGGGTAGCGCGCTCAGCGCTGTATAGAATGGCACCCGCGGCATCCTTTCGGGTCGTCTGACCACGGTCACAGGCCTGGGCCACGGCATAAACATAGGCTCGACAGGCATTCAGGGTTGTGTACATATCCGCAAGTTTCGCCTGGACCAGTTGGAATGAGCCGATCGGTTCCCCGAATTGCTTACGGTCGTGAACATAGGGCAGCACGATGTCGAGACAGGCCTGCATCAGTCCCAGGGGTCCCCCCGATAGCACGACGCGTTCGAAATCGAGACCACTCATCAGCACGCCGACACCCTTGTTTTCTGCTCCCAGAACCCGTTCCTTTGGTACGGCACAGTTCTCAAAAATAAGCTCACAGGTGTTGGAGCCACGCATTCCCAATTTGTCCAACTTGGGACCGGTGGAGAAACCCTCAAGGCCCTTTTCAATAATAAACGCCGTGATGCCATGCGCTTTGGCAGCGGGATCTGTCTTCGCATAAACGACCAGCGTATCCGCGTCCGGTCCGTTGGTTATCCACATCTTGCTGCCATTCAGCACGAAGTGATCACCTGACTTCTCAGCCCGAAGTTGCATACTCACGACATCCGAGCCAGAGGTATGTTCGCTCATTGCCAGCGCGCCGACTTTGGCCCCGCTGATGAGATCAGGAAGAAACTGGGATTTTTGGGCGTCGGTGCCGTTGCGGAAGATCTGGTTTACGCAAAGATTTGAGTGCGCTCCGTAGGAGAGGCCCACCGAACCCGAGGCGCGGCTTATCTCTTCCATGGCTATCGTGTGCTCAAGGTAGCCCATGCCCGCTCCGCCGAATTTCGGATCGATAGTAACGCCAAGAAGCCCCATTTCCCCCAGGCGAGACCAGAGTTCAGCTGGAAAAGCGTTCTCTCGGTCAATCTTTCCCGACAACGGGGAGATCTCGCGGGCGGCGAACTCCGCTACGCTCTCGCGCAGCAGATCAGCGGTTTGTCCAAGTTGAAAATCCAGTCCCATCGGGTATCCCACAGGATTCAGCGTCGCAGCACCAAACAATAACAACGGATTCTAGATTGACGTTTACGTAAACGTCAACTAAATTTGCCTTTGCGGAAAAGCTCTTAAACCTGACCGAAGCAGGCCTCTATGAACTGCCATGACCTGATCCTGAACACCCGCCGCGGTTATTCCCTCGTCGCCCGAAAGATTGAGGGTAAAGACCCTTGCGTGATTTTTCTGGGGGGTTTCCGTTCTGATATGGAGGGCACCAAGGCCCAATATCTTTCCGACTGGTGCGAAAAAAGCGGGCGATCTTTCTTGCGATTTGACTACTCAGGGCATGGTGTGTCCGGTGGCCGGTTTGAAGAGGGCACCATCGGTCAGTGGACGCAGGACGCGCTTGATGTGATTGATGCCTTCAGTCAGGGGCCGTGCGTTCTGGTGGGGTCGAGCATGGGAGGATGGATAATGCTTCGGGTGGCACTGGCTATTGGGACGCGTGTTCACGGCCTGCTGGGCATCGCTGCTGCCCCTGATTTCACGCGCGACCTTATCTCGAGAGACCTCAGCGCGGACCAGCGGGCCCGGCTTGCGCATGAAGGTCAGATCAGGTTGACCAGCGAGTACGACCCCGACGGTTACGTCCTGACCCAGGGATTCATGGCGGATGGAGAAGCATGCTGCCTGCTCGATGCGCCGCTGGAACTCACCGTTCCGGTCAGGCTTTTGCAGGGATGTGACGACAGCGAAGTGCCTTGGCAGACAGCTTTGCGCCTGTCTGAACGACTGCAGACAACCGATGTTCGGGTGCATCTGCTCAAGGACGGGGATCATCGCTTGTCCCGGCCGGAACAATTGGCACTGATGAGTGACACGCTCGCTGAACTGATCCAAACCGTCGAGTCCGCATCTGCCAAGACAGCGTCCGATTGAAGACGTTCTGTGACCTTGCTCGCATTGGGGTTTAATCCTCTCGAGGCCTTGCACGGTGACCTCTCATGGGCGGCATGCTAGGATTTGTCTGACTACGCGGGAGGCAAGGTGCAAGAACTGGTTCAAAGAATTCTGGATGAGGGAGAGCATGTCGGTGGCGGGATCGTCAAAGTCGACAGTTTTCTGAATCATCAGGTCGATCCACAACTGACCTGGCGGATGGCCAAGGCCATGCATGACGGTTTTTTGGCCAAAGACGTACGCCGAATTACCCGAGTGCTGACGGCTGAGGTGAGCGGGATTCCTGTGGCATTGCAGGTCGCTGAGCAGTTTGGGGCGCAGATGATCTACGCGCGAAAGAGCCATTCGCGAACCATGACGGGAACCTACTATGTTGCCGAAGCGATCAGCCGGACGCGCGGAACGTCATCGGAGCTGATGGTGGATCGCCGTTTTCTTAAAGTGCAGGATCGCGTACTGATTATTGATGACTTCCTGGCCACGGGTGCAACCTTAACCGCCCTGTCTAAACTGGTGGACGAAAGTGGTGCCGAACTGTGCGGCATCGGCTGCGTAATTGAAAAACCCGAGGAGGGAGGCCGCGACGTGCTCGCCGATCTCGATACGCCGATTATTACGCTGGCGAAGATCCGCTTCGATGAGGATGGGTTGCACGTCACTGCCTGAGTTTGCTGACAGTGAGCAGGCTTTACGAAAAGATTTATGCCCTGGTGAGAGCGATTCCCAGCGGTCGGGTAGGGACCTATGGCCAGATCGCTCGACTCTGTGGATGCTCCGCCCGCCAGGTGGGATACGCGATGGCCTCGACGCCCTCAGATGAGATACCTTGGCAACGGGTGATTAACAGTCGAGGAGAAATCAGCGCCCGTGCCGACGGTAATGCAGACGAGGAGCAGTACCGAAGATTAAAGCAGGAGGGTGTGATGTTCGATGCCCAGGGCCGGATCGATCTTGCTGTCTTTCAATGGACGGGTCCAGACGGTGCCTGGTGGTCCGAGCACGAGTCAGAACCGCCGTTCTAGTTTCTATAGGCAAGCGCCGGACCCAGCAAACAGAAACCTTGAATGGGTTTGAGATTAAAGATTCAGCCATTAAAAGAGCAGAGACCAGGAGTAGAGGACCTTGAGAAGTCGACGGAATATTCAGGTGGTCAGTGCCCATGCGGAAGGAGAAGTGGGCGATGTCATTACCGGGGGTGTCCAACCGCCAGCGGGAGACACATTGTGGGCGCAGTCGCGCACGTTGGAAAAAGATACCGATCTGCGCGACTTTTTGCTCAATGAACCACGCGGCGGGGTATTTCGGCATGCCAACCTGCTGGTCCCCGCTGTTAACCCCAAGGCAGATGCAGCGTTCATCATTATGGAGGCGGAATTCTTCCCGCCGATGTCCGGATCAAACGCGATCTGTGTCACCACGGTTCTGCTCGAGACCGGCATCCTGCCCATGCAGGAGCCTGAAACGGTGATCCACCTGGAAGCCCCGGGAGGTCTGGTTAAGGCAACGGCCAGTTGTTCTGATGGGGCAGTCACTCAGGTCAGAATTCAGAATGTGGCATCTTTTGTGGACCGCCTCGATGCGCCACTTGAGATCGAAGGAATCGGGACTGTCACAGTAGATACCGCTTATGGCGGAGACAGTTTTTGTCTGGTCGATGCGGCTGCTTTGGGGTTTGATGTGACGCCCGATGAAGCCTACGACATCGTTCAAGTGGGCCGCCAGGTGACTGCCGCCGCGAATGAGCAGTTGGGTTTCAGTCATCCGGATAATCCCGACTGGTCGCATCTATCCTTCTGCATGATGACCTGCCCACCGGTGGACGAGGGAGATGCCTTGCTGGGGCGTCATACAGTGGTCATCCAGCCGGGCAAGTTGGATCGGTCTCCCTGCGGAACCGGGTGCAGTGCCCGGATGGCTGCTTTGCATGCGCACGGGAGGTTACAGCCCGGCCAGCGGTTTATTGGCGAGTCGATTATCGGATCACGGTTTGACTGCCGGATCGAGGAGTTGTCCAAGACGAGCAAAGGCCAGCCCGCAGTCGTGCCTTCGCTGGCAGGCCGGGCCTGGATCACGGGCACTCACCAGCACATGCTGGATCCGACAGATCCCTGGCCCGCGGGATACCGCCTGTCTGACACCTGGCCGAAAAACGATTAAAGACTCCAGAGCCCCGCTGCGCCCAGTACACCGGCGCTGTCGCCATGGAGGTTGCGGCGAATGGGTGTTTCAAGCGTCGGGTTAAAGACGTACTTGGCAATACGTCGCGGCCCTTCGTCATAAAGTTCCTCAATGTTCGAAAGTCCTCCGCCGAGCACAACAACGTGCGGATCAAGGATATTGATAACCCCTGCCACGGCTTTGCCGAACCGCTCAAGCAGGTTATCGAGCGCTTCTTGCGCGATAGGGTCATTTTCTCGGGCCTTTGAGATCACTTCTTCCGGGCTCGCGGCGGTTGCTCCGCCGAGGCGCCGGTAGTCTGCAAAAAAGCCGGGCCCTGAGAGGTAGGTCTCGATACATCCTTGTTGTCCGCAATAGCAGGATGGGCCGTCGGGATCGAGTGCATTGTGACCCCATTCCCCTGCAATATGCTGAGGACCGGTGTGCAGCCGCTGCTGTATGACGATTCCGCCGCCGACCCCGGTGCCCATGATGACGCCAAATACGCTTGGCATGTCCCGACCGGCTCCAAAAAGCGCTTCCGCCAGGGCAAAACAGTTGGCATCGTTTTCAACGCGAATGGGCCGTTCAAGACACGCCTCGAGATCGCTTTGAAAAGCCGCGCCGATCAGGCACTGGGTGTTTGAATTTTTGACGCGGCCTTGAGCGTCTATCGCCCCCGGCGCCGCGATGCCGACTGAGCAGGCCTCACCTGACTCGGATTCCAGTTGATCGACCAGGGAGACGATCTTGTTCAAGATGGCGCGATAGCCCTCGGCACGAGGTGTGGCGAGGCGATGCCGGGAGATGACGCTCCCACATTTATCGACTAGCGCGCCTTCGGTTTTAGTCCCGCCAAGGTCAATACCGATACGCATATTGGCCGGTCAGCCGACACTGCCGTGAAGAGATCGGGAATTCAGGCGTCCCGATTGAAGGTGATCTGAGCGTAAGCCGAGTGGTTATGAATCGATTCAAAGTTTTCAGCCTCGACTACGTAGCGCTCTATGCGCTCATCATCATTGAGGCGACTGGCGACGTCCCGCACCATGTCTTCGACAAATTTTGGATTCTCGTATGCCTTTTCGGTGACGAACTTTTCGTCCGGCCGCTTCAGGAGGCCGTATAGCTCGCAGCTGGCTTCCTGTTCGACGATATCGATGATTTCCTCAATCCAGATCAAAGATTTGGATCGCACGCTGACGGTAACGTGAGAACGCTGATTGTGCGCACCATAGTCAGATATTTTCTTTGAGCAGGGGCACAGGCTGGTGACCGGTACCACCACGCGGACCTCGGTCGCGCTGAGATCATCTGAGGCCTCCCCGATGAAGGTGACCTGGTAATCCATCAGGCTCTTGACGCCAGTCACGGGCGCTGCCTTTTCCAGAAAAAACGGAAAGGCCATCTCGATGTGGCTTGTGCCCGCATCCAGATGGTCGCGGGTCTCCTGCAGGATAGATCGGAAGGAGTCGACCGAAATCTCCCTCTCATGACGACTGAGGATTTCGACAAACCGGGACATATGCGTGCCTTTGAAATTGTGAGGCAGTTCCACATACATGTTGAAGTTCGCCACAGTATGCTGATCCAGACCATTGCGGTCCTGGATTCGAACCGGATGGCGCAGATCCTTTACGCCAACCTTGTCGATAGTGATGTTCCGGCTGTCTGGACTGCCCTGAACGTCAGGAATCTCAGCCCCGGAGGAATGGGCGTCGTTGGTGTCGAGCATGGCGGGATTTTTAGTCAAGAATCAAAGTGCGCGGATTTTATCCCAGTTTAGGCGCGGGAGCGTGAAGCAACAGACTGCAGAGGCCGCCGGCG
>NZKZ01000118.1 GCA_002694065.1 Acidiferrobacter sp.
GTCCTACCGCAGGCTCGCAGCGCACGGACTGTTGGAGCGTTGCCTTCGAAGCCTCAGCGGCCAAGCCCTCCCACAACTTTTTCCAACCGCTCAAGCGGTGCAGGCCGTCTCCCATGAGTAACGCAGCCAATACTTCACCCGGAGCACCGCTTGCCCATGACAGCGCGCTCAAGCACACCACGGGCAAAGCGGTTTACATTGATGACCTCCCCCTTCCTGCCGACACGCTGCATCTTGCCGTCGGCGGCGCCGATACGGCCGTAGGCGCGATTACCGCAGTTGCGCTTGACGCGGTCCGGGCCGCACCTGGTGTCATCGATGTATTCTGCGCCGCGGACATCCCGGGCGAGAATGACGTCAGTCCCTCAGGTCGAGGAGACGAACCACTGCTTGCGTCCGGCGAGATCCGCTTTGACGGTGAACCGGTCTTTGCCGTCGTCGCCGCCAGTCACCGCGCAGCGCGCGCCGCCGCCGCACTTGGTCAAGTGACGGTGCGCCCCGCCGAGCCTGTACTGACGGTGGATGATGCGCTTTCACAAAATCGCTTTATCAGTGACGAACAGGTTATGACCCGGGGTGATTGGCGCGAAGCGATGCAGGCCGCACCGCACACCACCACCGGTACCCTGTACTGCGGCGGGCAGGATCACTTTTATCTTGAAGGACAGATCTCACTCGCGGTGCCTCAGGAAGACGGCGATATGCTCGTTTACTGCTCTACCCAGCATCCAAGCGAAATCCAGCAGCACCTGGCGAAAGTTCTGAACCAACCGGCCCACGCGATCACCGTAGAAGTGCGGCGCATGGGTGGAGGCTTTGGCGGCAAGGAGAGCCAGGCCTGCCAATGGGCGGCGCTCGCTGCGGTCGCCGCATCGCGTAACCGCAAGGCCGTTAAATGCCGGCTGGACCGCGACGATGACATGCGTCTGACCGGCAAACGGCATGACTTCAGAATCGACTGGCAGGTGGGTCACGATGACCAGGGACAGATCCTTTCGGTCGACTGCAATCTCGCCTCGCGCTGCGGTTGTGCGCTGGATCTTTCAGATCCCGTCAATGACCGTGCCATGTTTCATGTCGACAACGCTTACTATTTTCCCGCCGTGAATATCCGTTCCCAGCGGACCTTCACCAACACGGTTTCCAACACCGCGTTTCGGGGTTTTGGCGGCCCCCAGGGCATGCTGGCGGGTGAACGCATTATCGAGGGCGTTGCCCGCGCCACAGGTCTTGATCCACTGACGGTACGCAAACGCAACTTTTACGGCGGTGCTGACCGCAACATCACGCCCTACTTCATGCAGATCGACGACTTCGTGCTGGATGAGATTGTCGAAGAACTGGAACAGAGCAGTCATTACTGGGCACGACGCGATGCGATTCGCGAGGCGAACGCAGCAGATCCGCTGATGGTAAGAGGTCTTGCCCTCACACCGGTCAAGTTCGGCATTTCCTTCACGGCTACGTGGTTCAACCAGGCAGGCGCACTCCTGCATATCTATCGAGACGGCAGCGTCCATCTCAATCACGGCGGTACCGAGATGGGACAGGGCCTTTTCGTCAAGGTCGCACAGGTCGTGAGTCACGCCCTTGCGCTGCCGGTCGACAGCATCAAGGTCTCGGCAACCCGGACTGACAAGGTGCCCAACACCTCCGCGACAGCAGCCTCGTCCGGTGCAGACCTCAACGCCATGGCCGCGCTGAATGCCGCCAACACCCTTAAGCAGCGGTTGATCTCCTTTGCCGCCCACCATTTCGATGTGGATGCGCAAAGTGTCCAATTTGCAAACGGCACTGTGATCGCCGGCGATCGGCAACTGCCGTTTGCCGAACTGGTGGAGCTCGCCTACCTCGCCCGCGTCCAGCTTTCTGCCGCGGGTTTTTACCGGACACCCAAAATCCACTACAACCGCAAAAAAGCCAGGGGCCGGCCTTTCTACTACTTCGCCTATGGTGCAGCGGTCAGCGAAGTCATCGTCGACACACTGACGGGCGAAAGCCGTGTCACCGCCGTGGACATCCTGCACGATGCCGGAAAGTCACTAAACCCGGCCGTTGACCTGGGCCAGGTAGAGGGTGCCTTCATCCAGGGCATGGGCTGGCTCACCAACGAGGAATTGTGGTGGGATCAGCGCGGCAAAATCAAAACCTACGCACCTTCGACCTACAAAATCCCGACCTGCTCAGACAGGCCGACGAAAATGAATATCGCACTGTGGTCAGGCGGGGAAAATCGTGAGCCGACCGTTCACCGGTCCAAGGCTGTGGGGGAGCCTCCCCTGATGCTCGCGATTTCCGTCCACCAGGCGCTTTCGGATGCCGTCTCCAGTATCAGCGGTTACCGATTTGTACCCGAGCTGAATGCGCCCGCGACCCCGGAAGCGCTGATGCACGCAATAGTTCACGAACGACAACGCGCGGCAGCATCCATCTCATGATCAGCGCCCTGCCAGGTCCCGCAGACTGGATTGATGCAGCACTTAACTGCGTCCATCGCCGCCAGCGTGCCGTCCTTGCGATTGTGGCCGACGAACGTGGCTCTACCCCGAGGGATGCCGGCAGCTGGATGCTGCTCACAAAAGAGGCGGTCCTTGGCACCATCGGCGGGGGCGAACTGGAGCGCACGCTCGTCGAGGCGGCAACAGCCATGCTCGAAGGCACGGGCAGTTGGTCCCGCGCGCCGGTGCAGTGCGCGCTTGGCCCCGACATGCGCCAGTGCTGCGGCGGGGTCGTGCAGGTTCTGCTCGAACCGATTGACGCCAACGCGGCGCAATGGCTTGCGCAGGCCCAGCAACAACTCGCCTTGACCGGCCATGTTCAGATCNCNTTTGACAGCGCCGCCTGTGAGATATCGCCCGTGGTGAATACTGATGACACGCTGGCCGATACTGTTTCGCCCGNAATCATCACGCTGTCTTTNCAGGAAANCCGTCCNCGGCTCGCGCTCTTTGGCGCAGGCCACGTCGGCCGGGCCTTGTGCACCATAGCCTCACAGTTGCCCATACGGGTAACCGTTTTTGATGCGCGACCGGATCAGTGTGCGCAAGTGCCTGAGGCTGCCAATCTCTTCGTTGATGAGCGCTTCGATCCTGTCGGTGGCGCGCAGCAGCTTCAAAATTATGAGGCGGCGCTGGTCATGACCCACAGTCACGCGCTGGATTACGACCTATGTCGTATCCTGCTGAGACGGCCGGATCTTGTGTACACCGGCCTTATCGGCAGCGAGAGCAAATCGCGACGCTTTCGCAAGGCCTTGAGAAAAGACGGGCTGCACGATCTGGAGCTTGCGCGGCTGACTAGCCCGATCGGTAGGGATGGTCCTGAAGGCAAGGAACCCGGCATCATCGCCATGAGCGTTTTAAGCGAGATCCTGACGGTCTGCCAAAGGGCGCAAGATCGGCCTCAATCTTCCAGCGCTACCGCAACACCACTCAGCAAAGCACATCATGGATAACTCCCAAAATACCCACGAAGACTATCTGAACCTTGCCGTTGCTATTGCCCGTGAACACATGGAGGCCGGTGCCGGCGGACCCTTTGGGGCAGTGATTGTGCGCGATCACACGGTAATCGGTCAGGGATGGAACCGCGTTACCTCCGATCATGATCCGACCGCTCATGCCGAGGTCAGCGCGATCCGCGATGCCTGCCGAAACGTTGGGAATTTTTCCCTGGAGGGTGCCGTGATCTACACCAGCTGCGAACCCTGTCCGATGTGCCTGGGTGCAATCTGGTGGGCGCGTATCGAAACCATTTTCTTTGCCAGTGACCGCGACGATGCGGCGCGTATCGGCTTTGACGATGCGGCTTTGTATCAGGAGGTTTCGCTGGAATTGCCCGACAGGCAGTTGCCACTGATCAGGCATCCTCTCGCGGCGGCCGATCAGTTAATGGAAGATTGGCTTAAAAAAGAGGATAAGATCCCCTACTAAGGACGAGACTCACTCCCCACGTGCATCCTCGCAGCACAGGTCATCAGGCATGAACGACAAACCGCTTTTACAGCTCAAGGGAATCGGTAAGACATTCCCCGGCTGTATTGCGAACGACGACATTGATCTTGAAATTGCTCCGGGGGAGATTCATGCGCTCCTCGGGGAGAACGGTGCGGGCAAAAGCACGCTCGTAAAAATCATCTACGGCGTGTTGCGTCCCGATCAAGGGACTCTGTGCTGGCGCGGCGACGAGATGATCATTGACAACCCGGCCAGTGCCCGGTCACTCGGGATCGGCATGGTCTTTCAGCATTTCTCCCTCTTTGAATCGATGACCACGCTGGAAAACGTGGCGCTGGCACTGCCGCCGCAGGACCTTGATGAACTGCGGGGCCGTCTCGAAACCACGGCGCAGGACTATGGGCTGACCCTGCATCCTGACCGGCATGTCTACGACCTCTCGATGGGAGAGCGCCAGCGCATTGAGATCGTCCGATGTCTGCTACAGAACCCGAGCCTGCTGATCCTGGATGAACCCACTTCGGTCCTGACACCCCAGGAGACCGAGGTTCTCTTTGCGACACTGCGCCAACTCGCAAGCGAAGGCCGGTCGATCCTCTACATCAGCCATAAACTGGAAGAGGTGCGATCGCTGTGTGACCGGGCCACCATTCTGCGCGGCGGCAAGCGGGTTGATGACTGCAATCCTGCTGAAGAAACGGCCCAGTCGCTGGCTGAAAAAATGATCGGGCGACGGGTGGAATCAGCCAAAGGCCATAGCGCCGCTGCCACCTCGGAGGTGCGCCTTAACGTCACCGACCTTTCAGTTCGCTCCGATGAGCCGCATGGCACCGATATCAGTGACATCAGTTTTTCGGTACATGCTGGCGAGATTCTTGGTATCGCCGGCATTGCCGGGAACGGCCAGACCGAGCTCATGAATGCCCTCTCAGGAGAAACCGGAGCGCCGCAGGCAGGCACAATCGAGATCCTTGAGACGGATGCCAGCCGGTTGGGGCCCATGGCCCGGCGCCAACTCGGTGCCGTTTTTGTCCCCGAAGAACGGGTGGGCCAGGCAGCGGTTTCGGATCTCACCCTGGTACAGAACAGTTTTCTCACCTCGGCTTTTCGTATGGGCTTTGTCAGCCGCGGCATCATCGATTGGCCGGGTGTCGGTCAGTACACCGAGGAGATTCTGGATAAGTTTGATGTCAAAGCCACCGGCACTGATGCGCTGGCCAGCAGTCTTTCCGGGGGCAATCTGCAGAAGTTTATTGTGGGCCGAGAGATCCTGCAGGGTCCGCAGCTGCTCGTCGTATCGCAGCCCACCTGGGGTGTGGATGCCGGTGCTGCGGCGGCCATTCACGAGAAGATCCAACAAATGATCAGCGCCGGCGCGGGCGCTCTGGTGATCTCCCAAGACCTTGACGAGATCTTTGCCCTGAGTGACCGCATAGCAGTCATCTCGCAAGGCAGACTCTCTGCGCCCCGACCCACCGGCGAGGTCACCACCGAAGAGGTGGGCCTGCTGATGGGAGCAAGCCGTCCTGGCTCGGATACGGATTCCCATGTTCACGCTTGAAGCTCGGGCGACACAGTCAGCCTATGCCTCCTGGCTATCGCCGCTACTGGCACTAGCGCTTACAGCCGTTACCGGGGCGTTGATTTTTCTTGCCATGGGCAAGTCGCCGGGCATCGCCCTTTATATCTACTTTATTGAGCCACTGACTTCCTGGTCAGGATTGAGTGAGGTTGCGGTCAAGGCGGGTCCCTTGATCCTGATCGGCATGGGGCTTTCGCTGGGTTTTCGTGCAGGCGTCTGGAACATTGGCGCAGAAGGCCAGTTCATTGCCGGAGCACTGTTGGGAAGTGCGCCGGCGGTTTATTTCTTTGATAGCACCAACCCGCTCATCCTGCCCTGCATGTTGCTGCTTGGCGTCCTGGGCGGTATGGCCTGGGCTGCGATGCCCGCCCTTTTGAAAACGCGATTTAATGCCAACGAGATTCTGGTCTCTTTGATGCTGGTCTATGTCGCCGAACTGCTGCTGGTGCANNTGGTTCAGGGNCCNTGGCGCAATCCGCAGGGCTGGGGCTTTCCCGGTACCCGCATGTTCCCGGATGTCGCCTTATTGCCGATGTTCTTCCCGGGCTACCGGGTGCACCTTGGGACCCTGATTGCGGTCCTGATTCCGTTTGTTGCTTGGTTTGTGCTGACGAGGACCCGATTCGGATTCCAGATCAGGGTTTTCGGCTCGGCACCGCTGGCCGCCCGTCACGCCGGCATCGGCAGCAGCCAGATGGTCTGGACCACGCTGCTGGTGGGGGGCGGCCTTGCCGGCCTTGCCGGGGTGATGGAAGCGGCATCGACCATTGGGCAGCTGATGCCAAAAATCTCTCCGGGCTATGGCTTTACTGCGATCATCGTAGCCTTCCTGGGCCGGCTGCACCCCGTCGGGGTACTGCTGGCGGGTACGGTGATTGCCGTCACGTATATCGGCGGTGAAAGCGCTCAGATCTCGGCGGGTCTGCCCAAGGCCGTCACAGGACTTTTTCAGGGCATTATTCTTTTTTACCTGCTGGCCTTTGATCTTCTGACACGTTATCGACTGACCCGGGTCAAGACAAGAGGCAACACCGCATGACGGAACTCATCATCGCTTCGATTATGACCATGATGACAGCGGCCACACCGCTTGTCTTCGCGGCAACCGGCGAATTGGTGGCCGAAAAGTCCGGCGTCCTCAACCTTGGGGTCGAGGGCATGATGCTGATCGGCGCCGTCTTTGGCTTTGCCGCAGTCACCCTGACAGGGGAACCACTGCTCGGTCTCGCCGTCGGCATCCTGACGGGGCTTTTCGCGTCCATGATCTTTGCGGTACTGACGCTTTCGCTGCTCTCCAACCAGGTGGCCACGGGTCTTGCTCTGACGATTTTCGGCACCGGGCTTTCGGCGCTGGTCGGGCTTGATTACGTTGGCAAGACCATTGAACAGATACGGGCGATCTATATCCCCGTGCTGACGGATCTGCCGATCGTGGGACGTCTGCTGTTTGGTCACGACCCTTTGGTTTATGCCGGCATCCTGATACTCGGCCTCACCCACTGGTTTCTGAAACACACCCGCTGGGGCATGATCCTGCGCGCCGTCGGCGATTCGGACCAGTCGGCCCATGCGATCGGCTATCCCGTGATTGCCATCCGCTACGCCGCCGTTGCCTTCGGTGGAGCAATGGCCGGGCTTGGCGGCGCCTACCTGTCGCTGGTTTATACCCCGCTGTGGGCAGAGCATATGACTGCCGGTCGGGGCTGGATTGCGCTGGCGCTGGTGGTTTTTGCCAGTTGGCGTCCCACCCGGGTACTGTTGGGCGCGGTGCTTTTCGGCGGAATTACCATCCTTCAGCTCAATGCCCAGGCGGCAGGGCTCGGGATTCCGGCCTCCTTTATGTCAATGCTCCCTTACATTGCGACCATAGTTGTATTAGTCTTGATCTCACGCGATGCGACGCGGATCCGGCTGAATGCCCCGGCGTGCCTGGGCAGGCCATTCAGAGCCGAACGCTGACCGATAATGACGAAATTTTTGTGATTTTTGATCACCAATTTAGAGGAACGTGAACGTGAAAAAACTGATGAAACTGACTGCCATCGCGCTCGCGAGCGCCTTGGCCCTGACCGCCGGGACCGCCTCGGCTGACAAACTGAAAGTCGGGTTTATTTATCTTGGCCCTCCGGGGGACCACGGCTGGACCTACGCCCACGACCAGGGCCGGCTGATGCTGGAAAAGGAACTTGGGGACCAGGTCCAAACCACCTATGTGGAGAACGTCCCTGAAGGACCGGACTCCGAGCGCGCGATTGCAAAACTCGCCGAGACTGGACATGAATTGATCTTTACCACTTCGTTTGGCTACATGGAGCCCACGCTTAAAGTCGCCAAGCGCTTCCCGAACGTCAAGTTTGAGCATGCCACGGGGTACAAGGATTCGGATAATGTCTCGACCTACGTCGCACGTTTCTATGAGGGTCGTTATGTGCAGGGCGTGATCGCCGGCAAGGTCTCCAAGACCAACACCATCGGCTACATCGCTTCTTTCCCCATCCCCGAAGTTGTCCGGGGCATTAACGCCTTCTTGCTGGGTGCCCATTCAGTCAACCCGGATATAAAAGTTAAAGTGGTCTGGGTGTACACCTGGTTCGATCCGCCCAAAGAAGCTGACGCCGCTAAGGTCCTGATGGATCAGGGTGCCGATATCATTACCCAGCACACGGACAGTACTGCAGCGTTGCAGGCTGCTGCGGAGCGCGGGTTGTATGCTTTTGGTCAGGCATCCGACATGATTCACTTCGGACCCAAGACGCAGCTGACGGCCAACGTGAACAACTGGGGGCCGTACTACATCGCCAGAGCCAAGGCGGTTCTTGATGGCACCTGGAGCACTGCCAACACCTGGGACGGCATGGCCGAAGGCATGGTCGTCATGGCGCCATTCACCAACATGCCCGCAGATGTTGCGGCGCTGGCGACCAAAACGGCTGAGTCCATCCGTTCCGGCAACCTTCATCCGTTCACCGGCCCCATCCGCAACCAGGCGGGTGAAGTCGTTGTGCCCGCGGGCGCCGTGGCGGACGACGGCATGCTGGCCGGCATGAACTTCTATGTAGAGGGCGTTGACGACAAACTGCCCGAATAAGGCCGTTTTCGACTGATCCAAAACCCGCCCCGGTTGTCGGGGCGGGTTTTTTTTCGACCTGAGCCTATGCACCATGAGCCGACTCTGGCTAAAGAATCCCCTTGCCATCCTTGCCGATAACGCTGGCGGCGGGATTGTCGTTGAAGGTAGCGAAATCGTCGAACTCATCCCATCAGGCAAGGCGCCTGCAGGGCCATGCACCGAGTTTGATGCCTCCTCCCACGTCATCCTGCCGGGCCTCATCAACACACATCACCACTTCTACCAGACGCTGACCCGAGCGCTACAACCCGCACTCGGCAAGGAACTCTTCGACTGGCTAAAAGCGCTTTACCCGGTCTGGTCCGGGCTTGATCCTGAGGGGCTTGCTGTGGCGACGGAACTCGCCCTGACCGAACTGCTGCTCTCGGGCTGCACCACTACCTCGGATCATCACTATCTTTATCCCAAAGGTCTTGAAGAAGCGGTGGATATCCAGGTTAGTGTGGCGACACAGATCGGTATGCGCGTCACCCTAACCCGTGGCTCAATGGATCTCTCTCAAAAAGACGGGGGCCTGCCGCCTGATTCGGTGGTTCAAGAAACAGACGAGATCCTGGCTGACAGTGAGCGGGTTGCACGCCGCTTTCATCAGTCGGGGCCGGGGGCCATGGTGCAGATTGCGTTAGCCCCGTGCTCACCTTTTTCGGTGACACAGCATCTGATGCGGCAAACGGCGGAACTTGGCGCCAAGCTAGGAGTTCGACTGCACACACACCTTGGCGAAACACAGGACGAAAATGATTTTTGCGTTGCCAAGCTTGGGATGCGCCCGCTCGACTACCTCGAGGACTGCGGCTGGCTTGGCAGCCAGACCTGGCTCGCCCACGGCATCCACTTCAACAGTGAAGAGATTGACCGGCTCGGAAAAGCCGGCACCGCTGTTACCCACTGCCCCCACTCGAACATGACGCTCGCTTCGGGTCTTTGCCCGGCCTGCGATTTACAAAACGCAGGCAGTGCCGTGGGCTTGGGTGTGGATGGATCGGCCTCCAACGACGCCTCCAATGCAATCGAGGAGGTTCGCGCAGCGATGATGCTGCAGCGGCTGCGTGAGGGTGCCGGAGGATTCAGCCATCTTGACGCCATTCATCTTGCCACACGAGGCAGCGCCCAGTGCCTGGGTCGCGACGATATCGGCTCTATTGCGGTCGGTAAACAGGCTGACCTTGCACTCTTTCGGCTCAATGAACTTCGCCATAGCGGCTATGACGATCCGATGGCGGCGCTCGTGCTGTGCGGCGCTTCCCGAGCCGATCGCGTCATGATCGCCGGCAACTGGAAAGTCATCGATGGGTATTTGCCCAAAATGGACGAGCCGGATCTCATACGTCGTCACAGCAGCACGGCAGAAAAACTCAGAAGGCGCTTGGATCTCTAGAACCATTAACTAAAGCCCGGGTTTTCTTCAGGATCCACGCCGTCCGGAGAGGAACAGGACCCCGAAATAATTATGATATACACTGGAACCACTGGAGTTATTCCGCCTCGTGGTTTCCAGTTTTGCGCAAGTTTTACAGATCCCGGCTCATGCAGAATCAAAAGCAACTCACCCGGAAGGGTCACAGCTCAGCGTCCAGGTTAGCGCAACGCTGTCGATCTTCTGTCATTGGGATTTTTCTTGCCCTTGCAGCGGCTACTGCTGCCCCCTCGGCCCAGGCGAGTACAGGCGTGGAACAAGGAGTTGGAGTAATTGCTACCTCCAGTTTTGGCCCCATGGGCCAGCCACCTGCATCTCCCGCTCGTGATCTTGATACTGGCGTCGAGGTCTACTTTAAAGAACTGATCTCAACCGACACCAACGGCCAGGCGCAACTGTTGTTTCAGGATGGCACTGCTCTGACGGTAGGTCCTGACTCTGATCTCGTTATCGACCAATATGTCTATGATCCTGCCAGTGGCCTCGGCAATATGACCATTGATATTTCCAACGGAGTTTTCCGGTTGGTCGGCGGCAGGATATCCAAGAATAATCCGATCACCTTTATTACCCCGTCATCGAATGTCACGATCCGTGGTGGCGTGTTTACCGGCACGGTAACCGAATCCAAAACCGACTTGGTACTCCTCTTCGGAGAACTGCAGGTCACGCTGGCTTCAGGCGAAGCCAGTCGTACCACAGTACCCGGAACAAATATAACGGCAAGCATTTCTGAGAATCAGTTGGGTTCACTTTCCCGTAAACCCGTGGAACCAGAGCGTCTGACATCCCTCAATAAAACACTCGAAAAATCCGTTAACCAGAACAGCGTAGCGGAAACTTCAAACCTTACCCAGACTCCAGCCACTGCCCCTGCCCCTACAGAAAATACTGATCGGGGCCAAATTGATCTTGCAAAAACCAATAAAGAATCCACAGGGTCAAGTCTATTGCCCGAAGCCGTAGTAGCTGCTTCAGAAGAAAGATCAACCCAACCAAAAGAAGAGGCGCAGCAGGTCCGAAAAGCGAGTTCTGCTGCCACACGAGAAGCCCGAAAACAATTTAAGGAAAGAAAAGCCGCACTAAAAAAAGCCAGGGAAGAACGCCGTAAAGAACGTAAAGCTGCTGGAAAAACTCCTGCCAACGACTCAGCTGATCTTTCGCGACTTTCCAAAAAACAGCAGAAAAAGATTGTCGCCCTAGCGAGCGATCTTTCCGTCAACAACTCCACTCCGGTCCCCGATCCGACGACGCCGACCGTTTCCCGTGACAGCAAAGAGATTGCGGAAACAGGCATTATCACCAGTAGAAGTGAGACCGGCACTGATGCGCCGATTGTGACCGACATCGATGATGAAGGTGACCCCATTATCGGCTGCGACAGTGAAGCTGACTGCGCCTCTGTTACCCTATTCAGCGTCGATGATGAAGTCGAAGACAGCGACGTTGGCGATGACGGTGACGATACGGAAAGCACCTCTACTAACAGTAGCAGCGGAGCGGTAATCGTCACATCGAAACCCACCAAAAAGGAAAAGAAAGCGGCAAAGAACGCGGCAAAGAAAAAGACGACGGCTGCTGTCGCGAAGAAGAAAGCCGAAAAAGCTGCTGCCAAGAAAGCCAAGGCGAAAAAGAAGGCTGCAGCAAAAGCTGAAAAAAAGAAAAAGAAAGAAGCCAAAGCCGCTGCCAAGAAAAAAGCTGCGGCAGAGAAAAAGAAAAAGAAAGAAGCCAAAGCCGCTGCGAAGAAGAAAGCCGCGGAAGAGAAAAAGAAAAAGAAAAAGAAAAAGAAAAAGAAAAAGAAAAAATGCGACGAATCTGATCCAAACTGCACGGCATCAAGATCCACCGCCATCGCCCTGCTTGATGATGGCGCCGGGGCTACCTTGCGTGCCGATGCCTACGCTTTTGGTGAGCCCATCGGCACGGTGGTCAGTTCAGGATCCTCTTCAGCCCTTTGCCGCGACTGCCGGTTCCTCCACTGGGGCCGCCAGCCGTTATATGTCTCAGGTGAGGCCATCGGCCTTCATTACTGGGTGCAGGGAGCAAGCGCCACAGCAAAAGACCTTGCAGCGGCCGCCGGCAAAACCGCCACTTATCAGGGCGGCATGATCGGCAGTGTTGCCGAAAGCGGCGCCTTAAGGGAAAGAACGGGGCATTTCAGCTCCCGGGTTGATTTCGGAGTCAGTCACTACCGGGTTACCAACTTCAATGCCGATTTTGACCGGCATGGCTTCTCCGGCAGCAGCGCCGCGACACCGAACAGCCAGCCCTTCGGGGTAACGGCCGGAGCGCTTTCAGGGCGTGGCAACGTATCCGATCTCACCCTGAATGCCAGCGGTTACTTCGGCGGCACCCCGGCGACCCCGGGCGCCCCGCCCCGGGAAATGGGCGGGAGTTTCAGTATCACCGGAGGCAATTACTCTGCGAACGGGGTTTTTGTAGGCAAACATTAATCGGTGCTGATCAGAAGCGCCCTGAACTACACTCACTTTCCGCTGGCGTTGGTCTGGTCGGCAAATCCTTCTCCGGGGACCACGCCCGACTTCGAAATCCCGCTTGGGGCCTTGTCCTGATACTCCCGACCCGGGCTACCCATCACCGTTGTCCACTACATGTGGTGAATCTCTTTTTCAGTATCGAACCAGGTGGCTGAGTGATCGGGAGTCAGATTAAGCACCCAGTAAAGATTACGCCCTGGTGGTGGAAAAATACCCTGGAAACTACTTCAAGTTGAGATAACAATAAATGTTTCAGTGATTTATGATTACATATTAATCTGATGTCCCCCCCTTTGGGGGAAAGTTGCTTAGAATTCTATTCATGAAAATCTCCTGCAGTGCCTTTTTTGAGTGTGTTTCACGCAAAGCGGACAGCCTTTGGCCAGCCTTGTTTGTATTCCTCTTCGTGCTCTTGGGCCCGGTTTCTGTCGCCCATTCTCAGGAACTCACGATCGACGAGCAATACGACGCCGCGTTTCTTGAGATGTATGAAGATGTTGGCAATCTTGATAAGACTTTCCGTTTTGCCGAACTTGCGATTGCGGTAGGCGATCTGGAAGGCGCTGTCGCCGCCCTTGAGCGCATGCTCATCATCGAGCCCGACCTGCCCCAGGTGCGGATGCAGTTGGGCACTTTGTATTTTCAGCTTGGCTCCTACGCCATGGCCCTTACCTATCTCAACGCGGTGGTGGCGCATGAGGAAGTCCCCGATGATGTTAAGCAGAGCGCACAAGAACTGATCACACAGATCGACGCGTTAACCTCGCCACACCGCTTTAACGGCACGGTGGTGGCTGGCGTACGCTACCAGTCCAACGCCAATGGCGGCCCGATGACGCAGAACATCCGGCTGTTTGGCGGCAGTGCTGTTCTCGATGAGCAATACACCCGCCAGGCAGACTGGGATATCTCGCTCGCCGGCCAGTTCAACTATGTATATGACTTCGAGACCGAACCCAGCACAACGCTTGAAGCCGGTGTCTCTGCCTATAGCAGTTGGCAAGACAAGCAGTCACAGATCGATACCACCCTTTTTGAATTGCAGGCGGGCCCCCGCGTTATCTTTACGCCAAAGCCCGGAAGCGCGCTGGACCTTCGCCCCTATGTCGTGGTGAATGATATGGCGCTTGGGGGTAAAGACAGTTTTGAAGGAATCGGCGGCGGGCTTGACCTTGCCTGGAGAACCTCTACGAGCAGCAGTTGGACTGCGGGTACCCGCTATGTTGACCGCGACTATAGCCAGGCCACCGAGGTGGGGCTTAAGGGTCCCCGCTTGCGTGTCTTTGGCGGCAGAACCTTTGGCGTCACTGATTTCACCATCGGCACCATCAATCTCAGTGCCTTCAATGAAGATACCGACGAAAAGTCGTCGGCGTACTGGGAGTATGGTGTCCAGGCTGTTGTTCAGCACATTCTGGGCAAACTGCTGACGTTCAGCCCTTCCCCCTGGATGCTGTCAGCGACTGCGGGCTTTTATGATAAGTCCTATGACGAGGCTAACCCGGGCGTGGATGCGAGTGTGGTACGTAAAGATGAGACGCTACGTACGAGTGCGTCCTTGGTGATTCCTCTAACCGTCAACCTGAATCTTATGACGACCGCCGGCTATACTCATGTGGACTCTAATTTGCCGAACTATGCCAACGAAAACTGGTTCTCAAGCCTTAGCGTACTGGGCCAGTTCTAGCGGACTTAAGCGAATTCAAAATGAGAGTTAAGCATTTTGCACCGATATCGCTGATGACCCTGGCGCTGTTGGCGCTGCCCTTTGGGTCAGCGGTAGCCAGCAATGAGGTGGAGGTCGGTGTCACTGCAGCGTCCGTTATCGACGCAAAAGGCAAACCGCCAGTCTCTCCCGCGCGTGATCTTGAGACGGGTGTGGATGTCTTTTTCAACGAGAAGATCTCTACCGACGAAGCCGGCAGAGCGCAGCTCCTTTTCCGGGACGGAACGTCTTTGACCGTTGGCGCAAGCTCGGAGATGACCATCGATGAATACGTCTATGACCCGGCCACCGGCACCGGGGACATGGTCGTCAGTATCAGCAAAGGCGTCTTTCGACTGGTGGGGGGGAAAATCTCAAAGAACCAGCCGATCATTTTCAACTCACCCTCGGCCACCGTCAGCGTGCGGGGTGGGATTGCCTATGTAAAAGAATCGTCCGCAGGACTGGAAGCAGGACTGCTCTACGGTACCCAGTTAAGTGTGACCTCTGCCGCTTCCGGCCTGACATCAAGCACATCCCAGACAGGCAGAGCCTTTAGTGTATCGGCGGGGCAAACTGAGGCACCCGTCGCGCAGAAAATCAACCCCGAGGCGCTCGCACAAGACATTGCATCACTGGAAAAATCCGCAGAGCCCCCTGCGTCTGATGCTGCTGATGAACAATCTGGCGCTTCCGATCAGCCAGCCGCTCGGACACAGCCGGAGGATTCTGGAGAAGAACCCGCTACCGCAGAGAACGATCAGGCAACCGCAGCTCCCGAGCCTGAGCCAGGAGAAAAACCGTCAGAAGAAGGGGGTGCGCCAGAGCCCGGTCTTGCTCAAGCAGAGCCCGATCCAAACCAGCCTCCCCCAGAAGGGTCTGACTTTGTTGCGGGTCAGGAAAATCCTGAGGGACCCTTGCCCGGGAATAATCAGCCGCCCCCCGAGCCCGGGGCAGAACCATTGGGGCCGGCGCCATTGGCTCCGGGCGAGCCAGGCGAGGGATTTGTCGCCGGCGACGCCGTCGCGCCACCGCCTCCACCCGAGGGCGCGGAAGGTTTCACGCCGCTTCCGCCAGGAGAACCTGGCGAATTTGGTGCTCCGCCACTGCCCGAGGCAGGTTTTGCGGCCGACATTCCCGCAACAGATCTGCCGCCCCTGCCTGAGGGTTCTGAGGGAGAGATTTACATCGCGACAGGGGCCCCACCGACTGGACTGCCTCCGTTGCCAGGCGGCTCTGAGGGCGAAATTACTATTCCCCCGGGGGCTGCACCATTACCACCTCTGCCCACAGGCTCCGATGGCGCCGTTTACGTCGCTCCGGACACTTTGCCGGCAACCGGGTTACCGGCCCTGCCAGGTGCTTCTGAGGGGGGAATTACTATTACCCCAGGCACCAGCCCAACGCCTGGACTGCCTCCCGTCCCCTCAGCCTCCAGCAGAGTTGTTACGCCAGTTATCCCAGTGGCTCCTGCGCTGCCCGCAACGACGGTCAGCATCCCTGCCCCGCCGGTGGCACCAACAGCACTAAAGCTTGAAATCACTTCACTGACTCTCGATTTCAGCGCAGACGTCGCGGCTTATGTTCCGCCGATCGGGTCTCCCATTGGCGGCACCCCGGTCCGCGCCCGTTCTGAGCCAACAGCAGGAATCACAGAACTCACAAAAGCCGTTGATGATACGACCAGAGCTCCAGGGGTTCGAACCGAGGACGGCACGTCCGTTACAGCACCCACCGGCGGGGGGGAGCCCTCCACCGCCTATACCTTTACCGGTGCTACTGATGCAGAAAAGCCGGCCTACTTTGCCCCTGCCGCAACAGACACGGGATCGACCCCTGCCGTCACTGAAATCCGATGCGACCCTGAAACCGATGGATATTGCCCCACCGCGTCCGAAGTTTCAGCGGGAACGGTTGTACCACCCGCTGGCGCTCCTGAAGGCGGACCGCGTCCTGAGCCAACCATTCGAATCGTTGAGGTCACAACGTCAACCACTAGCTGTGACGCGGCAACCGGGTGCTCACGATCCACTATACCGGCAGCGACGGCAACTCCGGGGACCGCCACTTTTATTGAGCCGGGACCCGCAGCGACGGCAA
>NZKZ01000119.1 GCA_002694065.1 Acidiferrobacter sp.
TGTGGTCGCAACCAAAGAGACCGCTGCAGCTGCTGCCAGGAACGCACGTTTGAACTTGTGCATAGTTATCCTCCATTTGCCAGCACCGCATGCTTTTCCCAAGCCGACGCGGTGCTCGTGGTTAGTTATCTGATCGACCAGATAATCATTACTAATAACTGGATAACCGACATTTAACCGGAATTATCGACTGACTGCAAGAATGGTCGCTAAACGGTCGCTAACCGGTCTCTAAAAATACTATCGAATCTCCTTATCTTTAGGCATACAGATATTCACAAAGATTAGCCATTAGCCCTTCCCGCCATGTATTTCTCGATCTCCTTGATTCGCGCATCGATACTCGCTTTGAGGTAGGCGCTTTCCCCAACGTGGGTAGCGGCGGTTCGCAGGTGCCCCAGCGCCCGCTCAAGTTCGTCTCTGAGAAAGTGGTATTCCGCCAGTGCCTGAAAAGACTGCGCCCATTGATTGCGTTCTCCTTCAATACGGGCTAACAACTTATATAGCGCAGCATTTTTAGGCGCTTCTCTGAGAGCCCGGCGCAAACTCAGCCTGGCAGCTTTGAGCTGCCCCGATTTCATAAGCGCATCCGCCAGATAATAGGCTGCGATCACGGCAAACCCTTCCTGCTCCTGGACCGACTCCAGAACCTCTACCGCCTCAAGGGCTCTGCCCTCTGCCAGCAGCGCTTCGGCCAGTGCAATGCCGTATAGAGGATATTCGAGGTAATCGGCTCTGAGCGCCATCGCCGTTTCTACGGCACGCGCATTCTCGCCCTGACGAATCAACGCCAGCACCAGACCATACCGCGCTGCCCGAGCGCCCGGAATATCAGCGGATTCCGCTTCGTGAAGAAACCCGGCGACGGATCCCCCGCTCTGAGGACTTTCAAAAAGTGCCCGGACGCGAGCGCGTGCATGAAAGTAATCCAATGAGGGAGGATTGCCAGCGTCTCCATACTGTCGCAGGCGACTTTCGACCAGTCCAAGACGGTTCTGGGTCAGGGGGTGCGTCCTGAGATACTCCGGCGCCTCTGCACTTTGCAGCCGACTTTCCTGGTCGAGTCTTTTGAGAAAATCCATCATGGCATCAGCGGGATAGTTCGCGTCTGTCAATATGGTGAGACCCAGCACATCCGCTTCCCGTTCGAATTCCCGGCTGTACCGCAACTGATCCGACATTGCCGCTCCGGTAGTGGCCGCCATCGCCGCGGCACCCGCTTGCCCGCCCAAGAGGATCGCTGCCAGTATCCCGGCCGTCGTTGGGATTTTCCGCCGGGCGGCACGTTCCATCATGCGAGGCAGATGCCGCTGCGCAACGTGTGCGATTTCGTGGGCCATGACAGAGGCTAGCTCCGCCTCGGAGCGAGTCGTGGTGACGAGCCCCGTGAACACAGCCAAGCGGCCGCCCGGGCCGGCAAAAGCGTTAACCAGTTTGCTTTCAATCAGGAAAAACCTCAGACGATCCGTATCCCCGCCCAGGCCTGCAGCCAATCGCTGTCCCAGATTCTCAATGTAACGGACCAGTAGGGGGTCTTCGACAAACGCGAGTTGCTGGCGGGCCGCCGCGATGAATTCGCGACCCATTGCTTCTTCCCCGGGTGGAATCACGATGCTCGCTTGAGCTGGGGTCAGCAGATGACCTGAGTCAGCGGGCAACGGGGCCGTCGTGAGGCAGGCAAGAGCGCCCAGGGCGATACCCGTCATCCGCCGGCGGCAGCTTGATTTAAACCCGGCTGTGGTCACAAGTTGATCTTACCAAAGCGAAAATCACTGCGGTTTGGATTCGCCCGGCCCCCGCTTTAGAATCGCCGGGCCCTTGTTAAACCCCTTGGATCAGTTCTGGCTCGCCCCGGCCGGACTTGAGCCAACCCTGGAGAAGATCATGCTTCACGAAGACAGTCAGGAAACACTCAAAGCGCGCGAGGAAGAGTTACGCGGCCGCTACGAGGCAGCATCCAAGGCGGGGCTTTCCCTGGACATGACCCGCGGTAAACCGGCGCCGGAACAACTGGATCTGTCGGATCCGCTGCTTGCGCTGCCAGGGGCCGGTCAATTTTCTGACCAGGACAACACGGATTGCCGTAACTACGGCGGCATTGATGGACTTCCCGCGATGAAGCAGCTTTTTGCCGATATTCTGGGTTGTCAGCGCGACGCGGTCATTGTGGGGGGGAACAGCAGCCTCACCATGATGCACGACGCCGTTGCTCGAGCGATCCTGTTCGGTGTGCCGGGCAGCGACAAGCCCTGGGGCCAACAGGGCACCATACGCTTCTTGTGCCCCGCGCCCGGCTACGACCGTCACTTCGAAATTACATCACACCTTGGCTTTGAACTTGTTAACGTGGAGATGACTGACGATGGGCCAGACATGGATCATGTCGAAGCCCTGGCCGCAGATCCGGCCGTCAAGGGGATTTGGTGTGTCCCGCGCTACAGCAACCCGACGGGCATCACTTACAGTGAAGAAGTGGCCCGTCGACTCGCAAACATGCAAGCCGCTCCGGACTTTCGCATCTTCTGGGATAACGCCTACGCCGAGCACCACTTTCGCGAGGTGCGTCAGCCGGTGCCAGATATCCTGAGCGCCTGTCTTGATGCCGGCCACCCGGATCGGGTACTGCTATTTACCTCCACCTCCAAGATGACGATGGCAGGCGCGGGCGTATCGGCGATGGCGTCGAGCCCGGCCAATATTGCCGACGCGCGGCGGCATCTTTCCGTTCAGACCATTGGTCCGGACAAATTGAATCAGCTACGTCACCTTGCTTTCTTTGGGGGTATCGAGGGCTTGCGCTCGCACATGAGTCAGGTGGGAGAACTGCTCGCACCAAAATTTTCTCTGGTTCAGGAAATTCTCGAACGCGACCTGGGCGGCAAGGGGATCGCCACCTGGTCGGATCCTAACGGCGGATACTTTGTCAGCGTGACCGGCCCGGATGAATGCGCAAGGCCGGTCATTGAAATGGCGGCCAAAGCAGGCGTCAAGCTGACCCCTGCGGGGGCGCCGTTTGCGTACGGGCTCGATCCCCGAAATCGAATTATTCGGTTGGCGCCAAGCTTTCCGCCACTTGAGGATATCCGCCAGGCCATGGAGATTTTCACGCTCTGCCTGGAACTGGTTGCTGTTCGCCAAAGACTGGAGAACGCTTAACGCACCCGAACGCGGGCTTTTTTGCACTAAGAACCAAAGTGTTTTAAAATTTCGTTAACTTCTAATATATGCGTTGTATTTAAGCGCTGAAATTTAATGCCCGGGTAGGACAAAAATGGTGTCAGGAGCCAAGAGCCGACTGACCCCGACTATGCGTCGCCCATGCCAGAATCCACGGGTCGCAAATCCACGCCGACCCCTTAAGTGAAAACATTTCAATCAAGAGACGAGGAGATTTGACTATGTCCGATTTCAACCAGGAACTGGATGCCCGGGGACTCAACTGCCCGCTGCCGATCCTGCGTGCCAAAAAAACACTTAACGCGATGAGCGCAGGTGAAGTCCTCAAGATCATTGCAACAGATCCAGGCTCGGTAAAGGACTTCGAGGCTTTCGCTACGCAAACCGGCAACGAGTTGATGGGATCATCCGAGGACAACGGAGAATTTCATTTTCTTCTTAAAAAGGGCGGCTGAGTCACTCTCGGCAGTGTCACGGCCCCGTTAGGTTTAGTGACCGACTTTATCTCGCGCAAATGTCTGGAGGTCTGCTATGAGCGAAAAGAACCTAACTATTATTGCTTCCAAGGGAACACTGGATTGGGCGTACCCGCCCTTTATTCTGTCATCGACTGCGGCAGCACTTGGCTACAACGTGACTATGTTCTTTACTTTTTATGGATTGCAGTTGCTGAAGAAAGACCTGAGTCTTTCTGTGAGTCCGCTGGGCAATCCCGGCATGCCGATGCCCATGAGCATGGATAAGTGGTTCCCGGTGCTGGGAACCACGATTCCGGGCATGCAGACGATGATGACCGGGATGATGAAGAACACGATCAAATCGAAAGGAGTGGCCAGCGTGGCAGAGTTACGCGATCTGTGCCTGGAGGCAGACGTCAAGATGATCGGCTGCCAGATGACCATCGACCTTTTCGACATAAAGCACGAGGATCTGATCGATGAGATCGATCTCGGGGGTGCGGCGACCTGGCTGGATCAAGCCAGCGATTCGGACATAAACCTCTTCATTTAAGCATTTAAGGCTCAAAGACTCCTTATCCGAGCCCGGCTGCGGATCCCCGTTCGGCCGGGCTCCCCTGCCCCCTGGGGAATCCTGCCTCAGGCAAAACAGACCCAAGTCGTCGCAATGTACTTGTGGCCTGTGCCGACCGTGTCACCCTGATGCAGATGCGTCCAGAAAGGCGGGAAAAGCAGCAGTTTTCCCGCCTCAGGCTGCACCTGCACCTGCTGATGAAAAAACTCGGTAGCCCCTCCGGGTGGAGGCACTGAATTGAGATACCAAATGGCTACAAGCTGGCGCTGGCTCAACGGGCCGGGCCCGCTGTCAACGTGCCAACGATAGAACTCCCCGGGCACGCTGCGTTGCAGCTGATAACCCATGTCCTTAAAGGCATTGCTCGAAAAGAAAGGATGCAGCCCGCTCAGTAAAGACAGGCCATGCTGCAGCGATTGGAGCAATCTTTCGTCAACGTCACGCCACTGCGGCAGTCCCGTGATGCGAAGATCCGTGGAGCGCTTGATGTTTTCATCGACGGTTCCGCCGGGACCCATTGCGCCCTCGCGATGCAGATCGGCTGCAGATTCAAACCGTTCTATCACCTGCCGGCAAAAGTCGGCATCCAGCGCGTTCGGCAAGGTGTAAATGAAACTGCCGGGCTGCAATTCGGAAAATTTGTCCGACATGCGAGACGCCTGATCTAGCGATCCAGTACCCGGTGCGCCAGCGCCGGAAACTGCTGGCGGCGCTGTGCCGCATTGTCCCGGTCCAGTTGGGCAAAAATAACACCGGGACCGCCCGCGCATTCAGCCACGATTGCTCCCCAGGGATCGATGATCAAACTATGGCCGAAAGTCTGCCGGCCGCTGGTGTGCTCACCCACTTGGGCGGGTGCAACGACCCACGCCAGGTTCTCAATCGCGCGGGCACGCAGCAAAGTGTGCCAGTGCGCCCGTCCCGTGGGGACCGTAAAGGCAGACGGAATTGTGAAAAGTTCAGCACCGGCGGCGGCAAGGCGTCGGTACAGTTCCGGAAAGCGAAGGTCATAACAGATCGTGATTCCCAACGTCAGGCCCAGAGCATCAACTGCCAGCGGCTCAGTCCCGGGCGCGATATGTCGCGACTCACTGTAGGACTCGCTGCTGGACACACTGACATCAAAGAGATGAATCTTGTCATAACGCCCGATGCGACGGCCCTGGTCGTCAAAAACAAGACAGGTGTTGGTCACTCGGCCATCAGGAGCCGGAAGCGGTGTCGACCCCCCGATGATCACCGCGTTGTTGTCGCGTGCCGCAGCACTCAACATGGCTTCGACATCGTTGACCCGCTCGGCAGCGTCGTGGCGCTGGTGTTTGGTTTCGGACATCAGTGAGAAATTTTCAGGCAAAGCGATAATGTCTGCCCCGCCCGCTGATGCCTGATCGATAAAGGCGCGGGCCGTCTCAAGGTTCTCTTCCAATACCGAGGTTGAAGTCATCTGCACCGCAGCCAGGGTGAGCGTATCTTTGGCGGTATCCTTGTCCATGGTTTGGTCACATTCCCTGACTGGGCTGAATCACTCTGGCGACCCTGGGGTCTGACGGCCAGGCGAAGCTACATCAACACCACGTCGTAACTTTCCTGGTTCTGCGTTGGCTCGACCTGCAGATGGATCGGCTTACCGATGAATTCCTGCAAATCAGCCAGACCGGTGGACTCTTCATCGAGCAACATATCGATAACGGTCTGTGAGGCCATCACCAGATACCCTTTGGCCTCAAAGGCCCGTGCCTCGCGCAGGATCTCGCGAAAGATTTCGTAACACAGCGTCTGCGCTGTTTTTTGTGTTCCCCGTCCCTGGCAATGCGGGCAGGTTTCAGTCATGCCCCTCTCCAGACTCTCACGGGTACGTTTACGCGTCACCTCTACCAGTCCCAGCACCGACATGTCTGCAATGTGGCAACGGGTCCGGTCACGCGCCAGGGCGCGTTCGAATGCGTCCATCAATTGTCTGCGGTGATCCTCATCTTCCATATCGATGAAGTCCACGATAATGATGCCGCCGATATTCCGAAGCCGCAGTTGCCGGGCAATCGCCTGTGCGGCCTCCATGTTGGTTTTGAACAGCGTCTCCTCGAGATTGCGTTTGCCGACAAACCGACCCGTATTCACATCTACCGTGGTCATGGCCTCAGTCTGATCAAACACCAGCGAACCACCCGATTTGAGATCCACCGTACGGTTCAGTGCCCGATAAATTTCATCCTCGATCGAATAAAGATCAAAAATCGGCCGTTCGCCGGGATAGATCTCAATACAGTCGGCCAATTGAGGCATGAGATCTACGGCGAACTGGTGCATGAGTGCGTAGGTTTCGCGGGAATCCACCCGTATCTTCTCCACATCATCACGTGCCAGATCCCGGATCACCCGAAGTGATAACGGCAGGTCCGCATGAATCAGTTCGCCTGCGCGCGCGGAGGCAATCTTGCGCTCGATCTGCTGCCAACTGCGATGCAGAAACTCAAGGTCGGCTTCAAAGTTAAGACTGTGCTGGGAATCTGCCGCTGTCCGGACAATAAACCCGGCCTGGGTTGGACGCTCCTTTAGAGCCGTGTCCAATGCCTGAAGCAGCCGATCCCGTTCATCCACATCCTGAATCCGCTGCGAGATACCGCGATGCTCCGATCCCGGCAGCAACACCAGATAGCGGGACGGAATCGACAGCTGGGTTGTCAGGCGAGCGCCTTTGGTGCCGATCGGATCCTTGGCGACCTGAACGACAATTTCCTGCCCCTCGGAAACCAACTCAGTGATGTCGGGTCGGGGCGGGGCTGGGCTCGGTTCGGCAGTCGGCTGACCGGCGACCGCCTCCGAGGCGTCCGGCGACTGAGTGCGGTGTGGCACCATGTCGGCCGCGTGCAGAAATGCAGTGCGCTCAAGACCCACATCAACAAAAGCCGCCTGCATACCGGGCAGAACCCGCACCACTTTCCCTTTATAAATGTTGGCGACGATCCCGCGGCTGCGGCTCCGCTCAATGTGGAGCTCCTGCAGACCACCGTTTTGGACGACGGCCACCCGCGTCTCCTGCGGAGTGACATTCACCAGCAGTTCTTCACTCATTGCACAGACCCTCCTTCCACCCCGGATGGATTCCTGCCAGCGCCAAAAGCTCCGTGGTCTCATACAGGGGCAGACCCATCACCGCTGAATAACTCCCGGACAAGGACATCACGAACGATCCGCCAAAACCCTGAATCCCGTAGGCTCCGGCCTTATCGTAGGGCTCCGGAGTGTCGCAGTAGGCCCGGATGACCTCTTCCGGCAAGCGACAGAATGTTACCGTACTTGTCACTCGTCGTGACTCGCGCCAGTCTCCCCGCGCAACGGTCACCGCGGTGACCACCTCATGACTGCGCCCGGAGAGGCACTGCAGCATTCTGAGAGCCTCGGCGCCATCTGTCGGCTTGCCCAGAATAGTGTCATCAAGCGCGACCACGGTGTCTGATCCCAGACAGACAGGGTGCTCACCCCCCACGGCAGCGGCCCGTACCGCGGCCTCGGCTTTTTTGACACTCAGCCGCTCAGTGAGCTCGGCCGGCCGCTCGTCCGCGAGTGCTGACTCATCAACTCCGGGCTCGTAGGTCCAAAAATCAAAGCCCGCCTGACGCAACAGCTCCGCGCGTCGCGGTGACTGAGAAGCAAGACAGAGTCCCTGCCTCATGAGACCCGGCCCGAGCGGTGATAGGGCATACCGCGGGAAATGGCGTAGGCACGATACAGTTGCTCGGCAATAACGATCCGGACCAAAGGATGGGCCAGAGTCAGCGGCGACAATGACCAGCACTGGTCGACCGAGGTCAGCACTTCGTCTGATAAGCCGTCTGGCCCCCCGACGATGAGGGCGACATCGCGGCCGAAGGTCATCCATTTCTCCAACTGCCCTGCAAGGGACTCTGAATCGTAACTGCGGCCGGATTGATCCAGGGCAATCCTGTAGGCACCGGACGGCACCGCCTGCAGAAGCCTTGCTCCCTCCTCGCGGACAATGCGGGAGAGGTCCGGGTTCTGGCCTCGCCGGGGCGTATCAACTTCGACCAGCTCAAGCCGGACACCCGAGCGCAGGCGCTGTGCATACTCACTGAAACCATCGCTGATCCACGGCGGCATCCGTCTGCCGATCGCCACCAGATGGATTCTCACGGTGTCAGCCTTCGCCCTGGCGCTCTCTTGCCTGTGTCACTTGCGCACCCAGACGCTCATTCCAAAGGCCTTCCAGATCATAGAACTCCCGTGTGGCCGGCAGCATCAGATGTACGATGAGGTCACCGAAATCCAGCAACACCCATTCGCCGTCACTTTCCCCCTCTACCCCTGAAGGCTTGACGCCGTGCCGTACCCCAGCCGCCCGCAATCGCTCGGCGAGCGCCAGCACATGGCGCGTGGATGTGCCGCTGGCAACGACCATCCAGTCTGCAATCTGGGTAAGCGGCCGGATATCAAGTTCGAGAATGTCTACGGCCTTGGCATCATCCAGCTCATCAACAATCCAGCGCCTCACCGTATCCAGTTCAGCCTCGTGTGATTTTTCCATAAAGCTCATGTTCCTTGATATAACTTGCCACCGCAGCGGGGACTTTGGCTTCGACAGATTTGCCGCTCATCAGGTCTGCCCTGATCTGGGCAGCCGCTGTATCGATTGGGGGAATGTCCACAAACCGCATCCAGCCCCCGGAGGTCGGCACAGAGTCACGCGGATGGCTCTGGGCGTCCCGCCACCATTGCGGCAGGGGTTCTGGCAGCGACCAACCGGGCCTGCGCATCACGGCGATACCGGCAAGCGCCAACACTTCCCGCCATCGATGCCATTCCGGCAACCCTAATGCGGCATCCAGACCCAGCGCCAGGCACAAGGGCTGATCCGGATATTCTGCCCTGAGCTCCTCAAGACTGAGTACCGTATAGGAGGGTCCTGAGCGATTGAGTTCACGGGAATCGATGACACAATCCGGTTCGCCCGCCAGCGCGAGCCGCAGCATTGCCAGTCGGTGCGCTGCACTGGCCACAGGTGGCGGACGGTGCGGGGGCTCGCCGGCGGGCAGCCAGATCACCGTCTCAACATGTAGCGCATCGCGAAGCGCCGAGACCGCCCCCAGGTGGCCGACGTGGACGGGATCGAAGGTCCCTCCAAACACCAGCAGCGGCGGATTGACCGGCTCAGGCGACAAACGGATAGCGGCTGCGGTCAAGGACGGGTCGTTCCGTCGCCATAGACGATGTACTTTTGAATGGTAAGACCCTCGAGCCCCACCGGCCCGCGTACATGCAGTTTGTCAGTACTGATCCCGATCTCGGCGCCGAGCCCATATTCGAATCCATCAGCAAACTGGGTAGAGGCATTCACCATCACTGAACTCGAATCCACTTCCCGAATAAACCGTTGGCTGCGTGAAAGATCGTTAGTCACAATAGCGTCCGTGTGTCCCGACCCGTAACGGCCGATATGGGCAATAGCCTCATCCAGACTGTCGACGATACGTACCGCCAGGACCGGTGCNAGATACTCCGTCTCCCAGTCCGACTCGGTAGCGGCGGCACACTCCGGNACCATCTCCCGGGTNCNGNCNCATCCGCGCAGTTCGACACCCGCCTCAACATAGCGGGGCANCAACCGCTCAAGTACCGCAGCAGCGACAGAGCTCGCCAGCAGCAAAGTTTCCATCGCACCGCAAACGCCGTAGCGCCGGCATTTGGCATTGAAGGCGATTTCGACGGCTTTATCGACATCAGCATGGTCATCGACAAAAACATGGCAGTTGCCGTCCAGATGACGGATCACCGGCACCTGCGATTCCGCACTGACTTTCTCGATAAGTCCCCGGCCGCCGCGCGGCACAATGACATCAAGATAGTCGGGGCTCTGCAGCATCGCACTCACGGCTGATCGATCGGTGGTTTTCAGTACCTGGATAACGCTCTCAGGCAGACCGGCATCTGCCAGCCCCCGGGCAAGGCAGTCACCAATCGCGCTGTTTGAGTGAAGCGCCTCGGAACCACCGCGCAGGATCGCTGCATTGCCTGATTTCAGACAAAGCCCCGCGGCATCCGCAGTCACATTGGGGCGGGATTCGTAAATGATCCCGATCACCCCCAACGGAACCCGCATCCTGCCCACCGTTATCCCGGAGGGCCTCGGGTTCATATCGCTGATCTCGCCCACCGGATCGGGTAACGAGGCAATCTGGGCCAGTCCCTCTGCCATCGCCCCGACGCGCTCGGGCGTCAGTTCAAGTCGATCCAGCAGTGCTGAGGAGAGCCCCGTCCTGTTGGCTGCCTCAAGATCCGCTGCATTGGCTTCGAGAATACGGTCGCAGGCGCCTTCGATCTGCTGCGCCATAGCCTGAAGCGCCCTGTTCTTCGGACCGGTTGGGGTGCGCGCGATGACCTGGGCAGCACTACGGGCCTGTTCCCCGATAGCATCCATCGCGTCGCGTATTTCCGAAGGCATCGAAGCTACTTTACTCATAGTTTCAGTAGTTTACTGCGTCTTTGCGTTGTAGCACATTTATACCACAAAGCATCAGCACAGCCCGCTCCAGTTCTGCCCAGATACCCCCCGGGGCCTGGCGCTGACCTTTGAGCACCAGATCTGAATAGGCAAGCTGTTGCAAAAGTGCCCGAAAGTCTTTTGCGGTCAGGCGACTGAGCGCCGATGAGATGCAAGACGCTCTGCTGCGCCACACCCGGTGTCGTTGCAAGACCGATTTTCTATCCGCGCCGGCAGCGATCTCCAGTGACATGGGATACAGGCTTCGGACCTCTCGGGCCAAAGCCCAGTTAACCAGGATGGCCTCTGACCCCTCGCGCTGCAGCCCATGCAGCATCCGCACGGATTCCGCCGTCTTTCCCGCAAGCGCGGCATCAACCAAGGGAAAAACTGAAAACCGTGCCTGGTCACTGGCCATCGCATCCAAAGCCGCTTCATCAAGCTCGGCGCCATCGAGCACCAGCGGCAATTTACTGATCTCCTGGGCCGCAAAGAGAAGGTTGCCTTCCGAACAGTAAGCCAGCCGCTCGATGGCCCCCTTGGTAGCCTTGATCCCTTCGGCACGAAGTCGGTCGCGAATCCATGCGGGCAGCTGCTGCGGTGTCACCGCACGGGCTTCGACCGCAGTCGATTGAGACTCGATCGCCTTGAACCACTTGCTGGATTGAATGGCCTTGTCCACTTTGCCCAGAATGACGACCAGATGATCCGTGCGCTCGGGGTCACTCAAAAATTCCATCAGCACCTCGGCGCCGGTGTCGCCAGGTCTGCCCGTCGGCAAGCGAATTTCCAGAAGGCGTTTGGAGGCAAAAAGTGACAACGCCTGTCCCGCGGACAACAGTTGCTTCCAGTCGAGATCGACTCCCGCGGTGTAGCGAAGGATCTCTTCTACGCCCTGGCTTCGTGCGGCAGTGCGAATGGCTTCGGCACTTTCCTCAACCAGCAAGGGCTCAGCTCCGAACAGAAGATAAGCGCTATCCAGGCCTTTTTGCAGTCGGCCCGATAACGCCGGGGGTGCTAGTCGCAAGCGATGCTCCGACAAGAGCGGAAAGCCTTATACGAAGGCAACACGATGAGCATCCGGAACTGGCCGGTGGTAGGCGACGCCGTCCAGCCTGCGGATAATCCGTCGCACGATCTCCTGACGCATGGACACTTTCAGCGCCTCTTCTTCCTGCTTCTTCTGCAAAAGTTCAGTACTCCTGTACTGAAGATCGCGGCTGAAACTGAGCGGGGTATTCTCCACAAGTACCCGACCACTGCGATCGACCACACGGTAAAGCACCTCGTACTTCAGCGTGTAGCCCGTCGCCGTTCCCTGACTGTCCACGGATTTCACAGCCCGGGAGTAATCCACGCTGGCAAGATCAATGATCACGGTGGCGGACGATGAATCCTTCACCGGCTGTACCCCGCTCTGACGCAGCGCGTTACGCAGATCCACCACGAGTGCCGGATCTTGCCCGGTCACCCAGGGAGAGGACATCACAGGGGCCAATTCCACCTGGCCGCGTAAATGAAAGCCGCAGCCGACCAATAGCGCTGATAGGAATATTGCTGTCAGGGTTCGCATCATCAAAAAATTAAAGTGGGTCAGGATTTGTCGCGTCACGACCGTCAATTATAACGAGCCGACGAAGCCCGGCGAGAATGCCCTAGGGCAGCAGCACCAGTTTTCCGGGGTAGCGCTTGGAGATGAAATCCGACTGCGCCCTGGCGATCTCCCGCAGCGGATAGGTTTGCGACACCATGGGCCGTACCACGCCTGCGCGGATCAGGCTGACCAATTCGGCAAAGTTCTCCGGCGATTGATAGGTGCAGCCAAAGATCGTCAGGTCTTTGAGGTAAACCGTCCTGAGGTCAGTGCTTACCACCGGCCCCGCGATCGCGCCCGACGTCGCCAGGCGTCCTCCGGGACGCAAAGCGTCCAGCAGAGAGGAAAACGCACTTCCTCCAACAACATCAATAACAGCCGAGAACTGCTCCTGTGGAGGCAGCTCATCGCGGCCGATCACGCGCTCAGCGCCTGCCTCAAGCACTGCATTCGCCTTGGTCGTTGCACTGACTGCAGTGACGTGGGCACCCCGCTGGCGGGCGAGCTGTACCGCTGCAAGCCCCACTCCGCCTGAACCGCCGGTAATCAGCACCTGATCCCCCTCACCAACGCCGGCACGGGCCAACAGATTCAGGGCAGTGCCAAAGGCGCAGGGCATGGCGCCAATTTCAATATCGGAAAGCGGCGCATCGCTGACGTCGTAGAGCTGCGCACTGGAGACACAACAGAATTCAGCAAAGGCCCCGTCGCGCTCGGAACCAAGCGCCTCAAAGTACATCGGGTTCTGTGCCGTCGGCATGGGCTGGTTGATGGGACAGGTAACGCGCATACCGCGCTCAAAACCGCTAACGCCTGCCCCCACAGACACGACCTCCCCGCACAGATCGCCGCCCTGAATACGCGGAAAGCACAGCGTGCCGCCCCAGCCGCCACTTTCAATCTCGGCTTCTCCGACATCGTTGGTCGGGGCTGACACCTCCTTGGCGTACCAGCCGACACGGGTGTTGATGTCGGTGTTGTTGACTCCGGCGGCCAGGACCCTTACCAGAACTTCACCCGCAGCAGGAGCCGGCACCGGAATGGCTTCATTCCAGAGGAGCTTTTCCGGACCTCCGTGACCGGTCAGCTGAACGCCATACATCAAGCGTGGCATAGCCGCTGCCTCCGCAAACGAAGTCGCAAGACCCCAAACACAAAGGCAGCGGCCAAACTGCGGTCAATCGTCCCTGTCGGGCACCACCGCATTCAGCACGATGGCGATAACCGCCACGGGCAGCAATCCCGTCTGCAGCAACATCTTCAGGGTAGCCGGCAGATGCTGCATCGCCTCAGGCACGAGTTTGAGACCCAGCCCCAAAGACAGTGAGAACGCCAGGATCATCATGTTGCGCCGATTCATCTTTACTTCGGTCAGCATGTTGAGCCCGGCGGCCGCGACCATACCGAACATCATGATGACGCCTCCGCCCAGTACCGCAATCGGCATGGCGGCAATCACCGCGCCGACCTTCGGGATCAAACCCGCCAGGATCAGGAAAATTGCGCCAATGGTCACGACATGACGACTCATCACTCCGGTCATGGCGACCAAACCGACGTTCTGACTAAAGGAGGTATTGGGAAGCCCACCGAAAATCCCTGCGACTGCAGAACCCAGGCCATCGGCCAAAGTGCCGCCGGAGATTTCCTTGTCCGTCGCCTCACGGTTAGCGCCCCCTTTGGTGATTCCGGAGATATCCCCCACCGTCTCAATCGCAGAGACAAAAGCCATCAGACACATACCGACAATTGCGGCCACGTTAAGACTGAAACCCATCTTGAACGGCTGCGGCAAAGCGAACCAGGAAGCCGAGGCCACACGGCC
>NZKZ01000120.1 GCA_002694065.1 Acidiferrobacter sp.
GGACAGATCGCCAGCTCACTCGCGATATCGGCCGCACTCTCCCCGCTTGTCAAAAGAAAAGTCTCAAGACCAGGCGGCGCTTCGCGGGCAATTGCGGCCGCGGCTTTGGCGCCGATGACCCCGGGGCCTGACGGCATCTCACCCACCAGCCCGACCGCGCTTGCGCCATGGCCTGCAGCGCAGTGCGCCTCTTCAACCGACGCCATGCAGCAAATCTTTACGTGCACCGGATTCATCGTCATTACTGGGTGGCTTCGTCCAATACACTCGGCAGCACTTTGTTGAGATCCCCCACCAGCACCGCGTCAGCAATGTCATCCATCGCGGTGGGCTCTCCATTAACAATCACGATCCTGGCTCCGGTCTCTTTGGCGATGGGCACCAGTCCCGCGACAGGATACACCGACAGCGTGGAACCCACGGCCAGCAGCAGATCGCAGTGACGGGCCGCCGCCTCTGCCCGGGCCAGATCATGCGCCACCAGCGACTGGCCGAAGGAAATAGTCGCCGACTTCAGGATGCCGCCACAATCGGGGCACTCGGGATCCTGCTCGCCTGCAGCCAGACGCTCCAGCACCGTCTGCATCGGCACGCGATAGGCGCACGCCAAACAGGCAACCTCCCGAATCGTGCCGTGGATCTCGATCACGCGGTCAGGCGAACTGCCCGCCAACTGATGCAGGCCATCAATATTCTGGGTCACCAGCGTATCAAGGCGTCCTGTCTCTTCAAAGCGGGCCAGGACCTCGTGCCCCAAACCGGGTTGCGCCTGCCAAACCGGAGAATCGCGTCGCGACAACCAGGCTTTTTTTCGGATATTGGGATCCGACAGGTAGTAACGGATATCCGAGAGTTTTTCGGCGTCGGGGTCGCGGGTCCAGACGCCCTGCGGCCCCCGAAAATCAGGAATACCGGACGCTGTCGAGAGTCCCGCGCCGGTCAGAACGAGGATACGCTGTGCTGCGCTAAGCCAGCTTTTGGCAGCTTGCAGCTCCGGTGTCGGATGATCGGATTCAGTCATGGTCTGTATCAAGGAGCATAAAAAAACCGGGGCAAGCCCCGGTTTTTCTTTCGAGGACAAAAGCATTATGACTTGGGCAACAGAACCTCGTCGATGACATGAATTACGCCGTTGCTCGCTTTGATGTCAACCGCCACCACTTTGGCGGAACCGATCATCACTTCGTCGTACTCTTTTTCGACGTTGAGCGTGTTGCCGCCGACCGTTTTCACAAAGTTATCGCCGTTCTTAATCTGCGATGACATCACATTTTTCGGCACCACATGGTATGTCAGGATGGCTTTGAGCTGATCGAGGTTCTCGGGCTTCAGCAGGCTTTCTACCGTGCCTGCCGGCAATGCAGCAAAAGCCGCATCTGTCGGGGCGAACACCGTAAAGGGTCCGTGACCGCTCAGCACCTCTTGCAGACCCGCGGCCTCAACCGCAGCGATCAGCGTGGATAAGTTGCCGTCAGCGGCAGCTTTATCAACGACGGTGTAACCATCGCCATGGCTATGGTCACCCCCGCCGCAGGAGCCCGCGGTGGCGGTCTGCGCAACAGAGATGGCAAAAACAGCCGTCAGGGCCGTCAGGAATGTTCTGAATTTCATAATCATTTCTCTAAATCTTGTTGAGTTAGCGACGGCATCATGCCCTCTCTCACGTGAGCATATCGTTGATTAAAAATGAAATTTTTGTGATGGCGCAAAGATTGCGGCAGTCTGCTAGAGTGGATATTTCCACCATTATAAGGAGGTTATCCATGTATTTTCGCGTTACGACTTATGGTTTTGATGCAGCCCGATTTGACGAATTTTTGGCAATGGCTGACACATTCCGAGACGAACTCAACGCCATTGACGGTCTTGAATCCGTTCACTCCTGCGTCGTCGATGAAGGTCAGGGCATGATCGTCTCGCGCTACGCGAGCGAAGCTGCTGCTGAAGCTGCGCAGCCGCAGATCCAGGCCATTATGGGACGTATGGCGCCCATGATGACCTCGATGCCGGAAGTCACAGCCGGCGAGGTGGTCTGGGAGCTTTAATCCAAGACGACCGCCCCCGAAATCCCTGCCGGAAGAAACGCATCCTCCGGCAAAACAAGGAGGCAAATTATGTATTACCGGGTCACTACTTACGGATTCGATAGTTCACGAATGGAAGAAGCAACTGCTGCGATGGATGCCTGTCGCGATGAGTTAGCATCAATCGAAGGCCTGCAGGCAGTTCATGACTGCCTGGTCGGCGATGGTGAGGGCATGGTCATCTCACGCTGGGACAGCGAAGCCGCGGCAGAAGCGGCAGCACCGCAGATCCAGGCCATTCTGGGAAGTATGGCTGTCTTCATGACCTCCATGCCGGAAGTCACAGCCGGCGAGGTGGTCTGGGAACTGTAAACGGGAGCAGGCGCTTGCCTCACGCTCCGTTGACACGGTGCGGAGCATAATGCGCGCGTTGTATCCTCCTCCTAAATATTGACCCCGGCACTTTTCCGGGGTCTTTTTTTATCTAAAAGATCCCACCGTCCAGACCCGCCGCCATCGCCATGCCAAGCGTATGGCAATCTTCCACGAAGTCCTCTCGCCATTCGCCATGACAGATCATCGGCTCCTGCACGGCACGCCAGCCAAGCCCAGATGTGATGGACTCAACCGCACGGCGTGTGCCCGTGCCATCAAGCTTGGCCCGGATGTATAACGCATAGGGCAAGCCACCGGTATGGTCGAGACAGGGATAATAGACGCGATCAAAAAAATCCTTGAGCGCCCCGCTCATATATCCGAGGTTCTCAGTGGTGCCAAGAACAAGTGCTTTCGCGGCGAGGACATCATCCGCGTCCGTGTCAAACGGGGTTTTCGTCACGACCTTGATGCTGCCTGCCTCTGCCCCTAACGCGCCTGCCTCGACAGCGTCACGCAGTCTTTGGGTATTGGCAGACGGGATGTGACCTACGATCAGCAGGGTTCTCGAATCGTTCATCGGAACATTGTCGGCGCGCCCTCTCGCTCCGACAAGAGGCAGGCGTGGCAAGGGCCGTCCGCGTGATTTAAAAGAAAGTCCCGGGAAGGCCCGGGACTCAATTACCGAGGAGGAAGGAGGATTTACATCTAGACTTTCATGTTAGCAAAAAAGGGATGCAATTTCACCATTGAACAAGAAAATTTCCTTTTATTTTTAATAAGTTCCGTTAATTTGGACTAATCCGACACGCATCAAATGGTTACCCCAAAAACCTCTAATCCACTTCAATTGTGTGGGCATTTTCCCCGGACAAAATTCAGAACCGATCGCGATCTTGTGTCGCGACAGAGATCCTGAGTATTCAGCACTGCTGCCAGGGCTGGTTGATTAAAGCGCCAACCGGCAGTTGCGCTACGAGGATAATCATTGAGGGGGCCTTCAAAACCGCCGGTAACGCGATAAACCTTATGGGTGCCCGCGTCGAGCAGGGTTAAGCGCTAGGGCGCAGTAGCACGTCACCCGCGCGATGCTTCAGGCGAAAGCCGGCGCCACCTCGCGGCAGAAGAGCCTGAGCGAACTTTTCTGTCTTTCCCGATCAAGGCCGTAACTGGCGTTGTAGATAAAGTCATCAACACCGATCGCCCTGTACGGCTCGAGTTTGGATATCACTTCATCGGGCGTGCCAAACATCAGATTCTTTTGCAGCTCTTCGCGGTTAAAGCGATCCTCTCCCGCTATTGATTCGAGGTCCACCTGTTCGGGAAATCCCTCTTTAACATCAGCAATATTCTTGAAGAGATTCTCAAAACGCGCGGTTTTGGAAATAAAGGCATCAAGGTAAGGATCAACGTCNGAAGTCTNCTCATAAACGGCAGTCTGCCGCATGGTGGCNAAGACCGGGCGNGGCATACCGGGATTGTCTTTAAGCGCGGTCTCNAAGCGCTCTTTGTAAAGCTCGACCTCAGAAAAAGGACGAGCCAGCGCCCAGGACATGATGTTGCAGTTNTTCTTCACAGCAAAATCGAACGTGACCGGNGCCCGGGCAGCNATCCAGACCGGCGGCGAAGACGCCTGNACNGGNTTNGGCACNGATGTGATGCGNGAGAAATTCCAGTACTCGCCCTCGTGGCTATAGTCCCCTTCCCACAAGGCCCGCACNGCAGGCAGCAACTCCTGGGTATACAAGTGGGCNTCCTGTTGTTTGAGGCCCGGCTTCATCCGGTCCATCTCCCATTGATAAGCNCCNGAACCGAGACCAAGATCCAGACGTCCGTCGCTGTAAACATCCAGAAGCGCCGCTTGTCCCGCCACCCGCACAGGATGCGCATAAGGCGACACGACGACTGCTGTGCCAAGACGGATTCGGGAGGTATGCGCGGCAAGCCAGGTCAGGATCTGAAAGGCATCGGGCGCAATGGTCATCTCGATACCGTGGTGCTCTGCTGCCCAGACCATATGGAAGCCTGCGTCCTCCGCTATCTGCACCATCTCGGTCACGTGGCGCGCGACTTCTGAATAAGAAGACGACGCATCCATGCGCTCCATATTGATCACCAAATGAAATCTCAATCCGATTCCTCCAGAAAAAATCCGTTCAGTTTTTCAGCCACAAGTTCCGGCGCCTCGACCAGAAGACTGTGTCGAAGTCCCGGAAGGATCTCCATCTTCGAGCCGGGAATCCGGGAATGCATCAATGCGGCCATCCGGGGATTCGACCCCGGATCCTCCTCACCGGTCATGATCAGCGTTGGCGCACTGATGAGCTGCAGCTCATCCGCAAGATCACTGGTACTGAAAACCTTATACGCTTGAATATAGCCTCTTTGGCTCCCTACCTTGCGCATCAGAGCCATACGCTGTTCGACAAGATCCGGGTGTTGCTCCCGAAAACCTGGCGAGAACCATCGCTCCAAAGCCGCCTCTATGTTCGTGTCGTAGTCACCCGCCCACAGGTTTTCTAGGCGGCGCGTCACTTTTTCTTTTTCTTCACCCGTTCGCCCCGCTACCGCACTCACTATGGCAAGGCGCTCAACTTTGTCGGGATGATCAATCGCAAAACGCTGCGCTATCAGACCGCCGAGCGAAAACCCTGCGAGATGGATGCGCGATAACTCATGACGCTGAAAGACGTGGAGCAGATCAGCCACAAAGTCCTCCAGCGACCATAACCCTTCGGGCGAACCGCTCTCGCCGTGACCCCGAAGATCGTATCGGATCACCCTGAAGTGCTCGCGCAGCACTTGGGAAACCGGATTCCAGAGTCCGCACGCCCCGGCAAGGCCGTGGATCAGAAGTACAACAGGCGCCTGACCACCGCGCGGACAGGAAATCTCTTCACTGTAGATCACACTCCCGGTGTCGGCGGTGTCGCGGCGTTGAGCGGCTGTGTTCATGCGAATAAGCGAGAGCGTTAGCGCAACCTGATGACGAAGGCGTCCTGCTTTTGGCCTGAGTAATCCACTACCACGTTCTTGAGCCTTGAAAACTCCCGGATCGTGGCAAAGCCGTTGTGTTTGCCGTAACCGCTGTCCTTAAAACCGCCCATGGGAGACATCATGGCCGCGCTGCGGAAGGTATTGACCCACACCGTTCCGGAATCGATGGCATCGACACAGCGCATCGCCCGATCAAGATCACGGGTCCAGAGTCCCGCGCTTAACCCAAAGCGGGTGTCGTTCGCCTGGGCGATGACATCAGCCTCGCTGGAAAACGGAATCACGCCGGCGACAGGGCCAAAGATTTCTTCCTGGCAAAAGCGCATGTCGTTGCGGGCATTCGCAAAGAGCGTCGGCGCAAAATAAAAGCCCCCGTCATAGGGACTGCCCTGCAGGCGCTCTCCCCCACAGACCAGGCGTGCGCCTTCCTCTTGGGCGGAGTGCACAAGTTCTTCCACTTTTTCGAGCTGCTCAAGGTTGGCGAGCGGGCCCATTTGTGTTGCCGGCTCTTCCGGGTGACCGACAACAACATCCAGCGCACTGGCCGTCAGTTGCGCCAGGGTTTCTTCATAAATGCTTTCTTCAACAAAGATTCGGCTGCCGGCAACGCAGGTCTGTCCGCCTGACGCAAAGATGCCCGCCACCGCACCGTTCACCGCGCGATCAAGGTCTGCGTCTGCAAATATGATGTGTGGGGATTTGCCGCCAAGTTCCAGATTGGCCTGCGTCAGGTTGTCTCCCACACTGGCGGCAATTCGCCGGCCCGTATCGCTGCCGCCGGTAAACGCGACCTTGGCTACCCCTTTGTGACTCACCAGGCTCTGGCCGGCCCCGGCGCCGCCTCCGGTCACCACATTAAAGACCCCATTGGGAAAGCCGGCTTCCTTGACCAGTTCGGCAAAGGCAACGGTGCTGGCAGCGGTGTGCTCTGAAGGCTTAACCCCAACGGTATTGCCGACAGCGAGCCAAGGCGCAAGA
>NZKZ01000008.1 GCA_002694065.1 Acidiferrobacter sp.
CCTGCGGGTCAGTTCCTGCATGCCGATAACTGATGCCAGTGATGACATTTTCAACATATAGACGAACTGGTTGCCCAAAGGAGGCAGGATCACCTTGATCGCCTGGGGAAGGATGATGAGGCGCATTTTCTGGCTGTATTTCAGACCCAGCGCGTCCGCCGCCTCAATCTGACCTCTCTGAATTGATTGGATCCCTGCCCGGAAAATCTCGGCCTGAAAGGCGGAGTCAGATATCCCAAGCGCCAGCACGCTTGCCAGGAAAATGCTGATGCTCATGCCGGCCACCTGGGGAAGGCCGTAATACACCCAGAGTATCAGAACCAGCAGAGGAATCGCTCGAACAAGTTCCACATAGGTGACGTTGATCGCCTGTGCGGTTCGGTTGGTTGCGATACCAGGCAGGGCGATGAGAAACCCCAGCACCATCGCGAGAGCGATGGAAACGAGAGAGAGCACGATCGTATCCTTCAACCCGCCAAGCAGGAATTGAATATTGGTCATGCCCTGCGCTGTGCTGGGCGAGATAACGTACCAGCCCCACGTGCCGCCGTCGCCGGAACCCGCGCAACCGCCAAGAGTCATCACTGCGGCAAACAGAAATACAAATCGATAGCGGTTCTTCATCGAGGTCACGTATTGCATCAGAGTGGGACGAGCATCAAAATGCCCGTAATTGTGAGACTGGCGATTATATCCAGATAAACCGAGTCTCAGTGGCAGAACGTCTCTAATTCTGTGAAGTTATGACGAATCAATAACCTTGCCGAGTTAATGCTTAATTCATCACATACCTAGGCCACCGCACCAATGGACGCACTTGCCGATTTCATAGACCTCGAGCGCTATCCGATCGACGACTTGGCCTCTCCAGTTGGCAGAACTCTGATTGAGAGTTGTCAGGGCATGATGCGAGAGCAGGCCATCTGTGCTCTGAAGGGTTTTCTCAGACCAGTCCTTTTACAAGCGATATCCGATGAGGTGACGCATCTTGAGAGCACGATGCGTCGGGTAGATTTTCCTGCGACCCCCTATGGTTGGTTGAAGAACGCAGGATTCTCGACAGCGCACCCCAGAAGCCGTGTTTTCGATCGGCGTTGTGGCGTCTTGACCAGGGACCAATTGGACCCCGAGGGGCTCTGTGTGCGCCTTTTTCAGTTTCCGGAGTTGACCGAATTTGTTCGGCAGCTTCTCGGTTATGAAGAGCTATTCAATTCAGCCTGTCCCAATATATCGGTGAGACTCAACATCATGGAACCCGGTGATGAGTTTGGGTGGCATTACGACACCAACGATGGAGCGGTGTCATTGGTTCTTCAATCTGCCGAGGAGGGTGGCGATTTTGAGTACGCCCCGTTAATCCGTAGCGAGGAAGAAGAAAATTATGATCGGGTGGGTGCCATTTTCTCTGGAGAGGAGACTCCTGATGTGGCAGATGCGCCCGCCGGGACCTTTATTCTTTTTATGGGCAGGCGCTCGCTGCATCGTGTGGCGCCGATCGGCAGGAGTCGACGGTCCCGTCAAACCCTGTTGTTCAGTTACGACCGTCAGCCGGGGATGGTCTTTCCAGAAAAGATCCGCAAACGAATGCTGGAGCCTTCCCGCGAGCCTTTTCTGGGGCAGTAATTGGGGGATTTATCCAGCGACCCTGATTCAGGAGAGTTTTGTCGCAACCCAGGCCGCTATGGCAGCCCGATTTTGATCGATGATCTGGTGAACCACGTCGGTTTCGTAGAGGGCGCGTCGCCAGTCAATAATCTTCTTTGAGATTCGAGGTGTGAGACCCACGCTGCTTGCAATGTCCTCCATCATGAAAAGGGTTGTGGCATAAGCACAGTCCGCGAGCGAGAGCGTTTCTCCCCCTAGATACGGTCTGGGATCCACAAGAAGATCCAGGCGATCGAGATGTCCGTTCATCACTGCAACTGACTCTTTGGCGTCCTTTATTTGCTCAGAATTGCCTACCAAGGGAAAAAGCGCGCGAAGAGCAGGCTCAAGGCGGGTGTCGTGAAATCGGGTAATGGATTTCAGAATAGCCCGATCAAGGGGGCCAGTCGGGCGCAGTTTGGGTTCCCCAAAGAGATCTTCAAGCAGTTCTACGATGGCGTCAGAGTCGTGAAGAATCGTTCCATTAATCTGTATTGCCGGCACGGAACCTGCAGGCACAAGGCGGCGATAGTCCTCGCTTCTGTAACTGCCGCCGGCCGGCCGCTCNTCGATGTATTCAATGGACTTTAGTTCAAGCACAAGCCTCACTCGAGCACAGTAAGTGCTNTCGGGCACGGCATATAATGTGATGGGCTGAGACACTGACGAAAGCGCTCCCGATNTCGCGCGCTGGAGATTGATCGAAGGGGNNAGTGGGCGGATGAGATCAGCATAAACGAAACAGGGATCGAATACTATGACAGCATGGATTAGGATGATTGAAGATCAGGATGCCGATCCTGAATTGTTGGAGATACTGAAGCTCGCTCGGACTCCGCACGGGACCGTGGACAACGTGATGCGGGTTCATTCGCTGCGGCCCAACACGATGAAAGGGCATGTGATCCTTTATCGCGCCGCCCTGCATGATGATGCCAACACACTTCCCATGTGGCTTCAGGAAGTAATTGGGTCCTATGTCTCTTTGCTGAACGACTGTGATTACTCCTATGCAAACCATTGGGCAAACGCCAAGCATCTTATGGGCGATGATGCGAACGCTGATGCCGCAGAGGCCGCCCTTAAGGAGAGAAAGCCAGAGGACGCCTTCGAGGGAAAGACGTTGGCGTTATTACGCTATGCACAGAAGCTGACGCTTACGCCGGGAGAAATGGCGCGAGATGATGTGACCGCGCTCACCGAGGCGGGTGTCGACGACGGTGAGATTCTGGAAGCCAATCAGATTATCGGCTACTTCAACTATGTCAATCGATGCCTCAACGGCTTGGGTGTGACCACTGAAGGAGATATCGTGGGGTACTACAGTTCCAGCGATTCAGCCTGATGCGTCCGGGAGCACGTTTTGACTAATTCCAATAACCCACACCGCCGGGGCCTCGCCAATATGCTGGAGGGCTCAGTGACTATTGCGCCCGGAGCAAGCGTGCTGGTCGCTTATGAGAATGCCGCGCTGGGCTGGTATGACGCGGAACTTAAAGACCAGGTGATCGCGTATTGTCGGGAAATACTGAGCGCCGAGGTCGAGTCGGTGGAAGTAGGGTTGCCTGCCAATACGCCATCGGTACCGCTGGAAGAAAAGCTTCGGGAAAAAAGATTCGACTGGATCATTTTTCTTGCCCGTCTGGGAGACCAGGGCCGTTTTGATGAGGATCGCGATGGGCCTCGCAAGCTGATGGTTTACACACGCCGACTCGCGCAGTTGGCGAGTACTTTCGGCACGGTGCCGCAGAGCGCCATGATCGCATTGAAGAAGGCGGTCGACGGCCTGATCAATCAAGCAACAACCATCAAGATAACCTGTCCCCATGGCACGAAATTGATCGGCAAACCGAACCCGAAAGTTTCCCAGACGGACGAAAGCAAAGACGGGCAAACGCGAGACGGTGCGAGCAAGGACGTAACGGTTGTCAGGTTTCCTTCAGCCGTCAGTACGCCCGTTTCTGCCAAAACCTTTTCCGGCCAGGTCGTATTGAGACAGGGACTTACCTCGACCGGCTCAAAGGTTTATGAGCCGCCGAATCTGCCGATTGCCTCGGAGGTCGTTGCGCATGTCACCTGCGGCCGGATTGAGCGCTTTGATGGAGCTGAAGAAGACGCCCAAGCGGTGCGCGCGCACTACGAAAGAGTGGCGGGCCTTTTTGGGATTGAGCCGATGTTTGTAGACTCATGGCACCAGGGTCTGCATCCAGGCACCGATACCAGCCCGATGCCCGAAGAGGATCTGTGTCTTTGGGGCGAAACCCTGTTCACCAGCCCTCAATACCTTCACTTTCATACCTGCGGGGAATATCCGCCCGGAGAGATCTGCTGGATGGTTGAGTCACCGACCGTAGAGCTGGACGGTCGCAACCTTTATGAAAACGGGCGCATACAGGTGGAGGCGTTTGAGGTCTTTAAACCCTGTCTGGATCAGCATCCTGAATTGCGGGCACTTTTTTAGTATTACCCAGTGTCAGTGGTGCAGTGACGCGGTCCCCGTAATTCAGGCGGGAGTCTTTGAGTAGATGTTTAGGTATTTAAGGCAGATCACTCTCAAGCAGGAAGCGAGATTCTTGTCGTTGGCGACAAGACACTGATCTGCAATTTCCTGAATGACGCCGTTAACGCTCATTTTATGGTCGTGAGCGATCTCGTCGAGCACGTTCCAGAACGCGCGTTCAAGGCGCAGGGTTGTGGACTGACCATGGATGCGCAGGCTGCGTTTCTCGGGAATGAATTCGTTAATCTGCTCCGTCGTGCACGCATTGAACATATGTGCCAGTGCGCTGTCTGATTCGATAAAGATGGACACAACGAATCCCCCGTACGGTGTAAGCAATAAATACCACCTGCTTCGGCTGATTATAGCCATCATGAACAGGTATGCCAGTTTGTGAATCTGAGATAAATATTCACCATTAATGGAACTGTTCAGAAAGACACTTGATCCCGTGATCGCCTTATCCGCGATTGCTGTGCTGGATATTTTTCTTTTTCTGATTGTCGGCGCCTGGACAGTGGGCGGCGGTGAAACAATGATGACCGGGCTCATCGCCCAATTCTTTTTGGGCGATACGATCGACCGTATTCCTTTTTGGCATGAGGTCTTCAAGCCGGACGCGGGCTACTGGAAGATCTACATCTCCCTGGGGATGTTATTTGGCGCCATCGTCGGAGCTGTCGCCAGCAAAGAATTCTTCTGGCGCTTTCCCAAGCGCCTTTCTGAGTGGGTCATGATCACGGTCGGTGGATTATTGATGGGCATCGGTATCCGCCTTGCATTTGTCTGCAACGTAAGCACCTTTTTTGGGTTGACGCCGGAACTTAACCTGGGGGGATATCTGGCGATCAGCGGAATTCTGGCCGGAGCCTGGTTTGGCTCACTCATCTATAAACGCGTGCTGGAGGGTGGTTGATGTCTGCGCTTGCTGAGTGTCTTGTGGCTTTTGTTTTCGGCTCAGTGGTGGGGCTACTGGTACAGCGCTCCCGGTTCTGTAATACGGCAGCGCTTCGCGATGCCATGCTTTTCAAGACTTTCCGCAATACCAAAGCGCTGCTGGTTGCGATGATGATCCTGACGATCGGGTTTACCGCGTTCATCTCCATTGGCGCAGGCAATCCGATGCGCTTTGATGTCGGGGTCAATCAGATTCTCGGGTTGTTTCTGTTTGGAACAGGCATGGTGCTGGCAGGAGCCTGCACGGTCTCAACGTGGGTCAAGGCGGGGGAGGGGAATTTCGGCGCCATATGGGCGTTGATTTTTACCTTCGTGGGCATGTTTCTGTTTTCGCTGATTTGGTCCTACATCTATTGGCCTCCGGCCCCATCGGCGATGACCGGTGAGTTGTCGGTAGAGCGGCTGCAGTTCGGCTTCTCTAATGCGGAGACCTTGCAGGAGAAGACCGGCATCCCGGCGATTTTCTTCGGCATTATTCAGGCCGCGGTGCTGTATGGGCTGTATCGGGCTATCAAGCGTCGGGAAGCGGCATCGGCTGCGACTACCTGAGGTGGCGCAGGCAGTATGCAGGCAACAGGCAGCACGCAACAGACAAAAGATTAAAGACAAGAGAGCAAACAGTGCGGATCTCGGATCACAAGGGCAGTCACGACGCATAGGAGCCGCAGGGATAAATCAACAGCGTCTTCAGTTTAGGCGGGACAAGGATCGAGGATTGACGATGGGCCTATTTGGAAAGAAAAAAGATTCAACAGTAGATCAGGATAAAGGCGGTACGTCGGTCGCGCTGAGTGATGGCTCCTCAGTAACCGTTACGGCGACCGTTGACTGCATTGGAGATTCGTGCCCAAGACCACAGCTCATGACACGAAAAGCCGTCGGCTCAGCAGGTGCCGGCGATGTGGTTGCGGTGCTTATTGATAACCCGACCTCCATGGAAGCGATTCCGCCCATGTGTCCCGAAATCGGCGCAACGCATCTCGAGACTCTGCGCCAGGATCGGGGATGGCAGGTGCTGGTTCGCAAGGATTAATCACTCATGTTCATGATTCAGCCGAGAGCGCAAAACGCAAAGATGCAAGGCCTCGAGTGGCGCAGGGAGGTCTTGGGGTGACCGCCGAGCGTCAGTTTGCCGTGCTGGTGCTGCTGATTGTTCTCGGTGGGGCGGCAGCCTTTTTCCATCTTGCGAGCGCTGCGCCTGCGAGTCTGCGGTTCAGCCAGAACGGTGGACCGTTTTACGCTCACAGTGTCCAGCACCCCGAATCCGGCAAGTGTCTCTCCACCCGGGAACTTGTCCAGCATTTTCTCAATTAGCCATGGATATTCTTCTTGTCATTCACCTTTGCGCGTTTGTCGCTGCGTTCTATTTCTTTGCTCTGTCCATCATCGGACGGACATTCAAGTGAACAGAGCCGGGGTCATTTTCTGCGTCGTCTCTATTGCGCTATCGCTCGCACTGGTGATGGCCTTAATGCCCTCAGCCATGGTGCCTGCATCAGTGGCGGCGGATGCGGCAACGTGCAAGACGCTTGAGGATGACATTGAAGTTGAACTCTCGGGTGTGCTGGAAGGCGTCAGCATGTATGACCTGTTGAGTCATTATCTTGAGAATCCCCCTACCTTGCAGGCAGGTGCAGCGGCAAGGGTGCGACAGTTCGGCGGTTGTTGAGTCCGCGAGGAGTAGAGTCGAGCATGAAAACAGGATCCTGCCATTTCCTCTCGACTGCGCTTGTCACGCTTATCGCTGGTCTCGCGTTTTTTAATTCGCACACCACCTTGGCCGATGAGTTGATTCCCACAGTCTCGTCTCTGAATGCTCCCGCAGATGTCGTGTTCGTAGATGCGGGCGCTGTCGCGACGTGCCTTAAGGCTGCGCGCCCTGGCGCA
>NZKZ01000009.1 GCA_002694065.1 Acidiferrobacter sp.
AAAGCGTGATGCGAGCACCGCCGAAATTATAGAACTATTTTCCGCCACGCAGTGGCGAAAGCACATTCTTGGGTTATTGAAATCTGGCATAATTACCCCATATCCGGGAGTAGCATCCTCGATCGACAACACGGAGATTTTTTCGACATGATTAATCGTCAGACTTTGAGCGCGTCGCGCCCAGCGGTAGAGGGCGTTGAATTCAACAAGGTTCTAAAAAATACCTATGCCCTGCTCTCGGCAACGCTGATTTTCAGTGGAGTGACCGCAGGTCTGTCCATGCTGATGAACTGGCCTCACCCCGGCCTGGTGATTACGCTGGTCGGATACTTTGGGCTGCTTTTCCTCGCAGGTCGTTTTCGCAATTCCGCCTTGGGCCTTGTTTTTGTCTTCGCGCTGACGGGCTTTATGGGCCTCACGCTTGGGCCGATCGTTGGCTACTACATCAACGCTATTCCCAACGGCGATCAGTTGGTCATGACCGCACTGGGTGGTACGGGTGTGATTTTTCTCGGCCTTTCGGCCTACGCACTTAAGTCCCGCAAAGATTTCAGCTTCATGGGCGGCATGCTCTTTGCAGGAATCCTAGTGGCATTCCTGGCTGGCCTCGGGGCCGCTGTTTTCAGCATTCCGGCACTCTCTTTGGCCGTGTCCGCGATGTTTATCATCCTGATGAGCGGAATGATCCTCTATCAGACCAGCGCGATCATTCATGGCGGAGAAACCAACTACATTATGGCGACGATCACGCTATATGTATCGATTTACAACCTGTTCCTGAGCCTTCTGCAGATATTAGGAATTTTCGGCGGCGACGACTGATCACCGCCACCGTGGAAAAACCCCGGCCGATCGCCGGGGTTTTTTTATGGGGATATGGTCTCTAGCCCACCCATATAGTCCCGCAAAGCATCGGGGACACTGATGCTTCCGTTTGCATCCTGAAAATTCTCCATCAAAGCGACCAGGGTTCTCCCTATCGCCAGCCCAGAGCCGTTGAGCGTATGTAATAGTTCGGGCTTTGACGTAGAGGAGTTTCTCCATCTCGCCTGCATTCTACGGGCCTGAAAACTCTCGAAGTTGCTGCACGATGAGATCTCCCGATATTGGTTCTGCCCGGGCAGCCAGACCTCCAGGTCATAGGTTTTTGCAGAGGAAAACCCAAGGTCTCCTCCGCATAAGGTGACCACCCGATAGGGCAACTCCAGACGCTGCAGTACTGTTTCTGCGTGTCCGGTCAACTCTTCAAGGGCGTCCCACGAGTGCTCTGGACGCACCAACTGGACCAACTCGACTTTTTCAAACTGGTGTTGGCGAATCATCCCCCTGGTATCTTTTCCGTAAGATCCCGCCTCGCTTCTGAAGCAAGGCGTGTGACAGACGTGGCGGATCGGCAACTCCTCCTCCGAAACAATCTCCCGCGCGTAAATATTCGTGACCGGCACTTCAGCCGTCGGGATCAGAAAGTACGATGGATCGCCCGATGTCACAAATTGATCTTCAGCAAACTTGGGCAACTGTCCGGTCCCAAAGAGTGAATTGGCGTTCACCAGATACGGCACGTAAGTCTCCTGATACCCGTGTTCGGTCGTGTGAAGATCCAGCATGAATTGAACCAGTGCCCGATGAAGCCGAGCGATTGCGCCGGACATGACGACAAACCGGCTGCCGGTGATCTTTGCTGCCAGTTCGAAGTCCATCATCCCAAGCCCGGATCCCAGGCTCACGTGGTCTGCAGGTTCAAACGCAAAGGCTGTGGGATCCCCCCATCGACGCACCTCTTCATTGTCTGTGTCGCTATCGCCGACGGGCACAGATTCGTGTGGGATATTCGGGATCCCATGCATCAGTTCGTCCAAAGCCGAGCGTACGCCCTCAAGATCATTTTCGATTGCAGAAATTTTCCCAGAAAGCCCCGAGGTCTGCTCAATCAGGTCTGATACATCTTCGCCTGCTGCCTTGCGCTGACCGACTTCCTTCGCTGACCGATTCCGCTCAGCTTGGAGGTCCTGCAATCCGGACTGCAATCCCTTTCGCTGTTCCTCAAGGGACCTGAGTTGGTCGACGTCCAGAATATATTTCTTGACAGTGAGACGTTCTGCAACCGATTCAGCTTCGGTACGCAATAATTGAGGATCGAGCATTAACTGACTCCCTTCCTAAAAGACCTGACGGGCAGCACCGACACCGGCCGCCGCAGCCGTGATACACAACAAGATACTTGCACTGATATAGACCATCGCGCGGAACCACTGCTCAGCTTCAAGCAGGCCGAGCGTATCGCTTGAGAACGCGGAAAACGTGGTGAATCCTCCAAGCAGCCCAACCATCAGGCCTAACCTCCAAAGTTCGCTACCCGCTGTTTTGCCGGCTATCAGTACCATACAAACACCGACCAGAAATGATCCGATCAGGTTGACCGCAAGTGTGGACCACGGAAAAGCAGAACCCATTATCCCGTTCACCCGCAGTCCCAGCCAGTACCGCAGAATCGCTCCAACCGCACCCCCGGCACCGACCGCAAGGTATTGGCTAATCATCCGTCCGTCGACCCCCGGATAATGTCGGTTCCCTCAGGCAGTTCCAGTACGAATTTCTCAGGAGGGATGGTGATATTCACTTTCACGTCAGTGAAGCGGATACGAGTAATTTGCTGGAGCGGATCCAGCATCTGAACCAGCCGCAACGTATCAGTTTCAAACCCAAACTGAATCTGCGAGAACGCGGCGTCCGCCTCTTTCGGAAAAACAGAGACCCAGTCAATTCCGCCCTGGTTACCGAGCGATTCAACCAGATAGGAGTCACGGGGACTGGTGTCTCCCGCCAGCAATCCGGCCGGGGTATCGCCGAGAGCGCTATCCTGATTCCGCAGAACTGCCTGCTCAAGGCCCGGGTCGTAGATCCACAACTTTTCGCCGTCCGCCACCACAACCTGTTCCAGAGGAGTGCCGTAATTCCATCTAAACCGGCCTGGACGTGACAGCCACAACTCACCCTGGCTCTGGTCGATGAGTTCTAGCTCCTCAGTTAAAACGGACTGCTGGAAAGCCGCCCGAAGGGTCTTCACATTTGAAAAGAAATGCTCCAGCGGCCCTGAAGGCGCAGCGAGTGCAGCGCCAGTCAATGCTGAGGACCCCCCGATGAAACACAGGGGCATTGCCTGGCAGAACGTCCGCCTGCTGACCCCGGTTGGGTGTTTGAACCTAAACTTCATTCAGTCGGCTCCGGAGCCAGTACCTCGCGTTTTCCGTTCTCAAGCGGGCCCACAGCGCCAGCGGCCTCCATTGATTCGATCATGCGCGCAGCCCGGTTGTACCCGACACGAAGGTGTCTTTGGACCGATGAAATAGAGGCTCTGCGTGTCTCCGTCACAAATGCGAGCGCCTTGTCGTACAGGGGATCATCCTCACCGCTCCCCGCCTCATCGCTCTCACTACTGGAGACAGCCGCTCCCAATGCTGAACTGTCGATACCCGCCTCGAGGTACTCCGGCGCCCCACTCTTTTTTAATTCCTCCGTAACCCGATGCACCTCTTGATCAGAGACAAAAGCCCCATGGACACGAATCGGAAAGCCGGTACCCGGAGGAAGAAACAGCATGTCGCCATGGCCGAGCAGTTGCTCGGCTCCCATCTGGTCCAGCACCGTTCGCGAATCCGCCCGCGAGGAGACCTGAAAAGCGATACGGGTCGGAATATTGGCTTTTATCAATCCCGTAACCACATCGACAGANGGNCGTTGCGTTGCCAGNACCAGGTGAATGCCCGCCGCCCGAGCGCGTTGCGCGATNCGNGTGATCAGNTCTTCAATCTTCTTGCCNACGACCATAATGAGGTCTGCAAATTCATCCACAATCACCACGACNTAAGGAATCTTTCCGAGTTTGGGCGCAGGCGTTTCATCCCCGGGAATCGGTTCATACAGGGGGTCATCCAATGGCTTGCCACTGCTGATCGCCGCTTCCACTTTGCGGTTATATCCGACGATGTTGCGAACTCCGAGGGATGCCATCAAACGGAAACGCCGATCCATCTCTACGATGCACCAACGCAAGGCATTGGCCGCCTTTTGCATATCTGTGACAACCGGGGTCAAGAGGTGGGGAATCCCGTCGTAGGACGAAAGTTCCAGCATCTTTGGATCGACCATAATCATTCGAACATCCTCCGGTGTCGCCTTATAGAGAATGCTCAGGACGATGGCATTGACACAGACAGACTTGCCTGCCCCTGTGGTGCCCGCAATCAGGAGATGCGGCATTTTGCAAAGATCCGAAACGATTGCCTCGCCGGCAATATCCTTTCCCAGAATCACCGTCAAAGGGCTCTTGCTGCTTTCGTAAACCTCTGAGGCCAGCCCTTCCAACAGGAAGACCGTCTCACGACTCTCGTTAGGAATCTCAAGACCGATATAAGTTTTTCCAGGAATATTCTCGACGACGCGAACACTGACAACCGACAAGGCCCGGGCCAAATCCCGCGAAAGACCGACAATCTGGCTTGCTTTGACCCCCGCGGCAGGGTCGATCTCGAAACGCGTAATCACCGGGCCTGGTTGGACCGACACCACGGTCACATCCACATTGAAATCGCGCAGTTTCTTTTCCACCAATCGCGACATCATTTCTAGGGTTTCTTTGCTAAAGCCTCCGCCCTGTTGTTCGGGTTGGTCGAGCAGTTTTAATGCCGGCAAGTCGCCCTGAGGCGCTTTCCCGTCGATAAAGAGGGGGATGGAGGCCTGCTTTTCTTGCTGGATACGTACGCCTTCTTTAGCGGTTTTGATCTTTGGTTCGATCCGGGGCGGTTCTTTGTGCTCTCGTTCCCGCCTGATCTCCGCCACGGACTCCTGTCGTTGCCGGCGAGACCTCGCGCCTCGCGTCTTGTCCGACATTTCGGCCAACCAAACTTTTGCCCGCTCCGACCACTTCCACGCCTCCTCTCCCAGACGATCCATCACGGTAAACCAGGAGATGTCCAGGGCCCAGGAGATACCCGCGACGAGCGCGACGAGCAGCATAACGGTCGCCCCCACCGAGCCAAACGTGTCTAGGAGCCATCCACCTGTGACCAGGCCAAGCCAGCCGCCGCCTGAAAACCCCAGAGTGGATCCGGACGCATTGAAGTGCAGGAACCCGATCCCGCATGCCGAAAAAACGGTCAGTACGAGCCCGAGCCCGTGAACCGCCCGGACCTGAGGACTCAGCGGAGCCGAACGGTTTTTGAGGATCCGAGAGCTCAAAAGGCCGAAAATCAGGGGGAAAAGATAGGCAGAGTATCCAAAGGCGTGCAAGAAGAGATCTGCGAACCACGCGCCAAAGCGCCCGCCCAGATTGCGAATCGGACCACCATCACCGGTGGAAGTCCAGCCGGGATCCGTCGAAGAATAGGAAACCAGACAGATCAGCAGATAGCCGGTGAGCGCCGCCAGCGCAATTACCAGTACCTCTCTGCCCAGTCTGATCAGTCTCGGCGGTATAGCGGGCTCAGAAGAATTTCGGGTGTTTTTCGTTTTTGCCTGAGCCAAAGGATGTAACCTCTTGGTCCCTCGACCAAGTGAAAGCCGAATTATATCGAATCCTGCCGTCTTCCCTAATACTCCAAACGCGCTGTCAGGATTTATGGATTCCGGAGGGGGTTCTTGGGAAAATACGGCTTATCCCCTATTTCGGAGCAACCCATGGAAACCGCCCAACACTGTCGATTACTCATACTTGGCTCCGGGCCTGCCGGGTATACCGCCGCCGTCTACGCAGCACGTGCAAACCTCTCTCCCGTGTTGGTGACCGGCATTGCGCAAGGCGGGCAACTCATGACGACTACCGACGTCGACAATTGGCCAGGAGATCCGCATGGCCTGACCGGTCCGGATCTCATGGCGCGAATGCTTACCCATTCCGAGCGGTTTGGCACGCAGATCATTTTTGATCATATCCACACAGCAAAACTGGATAAGCGCCCTTTTACCCTCGAGGGCGATGCCGGCACCTATACCTGTGACGCACTCATCATCGCCACCGGAGCTTCTGCGCAATACCTGGGTCTTGAGTCAGAGGAGGCTTATAAGGGCAAAGGAGTATCGGCCTGCGCCACCTGCGACGGCTTCTTCTATCGTGACAAGCCGGTTGCGGTTATCGGTGGGGGAAACACCGCCGTCGAGGAGGCGCTTTATCTTTCAGACATCTGCTCCAATGTGACCCTGGTGCATCGACGGGACAGTCTCCGGGCAGAGGCCATCCTTCAGGATCAACTTTTTTCCCGAACCGGTGACAAGGGGAACATATCCCTGGCCTGGAATCACACTCTCAGCGAGGTGCTCGGAGACGACAGCGGGGTCACTGGCATCCAGATCCAGGATACACATTCGCACCAAGATCGTCAGATTGATGTCCATGGTGTATTCATTGCTATTGGCCATACGCCCAACACTGAACTTTTCACCGATCAGCTCGACATTCAGGGAGGGTATATCCGCGTGAAATCGGGCCTCGATGGCGAGGCAACGGCGACCAGCATCCCCGGTGTGTTCGCCGCGGGAGATGTCATGGATCACGTCTATCGACAGGCGGTTACTTCCGCTGCCACCGGATGCATGGCAGCACTAGACGCCAAACGTTTTCTCGATCAAATTGACTGAACGGGACTGATGAAAAAAAAGCCAGGTCTGCAGATCTCGCCCGAGGATGCTGAGCTGTTCAGGGAGGCGGTGGCGAAAGTTCAGCCCTTAGATCAAGAGGCCCGCGCGACCCCTAGCCCCGGGCAGGCGAGGCGAACGCCTATGCAGGCCAGCCAACGCCCTGCGAAAGGTTTTCTTTACGAGGAAGGTGAACTCTTCTACCGGGCAGATCTTTCCAAAGACATAATAAAGACATTGCGCCGAGGGCGGTTTCAACCCTGTGCCGAAATTGACCTTCATGGACAAACTGTCGCCGAAGCGGAACAGTCTTTGCTGAGATTCTTGAGCGCGCATACAGACTTCAGCTTTCGATGCCTTCTCGTGATCACCGGCAAAGGCTCACATTCTTCTGAAGGCTACTCGCCCGTCCGCGTGGCTGCCCTGGACTTATTACAGTCTCAGTCCTCGGTGCATGCCTATTGCTGGGCTCGACCGGAAGATGGGGGCACAGGAGCTTTCTATGTGCTCACCCGGAAGTTTCGCTCGTAAGCATCGCCACGGCCAAGGCCGCAATCCCCTCTTCCCTGCCTATGAAACCCAACCCCTCGGTGGTCGTTGCCTTGATATTCACCTGCGTGGGCAAGATGGCGAGGTCTGTCGCAACATTTGCGCACATCTGCGTAACGTAGGCTGACACCTTCGGTTTTTCGGCAATAATCGTTGCATCGATATTGGCGACACTCCATCCACTGGCTTGGGTTATCTCACCAACGATCTTTAGGAATTCCCGACTGCTACGACCCCGGTGAGCCGGTTCCGAGTCGGGAAAGTGGTGCCCGATATCCCCTGCCCCAGCCGCCCCAAGCAGGGCGTCGCAAATCGCATGAAGCAATACGTCGGCATCGCTGTGCCCGGATAACCCACAGGAATGGGGAATCAACACCCCGCCTAACCAAAGTTCGCGACCTTCCTCAAGTCGATGAACATCATATCCCTGCCCTATTCGGAACATGGTAACTGCTCCTGCAGATCCAAAATGGCCTCTGCGAGTGAAAGATCGGAGTCCCGTGTGATTTTAAGATTGTAGGACGACCCCAAAACAACCCTAGGACTCAAGCCCAGATACTCAAGCGCCTGAGCATCGTCCGTGCAGTCCAGATTCTCCGCGAGAGCCTTACTCAGACCCTCATGAAGCAGGTCCACCGGAAAAAATTGCGGGGTCTGTGCGCGCCAAAGACTTTCTCTGGAAACAGTCTGGGTGATTTCACGGTTCGGCAAAACCGTCTTCAGGGTATCGCTGACCGGAGTCGCAAGCAGTCCGCCAGGAGAGCCAAAGCCGGTTTCATCTATCAGCCGATTAATGTCTTGCACTTGCACGCAGGGTCGAACCGAATCGTGAACCAATACCCAATCGGCTTCTCTGCCTTGGCGAATAAGCTCCGATAGACCTCTTAATACTGTCTCGCTTCTAGTCTGGCCGCCTTTATACGACCAAACCCCCTCTGGAAGCCGAGGCAGGAGGCTAGCCCAAGCGGAATCATCGCCGGCAATACCGACACCAATTCCTGAGACCCGCGTCACCTCGGTCAGCAGACGTAATGTGCGCAAGATTACCTCTTCTCCAGCAAGGCGGTGGTACTGCTTAGGCAGGTCACTGCCGAACCGGGTTCCAGCACCTGCTGCCGGAACAATTGCCCAGATCCTTGGTTTCACTCTCTGATTGCTCTGCGACAAATTGGAAGATCTCGAGGGAGTTTACGATAAAATAACGTTTTCTTTGGCTTTCCCGCACCCGTGTCATCCCCTTCCGCTGTCTTGTCGACTTCCCCCGCGGGCACACAGCCAGACAAATGGCCGGCCTGTCCTGGGTCTGCCCTGGCTCTAAGAATCGCTGAGCTTTCCAAAGTCCAACCTCACATTGCGGTGCTCGCGTCATCCGTTCGGGAACTCGAGCTTTTGGCGGATGAACTTCAGTTTTTCTTGGGAGCAAACAGCGACCGTGTCTGCATCCTGCCTGGTTGGGAATGCCTCCCCTACGACCGATACTCGCCGCATCCTGACATCACATCGCAACGGATTCGTGCGTTAGGGCAGTTGTGCCGATCCGACCCATTTATTCTTCTGGTTTGCGCCGAACAGATTCTGTTTCGTCTGCCCAAAAAGGAATTCATCTCCGGGGCTACTTTCAATCTTTCGGTGGGAGACGCGATCGATCCCCTGCGCCTGCGAGATCAACTTTCCGATGCGGGCTATCTGGGTGTCTCGCAAGTCCAAGCTGAGGGTGAGTTTGCAATCCGGGGAGGGATCATTGATGTGTTCCCCATGGGGGCAACGGCGCCATTTCGGCTGGATTTGTTTGGAGACGAAATAGAACAAATTCGTTTTTTCGACCCCGAGAACCAAAAGTCGACGGGGGCAACCGGAGCACTTGATATCCTCCCGGCCCGGGAGTTTCCTACTGACAAGGCGGCCATAGAACAGTTTCGCAGATCTTTTCGACAACAGATGACGGGTGACCCGCAGGCCTCAATTATTTACCGTGAAGTCTCTGCGGGGCGATTCCCAGCCGGCATTGAGTTTTATCTTCCTCTCTTTTTTGATACGGCCAGTACGATCTTTGACTATCTTCCCACCGGCATTCAGTGGCTTGTTCCCGGTGAATGGCGTTCTCAAATTCATACGGAAATCGCAAACGTTCAGGATCGCTTCGCCTCCGCCCGCCTAGACCCTGAGCGGCAACCCCTTTCTCCCGACGTGCTGTCCCTCACTGAAGATGCCATCGCCAAGGAAATATCGCGCTCCGCGCTCATTGAGGTTGGCCATCCCAACGCAAATGAATCAATCCTCGGGCTTTCCGACTCTCCTCCAGGATATCCCGTCGATCATAAATCCAATTCACCCTTTTCCGCCCTCATTGAACGGCTTGCCGAGGGCTCCAAGCCAAGAGTTCTCTTGAGCGCTGAGACCCCCGGCCGAGCTCAATCACTTGTCGAGCTTCTGGCCGGACATGACGTGCACCCGACGCCGGTCGAAAGCTGGGCCACTTTCCTGAGTTCCCCTGTTCACGCTCCCGCAATCATTACCTCCGCTCTCGATAGGGGACTGCTAGCAGCCCAGCCTTTCGTTGAAATCATCGTGGAATCCCAACTCTACGGAGAACGAGTCCATCGGCGTAA
>NZKZ01000010.1 GCA_002694065.1 Acidiferrobacter sp.
TCGGCCGGTCTGACGGACTATTTCGGTCACTGGCTCTCTTTCCTGGATCAGTTGATCCTCGCTGTTTTCGTCCTGGAAATTGTTTTGAAGTTGACCGCTTCCGGGCGGGAGTTTTTTCGGAGCCACTGGAATCTCTTTGACTTTTTTGTTGTCGCTATCGCCCTGATCCCGGCGAGTGGACCATTCGCCGTGTTGCGGGTATTGCGGGTATTGCGGCTGTTGCGCCTGATATCGGTCGTGCCGCGCTTGCGGTTTGTTGTAGAGGCCCTTTTGCATGCCATTCCCGGGATCGCATCGATCGGCGTGTTGATTCTGATCATTTTTTACGTCTTTGCCGTGGTGGCGACGGGGCTGTATGGCGCGGCCTTTCCGGAGTGGTTTGGCAGTCTTGGCCGTTCGATGTTTACCCTGTTCCAGATCATGACCCTGGAGAGTTGGTCTATGGGCGTCGTTCGCCCAGTTATGCAGGTTTTCCCTTTCGCGTGGATCTTTTTTGTGCTCTTCATCCTGGTCGCGACATTTACGATGCTGAATCTCTTTATCGGGATCATTGTCGAGACAATGCAAACCCTGCATGCCAGATCGGATGAGGGCGAACCGGGCAGCCAAACTGCAGGAGGTGGCGAATCGGCGTCAGTGACCGATGAACTCCGGGCGCTGCGTGAAGAAGTAGCCCGACTCAATAACAAACTTGAGGAACGAAACAAGTAGTCAGGATTCTGGCCCGAAAGGGGGGTCGACGCCAGCACCTTCCGGGGGGCATGGCAGCGTCAGTCGTATATCGATGGCTCTCCGGGCGGGCGGGTTTTGAAGCGCTTGTGGACCCAGAAATACTGACTAGGGTCTCTTCGAATGCAGTCCTCAATGGCAGAGTTCATGCTTTCAGCATCCCCTTCGGGCGTCCCCGTCGGAAAGTGTAGAAGGGGCTCCCCGATCACGATTTCGAAGCCCGCTCCACCCGGGAGAAGATAGGTCGGGCAGGGCAGCACGGCAGCCCCACACAGTTTGGCTATTCGCCCCAGCACGGGCCAGGTAGCGGTGGGAACACCAAAAAATGGCGCGAAGGCAGCGCGCCGTCGACCAGGGTCTTGATCTGGCAGGTAATAACACCCCTTTCCCTGGCGTATCGCCTTAAACATCGGACGCAGATCCTCTTTTCGCTCATACATGGTGCCGCCAAAGCGCTGACGTGCCCGCAGCATGCTGCGATCGAAGACGGGGTTTCGAGTGCGCTGATAAACGCTTACGCCGGGAGATCTGAGGGAAATAAAGATGCCCCCCAGCTCCAAGGCGAGAAAATGGGGTGCGAGAAGAATAAACCCGCTCCCCTCGTGTTCAAGCTTGTCTAAAGCGGCCTCGTTACGGATCGTGACCCGTTTTTTGAGCTTTGCTTCCGATGCCCACCAGACGAATCCTGTGTAAAGCAGCATCCGGGCCGTGTTACGGATGTTTTCCTTGGCGAGAACACTTACCTCCTCCTCTGATAGTTTAGGAAAGCAAAGCGACAGGTTGCGTTCAGCAACCCGCCGCCGCGACGGCAGGATAACCCGAAGAAGGTCCCCCAGAGCGGTGCCCAGATGAAAGAGTATCGGCAGGGGAACAAGACTCAAAAGACGCAACAGGCCGAGGGCAATCCAACTCCCAAGAAAGCGGATGTGAAAAGGGCTCCTAACCGGTTTCGGCATGAAATAACTCCCAGGGCCTCACCGATAAGGGCTCATGGCGATTCAGGTTCTCGCAGGGAAAGATAAACGGCATAGTTGACGGATATAAATATTTTGGATGGCCGTCCCCAAGAGAGATCTGGAACCGTATGCTATAGTGCATTGCGATGCATCCGCTTGCTATTCGGCCGGCGGCTCAAGAAAAACAGTATCGGGAGGCTCTTTGACAGAGACTATTGTACTCACCGCGGAGATGGTTGCGGTGATGGCGATACTGGCTTTAACGATTTTTCTCTTCGCGTTTGAAATTGTCCGCGTCGATGTAGCGGCGGTGGGCATCATGGTACTGCTCGGCCTGACAAGTATGTTGCCGGGGTATTCTGGACTTGTTCCGATTGGTAATTTATTCGATGGATTTTCCAGTAACGCCGTTATTTCAATTATCGCCGTAATGATCATTGGCGCCGGTCTTGATAAGACCGGAATCATGAGTCAGTTGGCAGGAAAGATCCTGAAATATGGGGGCAGAACGGAAAGCCGGATTATTACGGTCATTTCTGCCACCGTAGGGGTTATCTCCAGTTTCATGCAGAACATCGGTGCCGCGGCACTTTTTCTCCCGGTCGTAACCCGGATCGCGCGGCGGGGCAATCTTCCAATATCGCGGCTGCTGATGCCGATGGGTTTCTGCGCGATTTTGGGCGGGACGATGACGATGGTCGGATCGAGTCCCCTGATTCTGCTTAATGATCTGATCGAGACCTCAAACCGCAATTTGCCGGACGCAATCGCTCCCATGGAAACGTTCTCCCTGTTTTCCGTTTCTCCCATCGGAATAGTGATGCTGCTGAGCGGGATTCTTTACTTCGTGCTGCTTGGCCGATTTGTGCTCCCGGTAGTCAAGGATAAGCCGCAGGAATCGGGCAGCACGCTTCAGTATTTCTCTGAGGTATACGGGATCTCGGGGCAGGTGTTTGAGGCGCGAGTCACAGAAGACAGTCCACTCGCCGGCGGGACGCTCTCTGACATCGATAGTGCGGGTCGGGGCGGCTGGATTGTTGCGGTAAGAACTGGCGATAAATTCACGGTGGCACCGTCGGGGGAAACCGAACTCTGGCCCGGGACGGATCTCGCCATCATGGGGCCGATGGATTCGGTGCAGCATTTCTGCGCTGAGAACGCGCTGGAGCTCAAGCGGGAAATGGATGTCTTCTCGGAGTTGCTCAGCCCTACCGCGGCGGGCATTGTAGAGGTCGTTGTTCCCCCCGATTCGAACCTCATAGGCAAGTCGATTCGGGAGGTGTCCCTACGGCAAAGATACGGCGCAACAGTTCTCGCCATATTCAGGATTGACCAAGTGATTGATCGGCAGTTGCCGGAATTTGTACTTCAGGCCGGGGATACGCTTGTGCTGCACGCCCGTTGGCAGGACGTGGCCCCGATCGCGAAGAACAAGGACTTTGCGGTTGTGACGGATTTTCCACGTGAAGATACGCGCCCGGAAAAACTGCCCCACGCTCTCATTTTCTTTTTAATTGCGCTGGGACTCATCCTGTTCACTGACCTTAGGCTGTCGGTGGCACTGATGACCGGGGCGATCGGGATGATCATCAGTGGCGTGATCCGTGTCGACGAGGCGTATCAGTCAATTGGCTGGCAAAGTGTTTTCCTGCTCGCCAGCCTGATTCCNCTTGGGCTCGCGATGGAGGCAACGGGCACGGCCGCCTGGGTCGCGCAGCAGACATTGATTNTGCTGGGAGAGGTNCCGGTNTGGATACTGCAGGCGAGTATTGCCGTGCTCGCCACTGTATTTACTCTGCTGATGTCCAACGTCGGGGCGACAGTCTTGCTGGTGCCCTTGGCGGTCAATATAGCCATCGGAGCCGGGGCCGACCCCGCCGTTTTTGCGCTGACCGTGGCGATCGCAACGTCTAATTCGTTTCTGATCCCAACCCACCAGGTGAACGCGCTGATAATGGGACCGGGAGGTTATCGCGTTGCGGACTTTATGCGGGCAGGCGGTATCATGACAATTCTGTTTTTAGTGATCATGATGGTCATGTTGAATCTGATCTTTTGAGCCCCACCGCCCACGCAGCAAGCTCGGCGTTACTTGTCCAGCAACCGAATCTGCTCCCATTCAAGCATGACTTCTTTGCGCGGACTTCCCCAACGGTATCCGCCGATCGCGCCGTCAGAGCGAATAATCCGGTGACAGGGGATCAGGAATGAGATCGCATTTTGGCCAACGGCGGTTCCGACCGCGCGAACGGCTTTCGGTTTTTGAATATCGGCCGCCACGTCACCATAGGTCATGGTCACGCCCAGGGGGATGCCCAGGAGTGCACGCCAGACCCGAAGCTGAAAGTCTGTTCCATGGACCAACAAGGGCAGCGGACCACGCGGCGGTAAGCCCTTGCCGGGAAAGATTCGCTTGACGAGACCAGCCGTTTCTTTCTGAGCAGGAGATAGGCGGGCACCAGGCCAGGTCTCCTTAAGCGGGAGCAGGATCTGTGTTGTTTCTGTTTCGGTTTTTGAGAAAGATAGCCAACAGATGCCACGCGCGGTGACGCCCAACAGACATTTTCCGAAGGGACTGTCGTGAATCCCGAAACCGATCGTAAGACCGGCTCCATGATCCCGATATTCGGCTGGGGTCATGCTCTGAAACGTGACAAACAGGTCGTGTAGACGCCCCGGCCCCGACAGGCCGGTGTGCAGCGCGGTATCAAGAACGCTTTCACCGCTGCGCAGGTGCTGTTGGGCTTCAGTCAACGTCAAGGATTGCAGATACTTCTTTGGACTGATACCCACCCAACGTTTAAAGAGTCTCTGGAAGTGATGGGGGCTCAGATCCACAGCCGCTGCGGTGTCGGCCAGAGCGGGCTGCTCGTGAGCATGTGTCCGCAGGAATTCCAAGGCCTTCGCGACCCGGGTGTAGTCAGATTCCGGCTGTTGGGTGACTTTCGGCATACGCGCCAAGAATAGGTTCGTGCCTGAGGGTGTGCAACCCGATTCTTGCGCCAAGAGAAAGAATCTTTCTCAATTTCCTTTGATACACTCGCGGGGATTAAACCCCCGCGCGAGAGCCTAGAGGGGTTAGGAACCCGGCTTCAATCGCGACCATGGTTTGAAGTCCATCGGAGGCAGCATGGCAGTCGATTTTCCAGATCAGGCGCAGATCGTCATCATTGGCGGCGGCGTGGTGGGGTGTAGTGTCGCTTACCACCTGGCAGAGTTGGGGGTCAGGGACGTTGTGCTATTTGAGCGTAAGTCACTGACCAGTGGCACAACCTGGCACGCGGCAGGGCTGGTGGGACAGTTGCGGGCCACTCAGAACCTGACGCGGCTGGCCCAGTACACCACTAATCTCTATTCAGAGCTCGAGGAGTTGACGGGGCAGGCGACGGGCTTTCGTCAGAATGGCTCTCTCAGTCTCGCAACAGACTCTGAACGGTTTGAGGAACTGAAACGGGGCGCCTCCATGGCGAGTTGTTTCGGGCTTGAGGTCGAAGTCGTCAGTCCGAAAGAGGCGCTCGATCTTTATCCGATCATGTCCACCGAGAACCTCGTGGGCGCGGTTTTTCTGCCTCGGGATGGCCAGACGAATCCTACCGACACGACGCAGGCGTTGGCGCGCGGCGCGCGGGACAAAGGTGTACGAATCTTTGAGGGCGTCACCGTTGAGTCCTTTGAGAAAGAGGGGGGCAGGGTGAGCGCGGTCGTTACCAGTCAGGGTCGAGTGGCTTGTGAGACCGTGGTCAATTGTGCCGGGATGTGGGGGAGAGCTCTGGGCCTTAAGGCAGGAGTTTCCGTGCCCCTGCATGCCGCAGAACATTTTTATGTGGTCACCGAACCCATTCCAGATCTTCCGCGAGACCTGCCGGTCGTTCGCGAACCCTCTGTTTGCAACTATTACAAGGAAGATGCCGGCAAGATGATGGTCGGTATGTTCGAGCCCGTGGCCAAGCCGTGGGGCATGGAAGGGATCCCAGAGGACTTCGAATTTGGAACCCTGCCGGAAGATGTCGAGCATATCGAGGAGCAACTGAGTTGTGCAATCGAGAGAATTCCGGTGCTCGGTGAGACCGGAATCAAGATCTTCTTCAACGGGCCTGAAAGCTTTACCCCGGATAACCGATACTGGCTCGGCCCCTCGGTAGAGGTGCCGAACTTCTTTCTGGCAGCTGGATTCAATTCGATCGGGATTCAATCAGCGGGCGGCGCCGGCAAGGTGCTGGCCGAATGGATAGTGAACGGACATCCGCCGATGGATCTTTGGGATGTAGATGCCCGTCGGATGATGCCTTTTCAGGTCAACCAGCAGTATCTCCACGACCGAACCGTGGAAGCGCTAGGGCTGCTGTACGCCATGCACTGGCCTTTCCGTCAGCCAGAAACGGCGCGTGGGGTGCGCACTTCAACGCTGCATCAACGCCTAGGGGACTTGGGCGCCTGTTTTGGTGAGACCGCTGGCTGGGAGCGCGCGAATTGGTTTGCCCCACCAGGGGTTGAGCCGGTGTATGAGTACACCTACGGTCGGCAGAACTGGTTTGAACACTCCGGCCAGGAGCATCGGGCTGTGCGCGAGAACGTGGGCGTTTTCGATATGAGCTCTTTCGGCAAATATCTTGTCCAGGGTCGGGATGCCTGCCAACTGCTCGATCGGGTAAGTGCAAATAGGATGGATGTTGAGCCGGGCCGGGTGATCTACACACAATGGCTCAATGAGCAAGGCGGCATCGAGGCGGATCTGACAGTGACCCGACTGAGCGAAGATGAATATCTCGTCGTTACTGCTGCGGCCTCGCAAACGCGCGATCTGCATTGGCTGAAGAGCAGCATGCGTCCGGACGAGCACGTCTTCGCAACGGATGTGACCGGAGGTTACAGTGTGTTGAGTGTGATGGGCCCGAAATCCCGCGACGTGCTGCAATCCCTGACTCCAGCCGATCTCTCCAACGCTGCCTTTCCCTTCGGGACTTCCCAGGAGATAGAGATGGGTTATGGCCTGGTCCGGGCTACACGCATTTCCTACGTGGGAGAACTCGGGTGGGAGATTTATATCCCGACGGAGTTCACTTTGGGAATATTCGACCGACTGATGGAGGTCGGCCAGGCAGTTGGATTGCAACCCGCCGGACTGCACGCTCTCAACAGCCTAAGAATCGAGAAGGCCTATCGTCATTGGGGGCATGATATCGGGCCCGACGATAATCCCTTCCATGCGGGGCTGGGGTTTGCGGTGAGTCTGGACAAGCCAGGCGGATTTATCGGTCGGGAAGCGCTGTTGCGGGCTGTGGACGATCCTCTTACGAGGCGAATGGTCCAGTTTGTCCTGGAAGACCCCATGGCGATGCTTTACCACGAAGAGCCAATCTGGAGAGACGGGGTACGAATCGGTAGAACAACTTCAGGGATGTACGGGCATACGCTGGGTGGCTGCGTGGGGTTAGGCTATGTCGAAAATGACGAGGTCATTGACAGCGCGTTCGTGTCCGAAGGGGTTTGGGAAATCGAAGTGGCAGGAGAGCGCATCAGCGCACGGGCAAGCCTGTCACCTATGTACGATCCGCGGTCGGAAAGGGTGAAGTTTTGACATGATCAGAACCGAAAAGCTTTATCAGGAAGATCCTTACCTAAAAGAATGCACTGCTACCGTCACAGGTGTAGCGGATGATGGCGTCATTCTGGACCGCAGTGTTTTTTACTGTCAGGGAGGCGGGCAACCGGGGGATACGGGAGTATTGGTCCTTTCTGACGGGAGTAGTAAAAGGGTAGTCAATACTATTGTGCAGCGTGAAACCGGTGCCCAGCTGCACGTGCTCGACGAGGAGGAAACGCTGCCTGAATTGGGGATGGAAGTAACCGCCCGAATAGACTGGGACAGACGTTACGGCTTCATGCGCATGCATAGTTGCATGCATATGCTCTGTGCTGTGATTGATGCACCGGTCACCGGGGGTTCGGTGAGCGAGGGCCGGGCGCGGCTGGATTTTGACCTGCCAGACCCGATCGACAAAGAAGCAGTCACGGAAGCGCTGAATAAACTGATCCAACAAGATCAGCCACGGCACTTCAGGTGGATTACCGATGAGGAACTTCAGTCCCAACCCGAGCTGGTACGGACCATGTCGGTGAGTCCGCCGATGGGGCAGGGTGAGGTGCGTCTGGTGGAATTTGAGCAGATAGATCTTCAGCCCTGTGGCGGCACGCACGTAGCCCGCTCAGGAGAAATCGGTGAGGTTCGGGTCTCCAAGATCGAAAAGAAGGGCAAACAGAACCGCCGGGTGATCGTGGAGTTTGCCTGAAGGTTGCACAGCGGTGCCGTGCAGACTTGGCGCCGCACTACACGTTGGAGTCGGGAACGGCGTTCTTTTTCTCGGAGATGAAGTCGCGCAGTCCTTCGTCCACGCCCTCGTCGATAGCGGGGGGCTCATAGTCAGCGAGCATCTGCTTCCAGGTCGCGTTGGCCCGTTTCGCCGCATCCAGTGCGCCTTCGGACTCCCACTGTTCAAAACTGTTACTGTCCGCGGTAGTTGACCGGTAAAAAGCAGTCTCAAAGTTAGCTTGGGTGTGGGCGCATCCGAGAAAGTGGTTCCCGGGACCCACCTCGGCAAGCGCCTCCATGGCTTGTCCGTTCACAGAGTCATCAATTCCTGCAAGAAAGACCTCGATCATGCCGGCTTGGTCAGCATCGAGGATGAATTTCTCGTAGCCCATGGCCAATCCGCCTTCAAGCCATCCGGCGGTATGGAGCATGAAATTGACGCCGGCGAGCATCGCGCTTTGGAGGGTATTGGCCGATTCGTATGCGGCCTGCGCGTCCGGGAGTTTGGAGGCACACAAGCCCCCTCCGCTGCGAAAGGGCACCCCCAGACGGCGGGCCAGTGCGGCGCAGATAAAAATCACCATACTCGGTTCAGGCGTTCCGAAAGTGGGGGCCCCAGACTGCATCGACACGGCGCTTGAAAAGGTGCCGAAAATGACCGGCGCTCCGGGTCTGACGAGCTGGGTAAAGCAGATGCCGGCCATGGCCTCGGCCAGGATCTGGGTGCAGGTGCCCACGACGGTGACGGGCGACATCGCGCCGGCCAGTATGAACGGCGAGATCACGGTGGCCTGGTTGTTCTCGGCATAAACACGAGCTGCGCCCAGCATCGTGGCGTCGAAGGTCATGGGCGAATTAGCGTTGATCAAGCTGGTGATCACACAGTTTTGGTCGACGAACTCGGCGCCGAACACGATCTTCGCCATGTCCACGGTATCCTGCGCCCGACTCGGTTCCGTCACCGAACCCATGAAGGGTTTATCCGACAGTTTGAGGTGGCTGTACACCATATCGAGGTGTCGTTTGTTCACCGGGATATCGACCGGCTCACAGACGGTGCCGCCGGAATGATGCAGCGACGGACTGAGATACGCCAGACGGACAAAGTTCTCAAAGTCGGCAAGTGTGGCGTAACGCCTGCCTTGGTCAAGATCATGCACAAAAGGGGGGCCATAGGCCGGCACCAGGACACAATGGTCGCCCCCAATGCGTACGCTGCGCTCCGGGTTGCGTGCGAACTGCGTGTATTCGTTCGGTGTGCTGGCATTGATGATCGACCGGCACATGCCTTTTGGGAAGCGAACCCGTTCCCCGTCGATCTCGGCACCCGCCTCTTTGAAGCGGGACAGGGCGTCGGGATCATCGCGAAAATCAATACCGGTCTCCGCGAGAAGCGTTTCGGCGTTGGATTCGATCAACTCAAGCAGTTCTTCGCTGGCGAGTTCGTAGGGCGGTATCCGGCGGGTGATGTAGGGAATGCCTGCTCGGGTGGAACCCGCGCGTTTGGCGCGTTTCGCAGAGCGTGCACTGCCTCGTGTTCGACGTCGTTCCTGACTCATGACTGGATACCGGTTTAATTCAGGGGATTATCAAGCCCAAGCGTGAAAGGTGATTTTAGAGGAACGACACAAAAATAGCCTTGATCGGCAGACAGATGGGATAGAGGCCGATGACCGGTCTCGTGCGCGACGGAATTGCGCAGAAATCCGGCGCATTTACAGGCTTTAGGTGTCAAGAGACCGTAGACTCGGCTCAAGACCGAAAATAGAATACGCCATCCAAGGTCTGGCGCGACCGAACAGAAATCGGTCGATCAGCGTCAGAAAAGTGATTGCGACTATAACCACGAGATGTGACAGCATGAAAGTACTCGTTCCAATTAAGCGCGTGATCGATGCCAATATTAAGGTTCGTGTTAAGGCGGATAACACCGGCGTCGAGTTGAACAATGTCAAAATGGCAATGAACCCCTTCTGTGAGATCGCAGTTGAGGAAGCCATTCGAATGCGGGAGGCCGGAACAGCAGACGAAGTGATTGTCGTAGCGGTGGGTCCGAGCCAAAGCCAGGAAACCCTGCGAACGGGGCTTGCAATGGGAGCGGATCGGGCCATATTGATTGAGACCGATCCGATTCCGGAACCCCTGGCGATCGCCAAGTTGCTGAAGGCGGTGGCCGAGAAAGAAGATCCCGGTATGATAATTCTCGGTAAGCAGGCGATCGACGGAGACAATAACCAGACCGGGCAGATGTTGGCAGGATTGCTTAACTGGTCGATCGGCTCGTTTGTCTCAAAGCTGTCGGTAGAGGGGTCAACCGTGAAGGTGACTCGAGAGGTCGACGGTGGTCTGGAGAATATCGACCTGGTCGCTCCTGCGGTGATCACTGTGGATCTTCGGCTTAATGAGCCTCGTTACGCTTCCTTGCCGAACATCATGAAGGCAAAGAAAAAGCCCTTGGATACCCACACCCCCGAGGAGTTGGGTATTGATGTCTCCCCCAGACTGGAAGTTCTGCGGGTGTTGGAGCCCGCAGGTCGGGCAGCGGGCGTGAGGGTAAACAGCGCGGATGAACTGGTTGAAAAACTGCGAAACGAAGCAAAGGTGATCTGATGAGTATTCTGGTTATTGGAGAACACGATAACGCGGCCCTTCGGCCGTCTACCTTGAATGTCGTCACAGCTGCCAAAGCACTCAGCAGCGATATCGACGTTTTGATCGCCGGCAGCGACTGTCAGGGTGCCGCTGATGAAGCAGCCACTATTGCCGGGATCACCCGGGTGCTCAAAGCGGATGACGCCGCGTTGTCAAACGGCCTGGCGGAAAATATGGCACCGTTGGTGCAGTCTCTGGCGGGGAATTATTCGCATATTCTTGCGCCGGCCACGACGTACGGCAAAAACCTTCTTCCGCGGGCTGCCGCGATTCTCGACGTTCAGCAGATTTCCGACATTAGTGGTATCGAGAGTGAAGATACCTTTGTGCGGCCGATTTATGCCGGCAATGCCATGGCAACGGTCCGATCGAATGACGCTTTGAAGCTGATCACCGTTCGTACCACATCGTTTGAAGCGGCTGAGTTAGGCGGGGCGGCGCCGGTGGAAGACGTCTCCGGCGGCGTTGATGCACAACTGTCGACCTTTGCAGGGGAAGAGCTCACCCGGTCGGAACGCCCGGAACTTACCACCGCAGACATTATTGTTTCGGGTGGACGGGGGATGCAGAGTTCTGAAAACTTTGGCATGCTGGAAACGTTGGCAGACAAGCTGGGCGCCGCGGTGGGCGCATCGCGCGCCGCTGTGGATGCCGGGTATGTCCCCAATGACTACCAGGTAGGCCAAACCGGTAAGGTTGTGGCACCCAATGTTTACATCGCTGTGGGTATTTCCGGGGCCATCCAGCATCTTGCCGGAATGAAGGACTCCAAAATCATCGTTGCGATAAATAAGGATGAGGAAGCGCCCATTTTTCAGGTCGCAGACTATGGTTGGGTGGCTGATTTGTTCGAGGCGATCCCCGAGTTGGAGACAGCGCTGGAATCCAATCCCTCCTGAAACCTATACCGAGGAAAGTTTTAGGGGAATACAGAAGGTTTGAGTCAAAAAGATGCGCCCCGGTTAAACCGGGGCGCGCGTCGGTGCATTGATTTTAAAGAGCCGGACAGTTGAGACACTTCCCTGTGGTCTCGGCACTCCTTGCAGCGACACCCTGATTCTTCTGGTTTGAGGAGCGTTTGTCGGTGAAGAACATCACCGGATGCTGCTAGGGAAGAAGCCGGCTAAGCCGTTTCGGCTATAGCCCCATTGCCGGCAAGAGTTCCTGAGGATCAAGGGCAACCTGGTCGGCGCCCCAGTCTTTTGCCTCATTAGCGGGCCGGTATCCCCACGCTGCTGCAATCGTTCGTATCCCGGCCGCATGCCCGGCGTCGATATCCCGAATATCGTCTCCGATCATTACTCCGCCGTCGGGCAGCACCCCCATTTCTTCGCAAGCATGTTTCAAGGGTGCGGGATCCGGCTTCGACTGGCTGAGGGTATCGCCGCTGACCACACTGTCCGCGCGAGCATCCAGTCCGAGTGCTGCTACAAGTGGGTCCGTGAACCGCTTCGGCTTGTTGGTGACGATACCCCACGGAATATCCCGGTTTTCGAGGGCGGCCAAGACCTCGCTGATACCTGGGAAAAGTCTCGTTTTTGTGCAGAGGTTTCGGGAGTACTCGTGCAACAGTCGCTGACGATGCGGACTGGTGCGGGCCTCTTCCTCTGAAATTTGCAAACCGTTTTGAATCAATCCCACGCTGCCCTCCGCTACCCACCAGCGCGCAATGGCGAGATCTACCTCCGTGTGCCCAAGGGAGCGCAGAACACAATTCAAAGCCTCGACTAGATCGGGTGCCGTATCCGCTAGCGTGCCATCAAGATCGAACAGAACGTGCCGGGGTTTTCGTCCGTCCTCGAAAATCGCCATGAATTCACTCAGCGCCGGTGGGGCTTGAGTAGTGGCAGAGGTAGTTGACGTCAACACCGTCGCCTAGGGTGTAGCGCTTGGTGATCGGGTTGTAATGCATACCTGTGATGGAGGAAAGCGATAACAGGGCGGATCTCGCCCAACCGTCGAGTTCGGATGGGCGAATAAACTTTTTGTAATCATGTGTCCCGCGGGGAAGCAGCGAGAGAACATACTCGGCTCCGACAATGGCAAACACAAAGGCCTTCAGATTACGGTTAATGGTGGAGAAGAAGATACTGCCGCCTGGACGCACAAGTTTCGAACAAGCCTCAACCGCTGAGGCGGGATCGGGAACGTGCTCGAGCATTTCAAGACAGCAGACGACATCAAACGAGCCTTCTTCCTTTTCGAGGAGGGTTTCCACCGTGGTATGTCGATAATCAATTTCCACATTACTTGCGATCGCATGCAGTCGCGCGACATTGATTGGGGCAAGCCCTGCGTCAATACCGACGACTTTGGCACCCTTTGCGGCCAAACTTTCGGAGAGAATCCCTCCTCCGCATCCAACATCGAGGACCCGGGCGCCCGCTAAGTCCACCCGTTTGTCGATATAACCAAGCCGAAGAGGATTGATCGCGTGCAGCGGAGCAAATTCACTATTGGGATCCCACCAGCGTGACGCGAGCGTTTCAAACTTGAGGAGTTCTTGGGGATCTGTGTTCTGCATGGGCGTCGTATCTCGCTTCCAATTCTAGCCTTCTGTGAACCGTTTACCCTTCAGGAACACTTCACAAGGGCAACAAAAAGCAAGAAACAAACGGGCTTTTGCCCGTCATCTTGTTGTTTTCGCGAGACAAACTGGTTAAACTCCCGCGTCGCGGTGCGGGGTGGTGCAGTCTGGCAGCTCGTCGGGCTCATAACCCGAAGGTCGTAGGTTCGAATCCTACCCCCGCTACCAAATGCTGTAATCCGGGACCCCGCTGTAGCGGGGTTTGTTTTTGGTGCTACGGGTGCAGGAACGCAAACGGCGAGACTGATCGGGCAGGTGATGAGTGGATGGATAACAGCGCGATCCGACAATTGCTGGAGCCTGTCGTAGAGGATATGGGGTACGAACTGGTCATGGTCGAAATGACGGGATCGCCTTCGGGAGGTCAGGTGCTCAGAACCTACATNGATGCGCCAGGCGGAATTCTTCTCGAGGATTGTGAGCAGGTGAGTCGCCAGGTGAGNGCAATTTTGGACGTGGAAGANCCGATCAAAGGAGAGTACACCTTGGAAGTGTCCTCCCCCGGCGTCGACCGGCCCTTGGTAAAGCCTGAGCATTTTGAGCGGTTCCAGGGGAACCATGTAAAGGTGGTAATGCGGGAAGCTCGCTTGGGGCGGCGTCGGTTTACTGGATTATTGGTAGAAGCTGCACCGGAGTTTGTTGTGGTTGAAGTGGATGGAGAACCCTACGAGTTGGACTACCAGACCATGGAAAAAGCAAATTTGGTGGGTTTGGATTAAATCGGAGTAAAGCTTTTGAACCGCAGCGCAGGGACCAGTGAGGGATCAGGAAAGCTGTAGGGCAATCAAGAAATTAGAGAAACAGAGAGACAGACATAAGCCGAGTCCGCGCCATGGCCGGCCGCGCAAGAATGCGGAATTATGGGCGGACAGGGGATCGCCAGCAATGAATGTTTGGGAGTAGCTGAAGATGACGAAAGATGACGTATTGATGATGGCAGACGTGCTGTCCCGAGAGAAGGATATCGATCGCGGGATAGTCTTTGAGGCAATTGAAGCAGCGCTTGCCACGGCAACTCGGAAGCGGAACCGGGAAGACATAGAGGTTCGCGTGCAGATCGACCGAGCGAGTGGCGACTATGAGGCCTTTCGGCAGTGGGAGATTGTCGAAGACGATGCTGCCGTCGAAAACCCGGCCCGGCAGATGACTTTTGCCGCCGCCGAAATAAGCTATCCGGATGATACCCATGAGATTGGCGGTGTCGTCGAAGAGCCATTAGAGACGGTGGCAACTTTTGGCCGGATTGAGGCGCAGGCGGCCAAACAGGTAATCAGCCAAAAGGTGCGGGAAGCTGAGCGTGCAAGGGTGTATGAGGAATTCAAGGACCGCGTTGGGCAAATGGTCCAAGGCGTGGTCAAGCGAGTAGGTAATCGGGAGGCCATTATTGATCTAGAGGGGGTAGAGGCCTCTCTTCCGCGTTCCAACTGGATTGACCGCGAGATTTTGAGAAGCGGTGATCGCGTCAAGTCGATCCTGACCGAAGTCCGTTCGGAGCCTCGCGGACCTCAGTTGATTCTCGATCGACGCTGCCCCGAACTCGTCATCAAGTTATTCCAGCTGGAGGTGCCGGAAGTGGGGCAGGGGGTTATTGAAATTCTGGGTGCCGCGAGGGATCCAGGGTCCAGAGCCAAAATTTCCGTCAGGTCCCAGGACAACCGGATCGATCCCGTGGGAGCGTGTGTGGGCATTCGAGGTGCACGCGTTCAAAGTGTCTCAAATGAGATCAATCTGGAACGCATAGATATCATTACCTGGGTCGACAGCCCGGCTGAATTTGTTATCAAGGCTCTGCAGCCGGCAGAAGTTGACTCGATATTGGTGGATGAAGAGTCACGGTCAATGGATGTTGTGGTTGAAGAAAGCCAGCTCTCTCTTGCGATTGGACGGGGCGGACAAAATGTTCGTTTGGCATCCGAGTTGAGCGGGTGGGAACTCAACATTATGACCGACGAGGCAGCAGCAGAGAAAGCTGAGCGGGAAGCTCAGGAAGCCGTCGAGCGGTTGATGACCCAGCTTAATATTGATTCAGAGGTCGCAGGCGTATTGGTGGAGGAGGGCTTCGTTACTCCAGAAGAGGTGGCGTATGTTCCTGTGCAGGAATTGTTAGACGTCGAGGGCTTTGACGAGGACCTGGTTGAGCAGCTGCGAGTCCGGGCTCGAGATTTCCTGGATATCCGGGAGATCGCCGAGTTGGAGAAGAGCCGCCCTGAAGCTGATTTGCAGGCAATGGAGGGCATGGACGAAGCGACAGCAGCGCTTTTTGCCAGTAAAGGAATCCGCTCAATGGAGGACCTTGCTGAGTGCGCGACAGATGAGCTCGTTGAAATGACGGGGATCGACGCTGAGCAGGCAAGTGAACTGATCATGACTGCGAGAAAGCCGTGGTTCGAGGAAACCGACGGTGCGGTGGAATCTCAGGAAGATGTTGCGGGCATGGAGAGTGCCAGCTCAAGTTAACCCTTAACGGTAGATACTTATGCCTGTCGTAGCCATAAAAAAACTCGCTGAGCAGATCGGCGTACCCCCAGAGAAACTGCTGCAGCAACTGTCAGCGGCTGGGGTAGCAGGGAAAGCCGCGGATGACATGTTGGATGATGCGGAACGCAGCACCCTGCTGGCATACCTGCGTGGGGGAAAAACCGCCGCAGAGGCCTCGAAGCCTCAAGAGAAAGTTACGCTGAATCGACGTACCACTTCCGCGGTCAAGCAGAGCTCACGTACGGGGGGCTCCAGGACTGTGCACGTTGAAGTTAAAAAGCGCAGAACCTATGTCCGCCGCGGCGAGTTGCAGCGCCAACAGGAAGAGGCGGAACAGGCCGCACGCGAAGCAGAAGAAGCCAAAGAGCGAGAGGCGCAGGCGCAACAGGAGGCCGAAGAGCGCGCCAAACAGGAAGCCGCGGCTGAGGCAGAGGCGGAGGCGCAAAGACGCGAAGCCGAGGAGGCAGCCAAGGCTGCCGAGGTCGAGGCTGCAGCAGCGGCCGAAGCAGCCCCTGCCCAAACCCCCACGCCGGCCCCGGTGCCGCCGGAAGAAGCAAAAAGCACTGGACGGCGGGAAGACAAGCCCAAGAAACGCAAAGGCAAAGGAAGGGCGGACAGTGATGGCGAACTNCATCTNGCGGAAGGNAAGCGCGGCAAGCGTCGGCCCCGTCAACCGATCAAGCCGCGNCGCCTGACTTCGGCGACTGCGGGTCANCATGCTTTTGAGAAGCCGACTGAACCGGTAAGTCGGGATATCTCCGTACCTGAAACAATCAGCGTGGCGGATCTTGCTCAATCGATGTCGGTCAAGGCGGCGGAGGTGATTCGGGTCCTGATGGAGATGGGAAGTATGGTGACCATCAATCAGGTATTGGATCAAGACACCGCGATGTTGGTGGTCGAGGAAATGGGCCACAAGGCCGTTGCCGCGGATTTAGACGATCCTGAAGCAATGTTGAGCGCGGACGATAGCTCAGACGAGCGGCCAAGTGCTCCGCGGGCGCCAGTGGTGACTGTGATGGGGCACGTGGATCATGGCAAGACTTCACTGCTGGACTACCTCAGGAAAACAAAAGTCACCGCCGGCGAGGCAGGCGGAATTACTCAGCATATCGGCGCTTACCGGGTCGCCACGGACAGAGGGACGGTGACCTTTTTGGATACTCCTGGACACGAGGCCTTTAGCGCAATGCGTTCGCGTGGCGCGCAGGTGACGGACCTCGTTATTCTGGTTGTGGCAGCCGATGATGGCGTCAAGCCTCAGACTATTGAGGCAATCAGCCATGCACGCCAGGCCTCCGTGCCTCTGATTGTTGCCATAAACAAGATGGACAAAGAAGATGCCGATCCGGACCGCGTTAAGCAGGAATTGGCCAGCCAGGAGGTCATTCCTGAGGACTGGGGTGGAGATACCCTGATGAGTCAAGTCTCCGCCATGACGGGAGACGGTGTCGACAATCTTCTCGATTCGGTCCTGCTTCAATCAGAAATGCTTGACCTCAGCGCCCCGGATGCCGGGGTTGCATCTGGTACCGTCGTCGAGGCACGACTGGATCGCGGCAAAGGGGTGGTCGCCACGTTGCTCGTCCAGAAAGGGGAGTTAAAAAAAGGCGATATCGTTATTGCCGGCCGGGAATTCGGGCGGGTTCGGGCGATGACCAGTGATTCGGGAGAGGTCGCGAAAACTGCCGGTCCGTCTACCCCGGTTGAGATTCAGGGTTTGGGCGGGGTGCCGGATTCCGGTGATGAATTCTCGGTGGTCGCGGATGAGCGACGCGCAAGGGAAGTGACCAGTTACCGACAGGCAAAACACAAGGAAGTGAAACTGGCGCGACAGCAAAAGGCCAAGCTCGAAAGCATGTTCAGCGAGATGGGCGAAGGCCAGGCCAAGACATTGAATGTGATTATCAAAGGAGACGTTCAAGGTTCTGTCGAAGCGTTGACCGAGTCGCTTGAAAAGCTGAGCTCAGAAAAAGCGAAGGTGGCTGTCGTACACGGAATGGTGGGCGGAATTAATGAATCCGACGTTAATCTCGCCGGAGCCTCTGAGGCGATCGTGATCGCTTTTAATGTGCGGGCTGACGCGACTGCCCGAAAATTGATCGAGAGCGAAGGTATCGATGTGCGGTATCACAACGTCATCTATGATGTTGTGGACGAAGTGACGGCTGCGCTCACCGGTATGCTGGCGCCGATCATCCGCGAGCAGGCGGTTGGTCTCGCCGAGGTCCGGGATGTGTTTCGGGTTGCCAAAATGGGTGCCGTGGCGGGTTGCCGGGTCATTGAGGGTGAGGTCCGGCGAAATCTTCCCGTGCGCGTGTTACGTGACAACGTAGTGATCTTCGATGGTCAGATTGACTCGTTAAAACGCTTCAAGGACGACGTGACCGAGGTCAAGTCAGGGTTTGAGTGCGGCATCGGGGTGAAAAACTACAACGATATCAAGCCGGGCGATCAGATAGAAATCTACGAAAACGTAGAGCAGGCCGCTACCCTCTAGAACGCCGTAGTTTCAGTCTTCCGCAATAGCAAAAGGGATCGCGAACACAATGCAGGGCGTCGATCGGACGCGTCGGATCGGCCAGGTCTTGCGAAGGGAATTGGCGCCCATAATCTCCCGTGAGTTGGAGGCAAGCGTAGTGGGGCTCATCTCCATTACCGCGGTCTCGGTGAGCAAGGACCTGCGGCACGCCCGAGTGTTCGTCACCTCGCTCGCGTCGGAGCTTTCGAGCGCCGAAATTACCAAGCAGTTAAATGCGGTCTCAGGCTCACTCCGTTGGGAACTTGGTCAGCAGGCCGGGTTGCGGCGTACGCCGGAACTTGTGTTTGAGTACGACGAAAGCATTGAGCGTGGGGCCGAGATGTCGAAGTTACTGGATGGTCTTTCTCACACTGGCGATCATGAGGGTGGTGATTGAGATTGGGGCGCAAGAGAAAACAATCATTCGGAGATCCCGTCGATGGGATCTTGCTTCTGGATAAACCCGCCGGCATTACCTCCAATGAGGCGCTACAGCGGGCGAGAAAACTATTGGGAGCGCGTAAAGCGGGACACACCGGGAGTCTGGACCCGATTGCTACGGGATTGCTGCCTCTGTGCTTTGGATCATCGACGCGGTGGTCGGGATATTTTCTAGGCTCGGACAAGTCCTACAAGGCCACGGTTCGTCTGGGTGAGACGACAGAAACCGGCGACAGTGAGGGCGCAGTTACGACTCGACGTCCCGTCAACGTCAGCGAATCGCACGTGCGCAGCATTCTGCAGGAGTTTGTGGGAACTCGTCTGCAGATCCCGCCGATGTATTCTGCGATCAAGGTGGATGGCCAGCCGTTGTACAAGCTGGCTCGCCAGGGAAAGGAGATTGCGCGCGAACCTAGGGAGGTAACCGTCCATAATCTTGATTTTCAGTCGTATGATGGGCGGGACATTGAATTGACGCTCCGATGCTCGTCTGGATTCTATGTCAGGACATTAGCGACCGAGATCGGAGAGAAACTCGAAACAGGGGGTCACGTGATAGCGCTGCGGCGTTTAGGTGTCGCCGGACTGGTTGTTGATCAGGCGTTGACCTTGGACGATCTTGCCCAACTGCCGGGGTCCGTTGAGCGGCGGGCCTGTCTGGGGTCGGTTGGAGAGGCGTTGGATCATCTCCCGGCAGTGGAATTGTCCGTGGATGCGGCGTTTTATCTCTGTCGTGGGCAGAGCGTTCGGGCGAGCAATCTGCCAGGTGAGGGAAGCGTCCGGCTCTATTCCTCCGCGACAGGATTCCTGGGAGTGGGGGTCGTGGGTCCTCAGGGAACTGTTGCTCCGGAACGCCTGGTGTCTACTGGAACCCAAACCGGCTGAATTTCTTGAGGAAAGTGGGGCATGACTGTAGAATACGGCGGCTTTCATTTTGTGCCGGCGCTCATCTGCCCCTCAACCGGCGTCGATCCCGCTCCACACATTAGAAAATTTACCTTAATCGTAAGAGAGATCAAGTTATGTCCTTAGTGGCCGAAGATAAAGCCAAGGTCGTCAGTGAGTATGCTACCGGGCCTGGCGATACGGGTTCTCCCGAAGTTCAGGTTGCCTTGCTGACTGCGAGGATTAGTGATCTGACCGACCATTTCAAAACCCACATTCATGATCATCACTCGCGGCAGGGCTTGCTCCGAATGGTGAACCGCCGCCGCAAGCTGTTGGACTACCTCAAGGATCGGGATGCTGAACGTTATCGGACGTTAATCGGTCGCCTCGGTCTGCGACGTTAAGCTCTGCCGACACATTTAAAACTACGGAGTCATCCGCTTGAACAAAACCGTTGAAACATTCCAGTATGGCGATCAGGAATTTCGTTTGGAGACCGGGCAAATCGCCCGACAGGCATCTGGTGCAGTGCTGGCCAGTATGGGCGAAACCGTTGTGCTGGTTACCGTGGTGGCCGCGCGTGAGTCGAGCGGTCGGGATTTTTTCCCTCTCACCGTAGATTACGAAGAACGCACCTACGCCGCCGGAAGAATTCCCGGCGGTTTTTTTAAGCGCGAAGGGCGACCCTCAGAAAAGGCGATCCTGACTTGCCGTCTTATCGATCGGCCCATTCGTCCACTCTTTCCCGACGGTTTCGATAATGAGGTGCAGGTTATTGCAACGGTCATGTCGGTAGATCCGGAGATTGATCCAGATGTGGTTTCGATGGTAGGTGCATCCGCTGCCCTCTCCATCTCAGGTGTCCCCTTTAACGGCCCTGTCGGCGCTGCCCGCGTCGGCTTTGTCGATGGCGAATATGTTCTTAATCCCAGCGCGAGCCAACTTGAAAACTCCGCGTTGGATCTGGTGGTCGCCGGAACCAAGAGCGCCGTACTCATGGTTGAGTCAGAGGCGCAGGAACTGACAGAAGAGCAGATGCTGGGGGCCGTTGTGTTCGGACACGATGCGTCTCAGGCGGCGATCTCAGCCATAGAATCTCTGACAGAAAAAGTCGGCGTGGAGCGCTGGCAGTGGGAGGCTGAGGCGCAGGATCAAACACTGCAGGAAAAAGTCGCAGATCTGGTGGCTGCGGATGTAGAAAGTGCCTACCAGATTGCAGACAAGACTGCGCGACAGGATGCCATGGCGTCAGTCCGGGAGAAAGCGACCAGCGAGCTGGTTTCCGAGGACTCGGAAGCGGATCTCGGTGATCGCATCAAAGGTGCGATCAAGAGTATTGAAAAGGCAACCGTTCGGGGTCGGATACTCTCAAATGAGCCGAGAATCGACGGCCGGGACGTAGAGACCGTCCGACCGATCAGTGTCGAAACCAGCGTGCTCCCGAGGACCCACGGATCCGCGCTCTTTACGCGCGGTGAGACCCAGGCAATCGTTACCTGTACGCTCGGCACGGAAAGAGACGCACAGATTATCGATGCACTTGAAGGAGAGCGGCGTGATCCATTTATGCTGCATTACAACTTCCCGCCTTTCTGTGTTGGAGAAACGGGTCGGGTCGGCTCGCCCAAAAGAAGGGAAATCGGCCACGGCCGTCTCGCGAAGCGTGCGATCCTTGGCGTGTTGCCGAGTCCTGAGGACTTTCCATATGTGATCCGAGCGGTGTCCGAAATCACCGAGTCGAATGGATCCAGTTCGATGGCGACGGTCTGTGGCACCAGTCTCGCCTTGATGGATGCCGGGGTAACCCTCAAGGCGCCCGTTGCCGGGGTGGCAATGGGATTAATCAAAGATGGAGATCGCTTCGCTGTCCTGACAGATATCCTGGGAGACGAGGATCATCTCGGGGATATGGATTTCAAGGTCGCGGGGACGGCGGAAGGCGTCACGGCGCTCCAGATGGACATCAAGATCGATGGCATCACCCGGGAAATAATGGAGCAGGCCCTGGCACAAGCTAAACGGGGTCGATTGCATATCCTCGCCGAAATGGGCAAGGCCATCAGTGCGCCTCGGGAAGAAATGTCCCGATATGCGCCTCGCATTACCACCATGTCTATTCCGACAGACAAGATCCGGGATGTGATTGGCAAGGGTGGGGTGACGATTCGGGCGATATCGGAGGCAACAGGAGCCGCTATAGATATCGAAGACGACGGAACCATCAAGATTGCAACTTCAGACCTCTCTGCCGCTGAAGATGCGAGGCGCCGTATAGAGCAGATTACTGCCGATGTAGAGGCAGGAACAATCTATGAGGGCAAAGTCGTTCGGTTAATGGATTTCGGCGCATTCGTCAACATTTTGCCGGGTAAAGACGGTCTGGTTCACATCTCACAAATTTCGGAGGAGCGGGTCGCGAACGTCAGTGACAAGTTGTCTGAAGGTGATGTGGTCAAGGTTAAAGTTCTCGAAGTCGATAAGCAGGGCAGGATCCGGCTAAGCATGAAGGCTGTGGAGAGCGACTCCTGATTGGCGTGGGGTAACCTTCTTTCTGACGCCGCTTTCTGCAGACGCCCTTCGGGTTGATGGCGATGAGTGATTCTGATCTCGTCTGGATGGATCTTGAGATGACCGGCCTTGATCCTAAGGCTGATTTCATTATCGAGATTGCGACCGTCGTTACTGATGCCCAACTGAACCTTTTGGCGCAAGGCCCAGTCTTGGCAATTCACCAGACCGAGGCGGTTCTCGCCGGGATGGATGATTGGAATCAGACAACCCACTCGCAGACAGGGTTGCTCGATAGGGTGAAAGCTTCAAACCTGACCCAAGCCGATGCTGAGGCTGCTACGCTGGCGTTTCTTCGAGACTACGTTGATGCCGGCAAATCACCCTTATGCGGCAACAGCATCTGCCAGGATCGGCGTTTTCTGGCTGAACACATGCCGGAACTGGAGTCTTTCCTCCACTACAGGAATCTCGACGTCAGCAGCATCAAGGAGCTTGCTGTGAGGTGGCGCCCGGGCTTAGCGGGGGGCTTTTCCAAGAAAGGGGGTCATCGGGCCCTCGACGATATCCTTGAGTCGATCGAAGAACTCAAATATTACCGCGAGCATTTCTTCAATATTCCTGCACCCCAATAGCGGGAATCCCACGAGCGTCCAGTCGCTCCAGAGCCCAGAGGATGTGCTCGTCCACCATGTCGGATATCTCTCCCAGACGGGACCGTAGGGCGCGGGTGGCGGTTTCACTCGGCCTCCCATTTCCTAACGCTACCGCAAGGTTTCTCATCCACCGCTCGTAACCCAGCCGCCTCAAAGGACTGCCGTTTGTATACTTTTCAAACTGTTCCAGCGACCAGCTGAATATTTCCACCAGATCTGGATTGTCCAGTCCATGCCGGGGAGCAAATAAGGCATCCCCTTTGCCAGGACTGCCGTTGTGAGGACAGACAAGCTGGCAGTCATCACAGCCGAACACCCGATTGCCCATCAGGCCCCGCAAAGACTCTGGGATTGCGGTTTTGTGCTCGATAGTGAGATAAGCAATACACCGTCTGGCGTCCAGTTCATATGGCGTATCCAACGCGCCCGTCGGGCAGACCGCAGAACATCTAGAGCAGGTGCCGCAATGATCGGTGTGTGGCGGGTCAACGGGCAGGGGAAGATCTGTATAGAGCTCCCCGAGGAAAAACCAGGAACCGGTTTGCGGATCGATCAGGTTGGTGTGCTTTCCGATCCAGCCGAGTCCGGCAGCCTGTCCGAGCGGTTTTTCCATCACCGGCGCGCTATCTGTAAAAGCCCGGTAGGAGAAAGGTCCTATTGCTTCAGTGATCTGGTCAGCCAATTTCTGCAGCCTGCGCCGCATGGGCCGGTGATAATCCCTCCCAAGGGCATAACGGGCGATATAGGCCTTTTCCGGATCCCCAAGGGTCTCATGAGCAGAGTCGTCTGAATCATGCCAATAACCCAGTCTGACACTAATGATCCGGATTGTATTGGGAACCAGCAGGTCGGGTTGCGTACGCTCCTGGACGTGAGCGCTCATAAAGTCCATCTCCCCTTGCCAGCCTTTTTTAAGCCATCTTTGCAGTGCGGCAGCGGCCTCGGAGAGTTCGCCCGTCGAAATTCCTACTGCATCGAACCCCAGATCAAGCGCCCATTGCCGGATGTCTCGACTGAGTTGCTGTAGAGCCGGGTCCGATAATGTTTTCATCACGTTATGATAGCGTGATGATTCGTACCCAACACCTTCTGTGCAAAACCGACCAGGTGCGATCACTGGAAGAGGGCGCGATCGCCGGGGGCCGAGCGGCGGAAGCACTTATGGAAACTGCCGGTCGGGCGGCATTCCGGGCGCTGCGTCAACGATGGCCCCACGCCCAATTCATCACGGTCTACTGCGGAAAAGGCAACAACGGGGGCGACGGTTATGTTCTGGCCCGCATTGCGCAAGACTCCGGCCTGTCTGTGAGGCTGGTATCAGTGGGCGATCCAACCACTGCTGAAGCGGCGGCGGCCAAACATAGGGCCTTGTCTGCAGGACTGGTTGCTGAGAGGCACTCCAACGAGTTACTTAACGAGACCGAGGTTGTGGTAGACGCGCTGCTCGGCATCGGGGTCTCGGGTAATTTGCGGGAGCCGATGGCGTCAATTGTGTCGGATATTAACCAATCCAGCCCAACCTGCCTCTCACTGGATATTCCCTCCGGCCTGAACGCCGACACCGGCAGTGCTGTCGGCGGAGCGGTCAGCGCAGAGATGACCGTAACCTTCATCCGCAATAAACCCGGCTTGATGACAGGCGAGGGACCTGATTATGCCGGTAGAGTGATCCTTGAGGATTTACAGGTGTTCGATAGGCTCGATATCGATCAACCATTATCAACGGCCTGGGGCTTTTGCCTTGACGAAAGCTGGGTAAGTCAGAACATGCCTCTGCGGAGAAACAGTGCACACAAGGGTAACGCCGGTCACGTCTTAGTGGTTGGGGGCGGTCCGGGTATGCCGGGAGCGCCTGTGCTGGCTGGGTGCGCGGCTTTGCGGATGGGCGCAGGCCGGGTCAGCATCGCTTGCCACCCCGATAGCCTTCCCGCCGCCTCGTTTTGTCCCGAGCTGATGGTTAAAGCAGTGCAAGACACAGAGGATTTATCTCGGCTGCTACCTGACACGGATGTTGTGGTGATTGGGCCTGGACTCGGGCAGACGATCTGGGCCAAAGCCATGTACGGAGTCTGCGTGGAGACCACGGGGAGAAAGGTGATAGATGCCGATGCGCTTAACCTGCTTGCCCGGGATCCAAGAACGCTAGCGCTATCAGTATTGACGCCTCATCCCGGGGAAGCTGGAAGACTTGCCGCATTGAGTCCTAAGGGGGTGCAGGTGAGCCGTCCTGAAGTCAGTGAAACGCTGGCAGAAAAATTCAATGCAACCTGTGTTCTAAAAGGCGCAGGGACACTGGTGGCGCGGCCGGGTCATCCGGTTATGCTCTGTGACCGCGGTCACTCCGGCATGGCCACACCCGGAATGGGGGATGTCTTGAGCGGCATAATCGGCGCCTTGATGGCCCAGGGAGCCCCCGAGCACGTCGCTGCAGGGGCTGGGGTGTGGTGTCATGCTGTCGCGGCAGAACGTGCCGGGGCAGCCGCCGGCAGGCTCGGCATGTGCGCGAGCGATCTAAACCCTTACCTTAGAGAACTGAGGTCGGAGATACCTTTGAGACAATACCGGCATGGAAGGTGAGTATCTGGTACGGGATGCAAGCGAAACCCAGGCGCTGGGCCAATCATTTGCTGCTGTAGTGACCGCGCCGGCCATGATCCACCTCCAAGGCGACCTCGGCGCTGGCAAGACCACTTTTATCCAGGGTATGGTGCGCGGGTTCGGCACAGATGTGGCGGTGCTCAGTCCGACGTACACATTGGTGGAGGAGTACACCACCAAAAAAGGGCGGGTGCATCATTTGGATCTTTATCGAATCAGTGGTCCCGAAGAGGTAGAAAGTCTTGGGCTGCGGGATCGTTGCGGGCCGGAAGATATTGTCTTGATTGAGTGGCCCGACCGCGGCGGTCAGGCGGTGCCGATCCCCACCTGGAAAGTTTCTCTAGAGTATCTGGATACCGGTAGATCCGTCTCGATCGCCAAAACTCGGGAATGACGACGGTATTTCATCGACTTTGGCCGGCTCTCAAAACCAGTCTCGTCATAATCATTGCCGGCTGGTCGCCGGGGGTTTATTCCGAGTCAGAAGTGACGGATGTGCGGTTCTGGTATGGACCCGACAAGACTCGACTGGTTCTGGAGCTGACATCGGCGGCCACGTATCGCGTCTTTTCCTTGGAGAACCCTGAAAGAGTCGTTATCGATATCGATCAAGGTCGGCTTGACCAGGGAGTCGAGTTAGCCAACAACGCAGGGGGCCTGGTAGCGAACATCAGAAGCGGTCGACCGGAGCCGGGGATCTTTCGAATCGTGCTGGATGTGCGGGGCAAATTGGGAATCCACGCCTTCCTGCTGAATCCCAGCGGTGCATACCCCCATCGCCTTGTGGTCGACCTGCTTCCGGGAGAAAACGGCGGGGAAGCCCACTCCGCTCAGTTGGATCTGCGGGAAGAAGATTATCTGGTCGTAATTGATCCGGGGCACGGCGGCGAGGACCCTGGCGCAATCGGCGGCAGCGGCGCATATGAAAAAGACGTGGCACTGGGGATTGCACGTCGACTTAAGCGAATCATCAATTGGGATGGCCGGATGAGGGCAATCCTGACACGGGCTGACGACTACTATGTGAGTTTGCGCAGGCGTGTGGAATTTTCAATGGAGCGCAATGCGGATCTGTTTTTATCCGTTCATGCCGATGCGGCACAGCGTAAATCGGCTGAAGGGGCTTCCGTCTATATTTTATCGACTGACGGCGCCAGCAGCGAGATGGGGAAGTGGCTAGCGCAGCGGGAGAATGCCGCAGATCTCGCAGGGGGTGTGGATATCGGCCAGCAGGATCCCTCTCTTCAGAAAACTTTGCTCGACATGGGACTCGACTGGAAGATTCGAGAGAGCTATGACCTGGGACTGGCGTTACTCGGTTCACTCGAACAAGTGGGTGGACTTCACAGTAGAACAGTTGGCCGGGCAGGCTTTGCGGTACTGAAGGCCGTAGACATCCCGGCCGTATTGATCGAGACGGGTTTTATGACTAATCCGGCTGAGGAGCAGGCACTGCAACAGGAGCTCACACAGGAAAGGATCGCCGGAGCAATTTATCGAGGACTGTCGGCGTACTGTGACGAAGATGAGCGTTGCCCGCCCAGAACCAGGAATGAGAACATCTACGTGGTTGCGCCCGGAGACTCTCTGGCATTGATTGCCGCTCGTCTCGGCGTCAGCGTCGCCGATCTCAAGAGGGAAAATCCCAACCGCGCCCGAGCGCTTCAGATTGGACAAAAACTGAAGGTTCCGTTGTGAGTCGACATAGCCTGAATACCCCCAGCGGGTACGATCTCCCCGTCATCTTCCTCGCTGGCACCACGGCGTCTGGAAAGACCGAGCTGGCCCTTAGGCTGGCCGAGGAATTTCCTATTGACCTCGTGAGTGTTGACTCGGGTCAAGTTTACCGGGGGATGGATATTGGGACCGCCAAGCCCCCGCGGAAAATACTGGAAAGAACGCCTCATGCCCTCATTGATATCCGTGATCTCGAGTCACCGTATTCAGCCGCAGACTTTCGAGCAGATGCTCGGCAGCTGATTTCACAAAGCCATAGTCGCGGGCGAATTCCGCTGTGTGTGGGAGGAACACTGTTTTATTTCTCAGCGCTGCTGCATGGTTTGTCGAAGCTGCCTCGCGCAGATGCGGCACTACGAGCCTCTTTGGAAGAAGAGGCGCAATCAATAGGCTGGCACGGTCTCTATGAGAGGCTTCGCCGGTTGACACCCGACGGCTCGGAGCACATTGAGCCCCAAGACCGACAACGAATTCTTCGCGCGCTTGAAATCCATGAGTTGGGGGGGCAATTGGGTCCGGAGACGCAACGGTCCGGAGGGTTGATAGACGCCAATATCTCCGTACTGAAGTTGTGTCTATTTTCCTCTGACAGACGCGTTCTTCATGAGCGCATCTCGCGTCGATTTGAACAAATGCTTGCGACAGGGTTTCTGGACGAGGTCAAAAGTCTTAAATCGGCCTGTCCGGATGCGCAAGAGACTCCCGCGATGCGCAGTGTGGGGTACCAACAGGCCTGGCAGTACCTCGACGGAAAAATTGGCCGTCAACAGTTTGAAGAAGACACTCAGACAGCAACGCGTAGGCTGGCGAAAAGACAGCTCACTTGGCTTCGTAACGACCCGGGTTGGATCTGGTTCGACGCGCTTAACCCTGGAGTGATCAAGGCGGTTTCAGGGTTTCTCGCTTCGGCGGGCTGCCGATAAGCGGGTCGCAGGGTTGAAATTTGGCCTATCGCCCCTTACATTGATAGCGTGACGATGGAGAAAACCATCTCTATCAGGTCACGACAAAATCATTATTTCGTACTGTGCATGGGCGCAACGTTACCTCAGTCACCGGCATGGGAGGTTTTCTTTTGAGAGGCTCTCCAAGACATCGCTTTTCTGCTGGGTTCGGCTGACGCCCGCCTCTGCACCATTTTCAGTTAGGAGTTTATCTATGAATCAGCAAAGAGGCGCTGCCCTCCAGGATCCCTTTCTCAATATTTTGCGCAAAGAGCGAATTCCGGTTTCCATTTATTTAGTCAACGGCATTAAGTTACAAGGTCAGGTCGAGTCATTTGACCCGTTCGTGGTGCTCCTACGAAACACCGTCAGCCAGTTAATCTACAAACATGCGATCTCAACCATCGTGCCATCCCGTGCGGTCCGTATTCCCTACGGCAGTGACGAGTTCGATGAACAAGAGCCAGACGCTGCGGCGGGTGAATAGTCTTTGCATTTGGCTTCTCACGGATTTAGTTCGTCTCCACAGGGATCCGTTTGACACCCGTTAACGAGCTATCATCGCATTTGGATAATCCAGAACGCGCGGTTCTGGTCCATCAGCGCCTGAAAGGCAGTGTGACGGACTCAGACTTTGAGGAATTGAGTGGGCTGGCGGAATCGGCAGGCGGTTGTGTCGTAGCCTGTATTGGAGCGACCCGGCGGGCTCCTGAGGCGAGTACTTTTGTTGGCCGCGGAAAGGCGCAGGAGATCGCAGACACGGTCGCCGCGCGTTGTGCAGATCTGGTTATTATCGATCAGGCCATCTCGCCCGTTCAGGAACGCAATCTGGAAAAAATCACCCGTTGCCGTGTCATAGACCGGACCCGACTGATTCTGGACATCTTTGCCCTTAGGGCGCAGACCCATGAGGGTAAGCTTCAGGTTGAGCTAGCACAATTGAGACATCTCTCGACGCGGTTGGTCAGAGGATGGACTCACCTTGAAAGACAGCGGGGCGGTATTGGTTTACGAGGACCGGGGGAAACGCAATTGGAGACCGACCGCCGGCTCCTCAATGCGCGAATACGGCATCTTCAATCCCGGCTCTCCAAGGTCGGGCTGCAAAGGGGTCTGCGCCGAAGTCGCCGCCGCCGCGAGCGTGTCCCCACAGTCGCTATCGTCGGTTACACCAACGCTGGGAAATCTTCACTGTTTAACAGACTCACGGATGCCAGCAGCTATAGCGCCGACCAGCTATTCGCGACTTTGGACCCTACCATGCGGAAACTTGAGTTGCCGGGCTACGGCCCGGTCGTCTTGTCGGATACGGTAGGGTTCATCAAGGGCTTGCCGCACGCTCTCGTCCAGGCGTTTCTATCCACCTTGGAGGAAGTGAGTTCGGCGGACTTGCTCCTGCGGGTGGCAGATGACGCGCAGCCGGATGTCCGTGACCAGGAGCTGGAAGTAGACAATGTGCTGGAAGAGATCGGTGCTCTGCAGATTCCGGCAATTACCGTGCGGAACAAGTGCGATCTCAGTCGCAGGACCGCGGGGCGGGTGGATTCATGCCCTGAGGAGGGAGTCGTGGTTCGTGTGTCTGCAGAAACAGGTCAAGGCCTGGACGTACTGCTCGAACAACTGGGTTCTCAGCTTGCAAAGACAAGGCAGCCCTGTGTCTTGAGGCTCCCGGCGGGACAAGGCCGCCTCCGTGCTCGAATATATGCATTAACCACGGTGGACGAGGAGTCGATTACAGAGGAAGGGGAAATTCTGATTCGGGTTAGCGCAGACGCTCCAACGATAGGGCGGATAGAGAATGATCCCGACTTTGATCCGGGTTTTTGGGTCGAGCGCGGGATGGTTCCGGACAACGGCAATAAAGCAGGGTGTGTGAAAGCAGGTTCAACAGAAGAACCCATACACCCATGATAAAATCCAGCGCGTTTTCTTGCTGTGCGATCCGCATCGCGCATTTTGACGCATCTACCATCTAAAGAGGAAGTTTAGACATGCCGTGGAATCAGCCGGGATCCAATGATCGGGATCCCTGGGGTCAGGGGAACGGCCAGAATGGGCCACCGGATCTCGATGAGGTCATTCGGGATCTTCAGAAAAAATTTGGCGGCCTGTTTGGCGGCGGCTCCGGCCGGAAGGGAGGGGGCAAACTTCCGTCCTTCAGTTCCAAAGCCGTTGGGCCGGTCGCTATTATCCTGGTTGGACTTTGGTTGGCGACGGGGTTTTATGTGGTCGAACAGGGCCAGCAAGCCGTGGAACTGCGTTTTGGTGCATACAAGACCATCAAGGATGCCGGTTTGAGGTGGCATATGCCTTACCCGGTAGAGTCCGTGGAAATTGTGAACGTTCAGCAGATCAGAACCGTGGAAGTTGGCTACCGCACCAACACCCGGTCCAACCAGATTGCCGGTGTCCCACGTGAGGCTCTGATGCTGACGGCCGATGAGAACATCATCGATATTCATTTTGCGGTTCAGTACGATATCAAAGACCCCCGGGAGTTGCTCTTTAACGTCGCAGAAGCCCAGGATCTTGTGGTGCGCGGCGCGACTGAAAGCGCTGTCAGGGAGATCGTCGGCCGGAACTCGATGGACTTTGCCATTACCGGCGGACGAGCGGAAATTGCGCAGGAGACCAAGACGCTGCTTCAGCAGATTCTCGACCGGTACGATACGGGAATCAACATTAAAGCCGTTGAGATGCAGAACGCCCAGCCGCCCGCCGAGGTCAAAGCCGCTTTCGACGATGCGGTAAAAGCCCGCGAAGACGAAGAGCGTCTCAAGAACGAGGCGCAGGCCTACCAGAACGACATCATCCCTCGAGCCAGGGGCTCTGCTGCGAGGCTGGAACAGGAAGCGGCCGCGTACCAGGCGACTGTCGTAGCGGCTGCACGGGGCCAAGCCTCTCGATTCATCCAGGTATTGGACGAGTACGCCAAAGCCCCAGGCATTACCCGAGACCGGCTTTACATCGATGCGCTGGAAGAAGTGTATGGAAACTCCACGAAGCTCGTCATCGATCAGAGCAGTGGATCCAACAACGTTATGTATTTGCCTCTGGATCAGCTGATCCGCCAGCGCAGTTCCAGCGCGCCGATGACCCAGTTTGACGGAACGGCGGGCGATACAGGCTTCGGCGGAGCCTTCGCCGACACCAACAGTAATACCCGACAAGAACGGTCCAGCCGTCTCAGGAGCCTGACACAATGAGCGGCAAAAATATGATGTGGGTCATCCTGGCGGTGATCGTGGTCACGGTAGGATCCTCGGCGGTGTATTACGTCGACGAGCGGGAAAAAGCGATCGTATTCCAGTTCGGTGAGATCGTTCGGTCGAACGACAACCCTGGGCTTCATTTCAAGGCGCCGTTGATTAATAACGTGAAGTACTTCGATGCGCGGGTTCAGACGATGGATTCTGATCCCGAGTTATATCTGACGAGGGAAAAGAAAAACCTCGTGGTGGATTCCTTTGTAAAGTGGAGAATCACGAACGCCGCCAATTACTATACCCGGCTGGGCGGTCTCGCGAGTAACGCCCGAAACCGCCTCGCGCAGAGAGTCAATGACGCCCTGCGTAGCGAATTCGGCAATCGTTCTGTGCAGCAGGTCATCTCCGGCGATCGGGTAGAGATCATGGACGTGGTGCGGGAGCTCACTAACGAAGAGACGGCGTCATTGGGGATCGAAGTACTTGATGTCCGGCTAAAACGGGTTGATCTCGATCCGGACATCAGTGAGCGCGTCTATCAGCGAATGGAAGCCGAGCGTTCCCGTGTTGCGAAGGATCTCAGAGCGAGGGGCGCCGAGGCGGCAGAACGCATCCGAGCGGATGCAGATCGAGAACGGGCGATTATCCTGGCGGAGGCCGAGCAAAAGGCGCAGGAGATCAAGGGCCAGGGGGATGCCGAAGCCACGGCAATCTACGCTGACGCGTTTAACCGGGATCGGGAGTTCTATCGGATGTACCGCA
>NZKZ01000011.1 GCA_002694065.1 Acidiferrobacter sp.
GGAAGCCGGAATGCAACTTTTGGCTGTGCCTTTTGTGCCGACACACGCCGAATACATTTATCTTTCGGGCCGACGAATCCTGGCCGACCAGATGGAGTTTTTGTTAGCCCATTTCCCGCGCAACAGTCCGTTGCACAGCCGTTTGGAGGTTTTGAGCGAGCCCATAAGTTTCTGACCCCGGGTATCTAAACCTTTTAGGACAGAGGGGTCGTTCTCTGTGCAGCGGGATCGGGACTAATGGTGCAGGATCTGACTCAAGAAGAGTTTGGTGCGATCGTGCTCCGGATTTTCGAAGAAGTCTTTGGGCGGTTTCTCCTCGATTATCTCTCCTTCGTCCATGAAGATCACGCGGTCAGCAACGGCGGTTGCGAAACCCATCTCATGGGTGACCACCAGCATGGTCATACCGCTTTCGGCGAGCTCGATCATTACATCAAGCACTTCCTTGATCATTTCGGGATCCAAGGCGGAGGTCGGTTCATCAAACAGCATGATTCGGGGATTCATGCATAAGGAGCGCGCAATAGCGACGCGCTGCTGTTGACCGCCTGAGAGTTGACCGGGATATTTGGAAGCCTGTTCTGGAATTTTCACCCGCTCAAGGTATTGCATGGCTTGTTCTTCGGCTTCGGCGCGCGGGAGTTTGCGTACCCAAATCGGTGCAAGGGTGACATTATCGAGAACACTAAGGTGGGGGAAGAGGTTGAACTGCTGGAAGACCATGCCCACTTCAGACCGGATTATCTCAATATTTTTGAGGTCCTGGGTCAGTTCAGTGCCATCAACAATAATCGAGCCCTGTTGATGCTCTTCGAGGCGATTAATGCATCGAATCAGTGTGGACTTCCCTGAGCCGGATGGCCCGCAGATAACAATCCTTTCCGACTTAGCGACTTCCAGGTTGATGTCTTTTAGGACGTGAAAGTCACCGAACCATTTGTGCATACCTTTAATTGAAATAATCTTGGAATCCGATTCGTTGAGACGGGATCCAATAGGGGATACAGAGGTTTCCTGATTCATGGCGTTGTTCCGGGTTGTGGGTCAGGACTTATGACCTGTCTGCAGCTTCTTTTCGAGGTTTAATGAATAGCGGGACATCGCAAAGCAGCTGATAAAGAAGAATAGGGAGATAAAAATATAGAGTTCGGGAGCCAGGCCCAGCCATTCGGGATCATTCAGCCGGGCTCTTCCCAGGCCCAGGATATCCATCATGCCGATAATTAGCACCAGCGTAGAGTCCTTGAATGAGCCGATAAATGTATTGACGATGCCGGGTATCGAGATCTTAAGCGCTTGTGGCAGGATCACGAGACGATGAGCTTTCCAGTAACTTAGGCCCAGCGCATCCGCAGCCTCATACTGTCCGCTGGATAAACCTTGCAATCCGCCACGAACCACTTCGGCGATGTAGGCGGAGGCGAACAGTGTCACCATAATGAGCACCCGCATCAGAAGATCAAACGTCGAGCCGGGCGGCAGGAAGTAGGTCAGCATCGTTGAGGCGACAAACAGCAGGGTAATCAAAGGCACGCCTCTGATGAACTCGATAAAAATTACGCACACGCCCCGCAAGGCAGGCAGGTTTGATCGGCGTCCGAGAGCAAGCGCGATCCCGAGCGGCAGAGAGAAGGAGATGCCGGTGACGGCGACGACCAAAGTCAGCAGGATGCCCCCAAGCTTGTTTGTGCCGACAGGCTCAAGACCAAAGCCGCCAAGCAACAGCCAGGCGGCAATAAAGGGATAGGCCGCGGCAAAGATCAGCCAGTATTTCTTTCCCGGGATGTTTTCTCGCAGTCCTCCGACAATCGCTGCAATAAACAGGATAAACGTCAGGTTGACCCGCCAGCGTTCGGGTTCGGGATACCAGCCGTAGACAAAGAGCTCAAAACTGCCACGGATAAATGCCCAGCAGGCACCATCTCGCGGCGCGTCCATCAGAGCCCAGCATTCTTTGCGGTCGACTGCTGTCCAGATAGCCCCGGTAAACAGCCAATGGATAGAAGGGGGCAGGATGGTCCAGAGCAGCCAAACGGAAAGCAGAGTCAGCGCCACGTTGAGCGGCGAGGACAAGAGATTCGATCGTACCCACCCGAGCGCTCCGGTTGTACGCCTGGGGGGCGGTAAGTCCGGGTGCGTGCCGGGCGCGTAACGCGGGTTAGTAGGGGTCTCTGACATAGCCGGGTTAACGTTCTGTGAGTTTTATCCGGTGGTTGAACCAGTTCATAAAACTCGAAATCAGCAGGGATATCACGAGGTAGACCCCCATTACGATGAGCATGGTCTCCATTTCCTTGCCGGTCTGCATCAGGCTAATTCCGCCAAGTGTTGCCGTGATATCCATATAGCCGATGGCAATAGCCAGAGACGAGTTCTTCGTAAGATTGAGATACTGACTGCAGAGCGGCGGCACAATGACGCGCAACGCCTGAGGGATGATAATGAGTTGCAGGGTGCGGTTGGGTCGCAGGCCCAACGCAAACGCCGCCTCGGTCTGTCCATGACTGACGGCCAGAATGCCTGCGCGAACAATCTCCGCTATAAAGCAGGCCGTATAGAGTGAGAGCGCAAGCCATAACGCGAGAAACTCAGGCTTGATCGCCATACCGCCCTTAAAGTTAAATCCTTTGAGTACAGGAATATCCCAGGAAAGCGGCATGCCTGTTGCGACGAACGCGATCCCGGGCAATGCAACCAGTATGCCCAGCGAGACCCAGAGTACTGGATAAATTTTTCCGGTATCGTCCTGCTGGCGTCTCGCCCAGCGTTTGAAGAAATACACAAGCACGATACTGATTAGAAGAACGACTCCGACTATGGTGGCGCCGTCTTCAAATACCGGGGACGGGACATAAAAGCCCCGGTTCGAGAGAAAGAAGGCATCGGCCCCGACATTCAATGCTTTCTTCGCCGGCGGCAGCAATGTGACCACCATCGCGTAGATGGCGAGGATATGAATCAATATCGGCACGTTGCGCATGAATTCCACAAACGCATACGAGAGTTTGCTGACCAGCCAGTTGCTGGAAAGGCGCATGATGCCAAGGACAAACCCGACCATCGTCGCCAGGATGCATCCCCAGAATGCAATCAACAGTGTATTCAGTAAGCCGACAACCGCCGCACGCAGATGCGTCGACTGATTGGTGTACTCGAGAAATGGCGAAAAGCCGATATCGTAGGCAGCGGGCCAAAGAAGAAATCCAAAACTAAATTCTTTGCCGACCGCCTCAAGGTTAATGACAACGTTTCGGGCGATAGCAGCCAGCAGGGCAAATACCACCGCCATCGTGATTATCTGAATGATGACGCCGCGCGACTCCTGGTTACGCCAAAGCTGTAGCAGGGGGTTCGAGGTGCTCTGAGCGGGCTGGGTCATTGCGTCAGCGTGGAATTTGGTGAATCGAAGGCAGTACGCGGTCCAAGGACCGCGGAGCACCGGAGGCCCTGATGGGCCTCCGGTCTCATCACATCTACATCAAATACAACAAAAACAGCAGTTTTCGGCTTAGCGGAAGGGCGGTGAGTAAATAAGTCCACCGTCGGTCCACAGAGCGTTCAGGCCGCGCGCGATACCCAGAGGAGGGTTCACACCGATGTTGCGCTCAAAGATTTCGCCGTAGTTACCCAACTGCTTGATGATCTGGTAAGCCCAGTCGTCCGAAAGGCCCAGTTCCGAGCCCTGACTTCCGTCAACGCCCAGCAGGCGGCGGACTTCAGGATTGTTGGAGCCTTTCATTTCATCAACGTTAGCCATCGTCACGCCCAGTTCCTCGGCCGTGATGGTGGCGTTCAGCACCCATGTCACGATGTCGGACCACTGGTCGTCACCGTGGCGGGTCGCCGGGCCCAAGGGCTCCTTGGAGATGATCTCCGGAAGCACCATGTGGTCGTCAGGATTCGGCAGCGCGGAACGTGTCGAGGCCAGGCCAGAAGCGTCTGTGGTGTACACATCGCAGCGACCGGCTTCGTAGTTCTGACGTGCTTCGTCGTTGGTTTCGATGGGAACCGGCTCATAATTCATGTTGTTGGATGAAAAGTAGTCAGCCAGGTTGAGCTCGGTCGTGGTACCGGTCTGGATGCAGACTGAAGCGCCGTCGAGTTCGCTGGCGCTGCTCACGCCAAGGTCCTTTTTGACCATGAAGCCCTGTCCATCATAGTAGTTCACGCCATGAAAACGCAGCTTGACGCTAACGTCACGCGAGAAGGTGATCGTGGTGTTGCGCCAGAGCACGTCGCCTTCGCCAGCATTCAGTTTGGTGAAACGGGTTTTACCGGTAGAGGTAACGGCTTCGATCTTGCTGGCATCGCCCAGTACAGCGGCTGCCGTCGCACGACAGAAGTCGATATCGAAACCACCCCAAACACCATTAGCGTCCGGCTGGGCAAAGCCCGCGATGCCGGTGCTCACCACGCAGCGGAGAACGCCCCGGTCTCGCACATCTTCCAGGGTGCCCGCCTGCGCAGTGCCGGCCATGCCGAGTACCAGCGCGGCAGCCGACAGAACAGCAGTCGTCTTTTGTCTCATTACATTTCCTCCCTCACTAGGTGAGTGTAGGTTGTTAGTCACCTGCGCTTTCCAATGTTTCACGGCAGTAAACGCTGTGATTGGAAACCCAAACCGCAAGTGTTACCTTAACTTTACCAAGATATGCCCGTGTTTTTGAAGCCAATTTGCTCCAAAAACAAAAATAAACTGAACCCGCGATGATGTCGGCCAACCGTTGGTTACGGGCTTGAGACGTTGCAAACCGCGGAGAAACTCCAGTTTTCCGGTGTTTATGACGTCAGATTGGCGGCTTTGGCCTGCTGGTCTGCGTGATAAGAGGAACGCACCATCGGGCCGGAGGCCACGTGAGAAAAGCCCATCTCATACCCGCTTTTGGCAAGAGCCTTAAATTCCTGCGGGTCGACGTAGCGTTCGACAGGCAGATGGTGTCGGGTTGGCTGCAGATACTGACCGAGGGTTAGCAGACTGACGCCGTGATCGCGCAGATCCTGCATGACAACCTCAACCTCGCTGATTTCTTCTCCCAGCCCCAACATGAGTCCGGACTTGGTGGGGACGCCCTGAAACCGTTTTCTGAAATCTTTCAGAAGATTAAGGGAGTGCTGATAGTCTGCACCAGGTCTGACGCGCTTATAGAGGCGCGGCACGGTCTCGAGGTTGTGATTGAAGATGTCCGGTAACTGGCTGCCAAGCAGATCCAGCGCTTTTTCGACGCGAGTTCGAAAGTCCGGCGTGAGGATTTCGATTTCGAGTTCAGGACATGCGGCCCTTAAAGCACCAATACAGTCGGCGAAATGCTGTGCGCCGCCGTCGCGCAGGTCATCACGATCCACCGAGGTCACGACGACATATTGGAGTCCCATCTCGCGAACCGTCTCAGCCAGTCGCACAGCTTCCTCCGCATCTACGGGTTGGGGCCGTCCATGAGCGACGTCACAAAAAGGACATCTGCGGGTACAGACGTCGCCGAGAATCATAAATGTGGCAGTGCCGTTGCCAAAACACTCGCCGAGATTAGGACAACTCGCTTCTTCGCAGACGGTGTTCAGACCGTGTCCACGAAGGATTCCCTTTAGACGCGCAACCTCAGGTGTGCCTGGGAAGCGCGCGCGGATCCAGGCAGGCTTTTTGAGCCGCTCGCTGCGTTCTGTCGGCGCGAACTTAACCGGCACCCGGGCGACTTTCTGTTCTGCATTGGCACTCCCGTATTTGCTCACGGTGTTTGGACTTCCTCTTCGTAGTAATCAATCGGCGGACAACTGCAGACCAGAGTTTTATCACCTTGGACGTTGTCTACGCGTCCAACCGGAGGCCAATACTTATCCCGACGAGTGGCAGGGGAGGGGAAGAAGGCGACTTCGAGGGGATAGGGTCGATCCCAGCCTCCCTGCGTCAGCAAGTGAAGTGAGTGGGGCGCATTCCTGAGAACATTATTCTCAGGATCCTGCTGGCCTGCCTCGATCTCGGCAATTTCCCCTCTGATCGAGATCAGCGCGTCACAGAAGCGGTCGAGTTCCTCTCGTGACTCGCTTTCAGTCGGCTCAATCATGAACGAATCCGCGACGGGCCAGGACATTGTCGGCGCATGAAAACCGTAATCCATGAGCCGTTTGGCAACGTCCTCTACCGTAATGCCGCAGGATTCCCGGATGGCCGACAGGTCCACAATGCACTCGTGTGCCACCAGGCCGTTATTCCCGGTATAGACGACAGGATAGTATTCATTCAGCCGCTTGGCGACGTAGTTCGCGTTCAAGATGGCAATCTCGGTTGCCCGCCGGAGGCCTGATGCTCCAAGCAGTGCGATATAAGCCCAGGAGATTGGAAGGATGCTCGCTGAACCCCAGGGCGCAGCTGAGACCTGCCCGATAGTTGCGCGACCCCCTGACGCGGGGTTAACCCCCTCGACCAGGACATGATCTGGAAGATAGGGAGCCAAATGCGACAGCACCCCAATAGGACCCATGCCCGGGCCGCCGCCGCCATGAGGAATAGCAAACGTTTTGTGCAGATTGATGTGGGCGACATCCGCTCCGATCTCGGCCGGCCTGCAGATGCCGACCAGCGCGTTGAGATTCGCGCCGTCCATGTAGACCTGCCCACCATGGTGATGAACAATTTGGCAAATATCCCGCACCCGCTCCTCAAAGACACCGTGCGTGGAGGGATAGGTGATCATGAGTGCAGCCAGTTCTTCCTGGTGGGTTGCTGCCTTGTCGCGAAGGTCATTCAAGTCGACGTTGCCGTCTTCATCACATTTGACAATGACTACCCGCATTCCTGCCATGACGGCACTGGCCGGGTTGGTACCGTGCGCGGAAGACGGAATCAGACAGACGTCCCGGTGACCCTGACCGTTGGCTTCATGAAAGGCCCGGATACAGAGCAAGCCGGCGTATTCCCCCTGGGAGCCGGCGTTGGGCTGTAGGGAGATGGCGTGGAACCCTGTGATCTCACACAGCATATCCTCGAGCTCCTCAAAAAGTTGCTGGTAGCCCTGGGTTTGTTCGAGCGGCGCGAACGGATGCAGATTTGTGAAATCCCGTATAGAGATAGTCTGCAACTCAGACGTTGCATTGAGCTTCATCGTGCACGAGCCCAACGGAATCATCGACCGCCCAAGACTGACGTCTTTGCTGGCGGTACGGCGCATGTAGCGCATCATTTCTGTCTCAGACCGGTATCGATGGAAAATCTCGTGCTCAAGATAAGGAGAGTCGCGAACCAGTTCAGGCGGAATGGCGCTTTTGACCTCGGCATCCAATGCCTCGATATCAAGACGGTGATGTGCGTGGGTATCAAAGACTTTCCAGAGCGTCAGCAGGTTCTCACGCTTGGTGGTTTCATCGAAACTGATCCCCAGGTGATCGGCGTCAATGACCCGGAGATTGATTCGAGATTCGCGGGCCCGCGCAGCCAGCCGACCTGCGAGACCCGGAACGTGTACCGAAATAGTGTCAAAGAAGTGCGGCTCAACGATTTCGTAGCCGATACGTGTTAACCCTTCTGCGAGAATGCAGGTCAGTCGATGTACCCGACTGGCAATGGTCTTGAGCCCTTCGGGACCGTGATACATCGCGTACAGGGTCGAGATGTTGGCCAGAAGGACTTGGGCCGTGCAGATATTGCTGGTGGCTTTTTCTCGCCGAATATGCTGCTCGCGTGTTTGCAGCGCCATCCTGAGCGCGGACCGCCCCTGGGCATCTTTGGATACCCCGATGATGCGCCCCGGTATTGAGCGTTTGTGGGCATCACGCGTTGCGAAAAACGCAGCATGAGGACCGCCATAACCCATAGGCACGCCAAACCGCTGGGAACTGCCTATCACAATGTCGGCGCCCATCTCACCTGGGGGCTTAACAAGTGTCAGGGAGAGAATATCTGCCGCGACGACGGCCAGCGCCTTTTTTTCGTGTGCCAGTGAGATGACATCGCTGAGATTGTGCAGTCCGCCGGTTGAGGCAGGGTACTGGAGCAGTACTCCGAAACATTCCCTGCGGGCCAGTTCCTTGTCGGGATTGCCGACCAGGATTTCGAAGCCCATAAAGCCTGCTCGGGTTTTGATGACTGCAAGCGTCTGCGGGTGGACCCGATCATCAACGAAAAATACATTGGATTTCGCTTTTGACAGGCGCCGGCACATACTCATTGCTTCCGCACCGGCCGTCGCCTCATCCAGCAGGGAGGCATTGGCAAGCTCCATTCCGGTCAAGTCACAGATCATCTGCTGGAAGCTCAGCAGGACTTCAAGTCGCCCCTGACTGACTTCGGCCTGGTAAGGTGTGTAGGCCGTATACCAGTCAGGATTTTCGAATACGTTTCTACGGATGACCGGCGGCATGACGGTCCCGTGATATCCACAGCCGATCATGGAGACAAAGACCTGATTACGGTGACGCATATGGCGCAGGTACGTGCTCGCGGCGCGTTCGCTTCTTGGGGGATCCATCTCGAGTCCGCGCTCGCTGATGATATTGGCGGGTACGACCTGATTAATCAGGTCATCGACACTGCGGCATCCCAACTCGGCAAGCATTGCTTCAATATCGGCGTCCGATGGCCCAATATGCCGGCGGATGAAATCGCCATGCATCTCAAGCTCAGTGAGCGTGGTGTGGGGCTCCGTCATCGTTTTCTCTCCTGGTCCTGGCTCAATCGAGACTGCTGATGAGATCCTGATAGGCAGTTTCGTCCATCAGGGAATCAAGATCCCCCGTCGAGTCCACCCGAACGCGGTAGAACCAACCTTCTCCCGTGGGATCCTCATTCACCTTTTCAGGCTCGTCGCTCAGCGCGGAGTTGACCTCAATAATGGTTCCGTTGACAGGGGATTTGATGTCTCCCGCAGCCTTGACGGACTCAATCACCACGACTTCCTGGCCGGCATTGATCTGGGCCCCGGCTTCGGGCAGTTCAACATAGACCAACTCGCCTAATTGGTCTTGTGCGTAGTCGGTAATCCCAATGGTGACGACATCTCCCTCGAGGCGCGCCCATTCATGCTCGGCGGTAAATTTCAAGTCAGTCATTATCTTCTTTCTCCTACGGTTTTCGATGGTAGCGGTGAGGCACAAAAGGCAGGCCACATACGGTGACAGACAGGGTTTTGTTTCGAACCTGAGCCTCGAGGGTGCCTCCTGCTTCGGACAGCGACGCCGGGACATAGGCCATGGCGATCGGGGCACTCAGGCTTGGCCCAAAGCCCCCGCTCGTCACTTCGCCGACGTGCACTCCGTCAGGCGTGAGCAAAGGGGCGTGCGCCCGGACAGGAGCCTTACCGTCCGGCCGGATGCCGACCCGGACTCGGCTGGCCCCTTGTTCGATTTCTGACAGGATACGCTCGGCACCGGGAAATCCACCGGCACGTTCTCCTCCTGATCTCCTGCAGGCGGGAATGGCCCATTGCAGCCCTGCTTCGATCGGAGTGGTATCCGGACCAATGTCGTTACCGTGCAGACAAAGACCCGCCTCTAATCGCAAGGTATCACGCGCTCCGAGTCCGATGGGAGTCACTCCCTCGAGAGTGAGCAGTAGGCTCGCGAGTTCAGACACAGATATCCGGTCGATCGAGATCTCAAAGCCATCTTCGCCGGTGTAGCCGCTACGAGTAACGAAGCAAGGTCGGTCAGCGACCTTGATCTCTGCGGCTTGCATGAAGCCCAGCTTTGCGGCGCCCGGAGCTATCGACTCCAACGCGGTTGCGGCTTGCGGACCTTGCAGCGCCAGCAGCGCCCGGTCTTCATTTAAAGTGATCTCGATACCCGGGATTGCGTTTTCTTCTAAGAATGCAACGTCGGTATCTTTATTTGCCGCATTGACGACCAGGCAGTATTCATCCCGAAGACGATAAACCATGAGGTCATCCAGGATGCCCCCCGTTTCTGTTGTGAGGAAACTGTAACGCTGGGCGCCCTCTTTGAGCCCGACGATATCTGTGGGCAACAGGGTTTCGAGCCACTCCGGGGTTTTTTCTCCTGTAATTCTGATTTGACCCATGTGGGAGACATCGAATAGGCCTGCTTGGGTCCGGACATTAAGGTGTTCCGCAATGATGCCGGTGGGGTAGTGAACCGGCATTTCGTAACCTGCGAACGGAACCATCTTGGCTCCGAGCTCAAGGTGCAGGTCGTGAAGCGGAGTCCGTTTCACTTTATGTGAGCGGTAGGCATTTCGTTATGGTCGTTTTTTTGGGACCGAATGTAGTATATCGTCAGGTCTAGCCGAATAACTGCTTAAGTCTTTTTTTATCCAAGTTTCTTGCGATGCGCATAAATCCCGTTCTGGTTGAGGTGACACGCGGTGATATGGTGGAGAGCCGTCACCGTGGCGCTATAGCCGTGGTGCAGGCGAATGGTCAGACCAGGCTCGCCGTCGGTGATACCCATAGACTGGTGTACCCGCGTTCTGCGATCAAGCCTCTCCAGGCTATCTACGCCGTAGAAAGTGGTGCGGCCGAGGCGTTCAATTTGACCGATGTGGAATTGGCACTTGCCTGCGCTTCCCATAACGGCGAGCGAGAGCACATCTCTACTGTTCGTGCCTGGCTGGCCCGTTTAGGGCTCGCGGAAGAGGNNCTCGAATGTGGTGCTCATGCNCCGCGCAGAAATGAAGATTGGACGGCGCTCGTTAAGAACAATCNTGCACCGGGACCGGCCCATAATAATTGTTCAGGTAAGCACTGCGGGTTTCTNAGTTCTGCCAGACATCTCGGGCTGGCTACTGAGGGGTATATNCTGAAAGCGCACCCGATACAGCAGGCAGTTCTGGGCCTCGTTGGTGAAATGGCCGATTTCAATCTAGATGCCACCCCGGGCGGTATCGATGGGTGCGGCATTCCCGTAGCGGGGATACCACTTGAGCCGTTGGCACTGGCGTTTGCGCGTTTTGCGACTGGGTCAGGCCTAGACGCCAAGCGCCAGGCAGCCGCCCAAAGAATCTATCAGGCAATGGTCCGTGAGCCATTCATGGTGGCAGGAAGTGAGCGATGGTGCACTCGGGCCATGCAGGCGGGAAAGGGCGCGTTTATCGTGAAGACCGGGGCGGAGGGTGTGTACTGCGGCGCAGTCCCCGAAGCCGGGGTGGGTATTGCTCTGAAGATCGATGACGGGGCGTCTCGAGCTGCGGAATGTGCTATGGGCGCAGTCCTCTCGGGCCTTGACTGTTTGACCAAAGAGCAATCTTCCGATCTTGTTGGTTCTGAAATCCTCAATGTTGCCGGAAAGAAAGTCGGCCGGGTGCAGCCCGCTCCAGAGGTGGCCGACTTCGTGCTGTGGTGATGTAGAAGTCTCCAGAGCGCGGATTTTCGCGGCTAGTCTTTTGTGACAGTTGATGAATTACCTGTTTTCAGGGGGAGCCGTCGAGGGGCGTCGGAAAATGTGGCGCTGCCACTGCCGTCAATCTGACCTTGCTGGGTGTAACCTTCCTGGTGGCGTGCTTGCGCCGTGTCCAGGCGATCGTGCAGTTCGTTGCTGTAAGGCAATTCGTAGGCACGGGGCGCCTCCCATTCTTGCGTCTGCACCCAAAGATAAATCTGGCCAGCTTGTTCTTGAGCAGGGTTGGGTTCCTCAACCTGCCAGGCATGCAGGGTGAATTCTTCCGGGAGCGATGATTGGCTGGGCCATCCCTGAAGCGTGTTCAGTGAGAAAAAATGTATCAAGTAGAAGGCGGATGCCGCCAGGACCACCGACGCCCGCGCAGTAAACGAGAGTCTCGACCGAATTAACAGCAACAGCAGAACGAAGAGACTGAATACATACGTGACCGTCAGAACGATCAGGTTACCGGTCACGTCTCTGGCTCCAACAGATAGGGCGTGAGTCGCACCTGCCGCTCGTTCACGTTGATGATGCTGCCGTCGCGAGTCGGGGTGAAACGAACAATAGTGCGCTCCTCGTCAGACTTGGAGAGCACGACGCGCTTAACGAAGACTGTCTGGACAGACGGATTGATCCGTTCAATCTTGACGAGAGCCTCAATGGGCTCGAGATCCCGCTTTTCGTAGTAATACAGATTCACGGTGTATTCGCCGTCGATTAGGCCCCGCAGGGTGACGAGTTCCTGATTGATCGGATACACGACTTCACGGCCTTCGATGACGACCGTATCGTTGACCGCGCCCTGGTCATCGCGATCAAGGTGGAGCCAGCCAGCGTCCTTCTTCAGGTAGGAGACGATCTCTCCAAGCGGGTCCCGTACCCACAAGTCGATATCATCGGTGCGGTTTTCCGGCCAGGTCACCGAAATAATGTACTCGGCCTTTAGGTTGACTTTGCCCTGCCGAGCCTCGGGATTGAAATAGACCAATGAAACAAAAAATAGCAGCGTGAAGCCGAGCAGCGCATTGAACAGCAGATCCACAAACGGATCCGTGGTGTAGCCCCCGGTTCTTCTGATCATGGATTGGCGTCAGGAGTTGTATCGGATCCCCGAAAGTCCTGTGTATCTACCGCTGCGACAATGAGGCCGAAGAGTTTGTCTGCGGCGCGATCCAACAGTTGATACTGCACGCCAAGAATGAGACCGCTGCTGAGACCGGCAAGGGTAGTGAAAAGCGCGATGCGCATGCCGCCACTCATCTGGGTGAGCATGAGCTTTGCCGCATTGAGATCAGTGGTTTCCATTTGCGCCACCGAGTTCAGCATGAAGATAAATCCAATTACGGTCCCAAGCAGGCCCAGCTTGATCATCAGATCCGCGACAAACCAGCCGCTTGCGTGACCGGCGCGCACCTGCTGTTGAAGATCTGTCCCGAGATTGACGAGGTCGGCTGAATTTCGTCCGTTTGCCAGAGCCCGGGCCACAGCATGCTGATAATTCTGCGCGATAGATGAAGTGTCATTGCCGGATTGCACCGTCCCTGACGAAGCAAGATGCCGGGCACTTTCGCACTCTTTGTCGATTTGCCATGAGCGGTAACCCGCGTGAGCAGATGCGACTACGAGTCCTCCGAGAATCACAAGAGACAGACGACTGGTGTCCTGCTCCCAAAACAGCGCAAAAAGACCGAATTGAATAAAGAGGGCCGCACCGAGTACCAGTAGTCCGGCAATAGCAAGCCAGTAAAGGAAGGTGTGTCCTATGGAGTCGCGGTATTGCTTCACGGGACGGACTACAACTCTTCTGCGCTGTACGCCTGAATGCTGAGCGCATGGATTTCTTTTTTCATCAGATGGCCAACCGCCTCGTACACGAGGCGATGCCGGGCGAGGGTATTAAGTCCTTTAAAACAACTTGCCACGATCGTCACCTCGTAGTGGCCTCCGCCGCCCGCAGCACCGGCATGGCCCGCGTGCAGATGGCTTTGATCCTCAATCTCAACGGATTCGGCTGACAGATGTTCTCTGATCCGGCTGACAATCACTTCAGGGGTATCCATCTTAGGACTCCGGTGGCTTGGTGGTGATGTATCGCGCGACCAGCATCATCTGGATGATACTGAACGCGAGGGTTAATCCGAGCAGACCAAAGACTTTGAAGTTGACCCAAAAGTCCGTTCGGAGCGGTTCATCGAGGTGAGGGCGGAAGTAAAAAGCCACGTATACGTTGAGCAGTCCGCTAATGAAGAAGAATAATCCCCAGGAGACGTTGACCTTTTTCCAGATTGCAGCAGGCATCTGCATCTGCCCTCCGAGAAGACGCTCCAGCACCGTTTGTTTGCCGATGAACTGACTCCCCAACACGATCACCGCAAAGATCCAGTTGACGATGGTCGGTTTCCATTTGATGAACATGTCATCGCGAAAGAGCAAAGTCATTCCGCCGAAAATCAGGATGACAAAGAGTGTGACCAGGTGGGTCGTTTCAAATTTTCCGTGCCGAATCCTGACAAAAACCACCTGGGCCAGGGAGGCAGCCATCGCTACGAGGGTCGCGAGGTAGATGTCGTAAAACTTGTAAGCGCCGAAGAACAGAATAAGCGGAAAAAAATCAAAGAGGAGTTTCATAAAGCCGAAAGGGAAAACGGACGTTGAACTAAAATTATAGTAGTCGATAGAGTTTTGTGCTGACATTGGACCAGAGTTAGAACCCTGATAACACACAGGTTTTCTGGAATATGGTCGCTGCGGGAGCGATTCGGCATAATCCGCGTCCGGGCCCGAGCGGTATTTGATCTTCTCCTGACTATGGCCAGTAAGTCACCAATCACAATTACAGAGTTGTCTGCGATGAAGGCCAGGGGCGAGCGGATTTGCTGCCTCACGGTCTATGACTATAGTTTTGCGCACATGCTTGACCGCGCGGGAGTCGAGATCCTGCTGGTGGGGGACAGCCTCGGTATGGTCATCCAAGGCCACCCGACCACCTTGCCGGTGAGCCTCGACGATGCGGTGTATCACACGCAATGTGTTGCGCGGGGGTGTGAGAATGCCCTGCTTATTGCGGACATGCCGTTTGGCTCTTTTCAGGGGGATCCCCAAAGCGCTTTTGATAGTGCGGCGCGACTCATGGGCGAAGGCCAGGCGCATATGGTAAAGATTGAAGGCGGTGCAGTCATGGCCGAGACAGTCGCTTTTTTGGTGGATCGCGGTGTGCCAGTATGTGGTCATCTCGGATTAACCCCTCAATCGGTGAATCAGTTGGGAGGTTTTCGTGTGCAGGGGCGTCAAGAGTCCGTAGCTGACCGGCTTCGACAGGACGCGCAGAGTCTGCAGAATGCGGGGGCCTCGGTGCTGGTTCTTGAGGCAGTGCCCTCGGGTCTCGCCAAGGAGATTACCCAAGGCCTCACGATTCCTACCATCGGGATCGGCGCCGGACCGGATACCGACGGCCAGGTTCTCGTACTCTATGATCTTCTTGGTATCTATCCCCAAAAGAGTCCGAAATTCAGCAAGAACTTTTTAGACGGGGCGGGGTCTGTCTCAGGCGCAGTCCAGGCCTTTATCGAGGACGTCAGATCGGGTCAGTTTCCAGGCCCTGAACACAGTTTTTGATTGTGGTTATCGGGCAACCTCTCCGTCGCTTTTGGGGTATTGTCCTTTCTTTACCCTGCATCTAACAGGTACCTCCTTCATATGGAAAACTCCAACACTTCTCAAAAGGCCGCGCTTCAGAAGTTCGGTCAGGCGCTCAACAGTTATGACCTGGCAGGTGGAAGTGCCGTGGTCACCGAAGACTTCGTATGGAGTTACTATGAGGGGCCGGACGCCCCCGACGGCCGACTGCTCCACGGGTTTGAGGCGGCATGCCGCATGGTGGCCGAAAGGGCGGCGCGACTCGAAGCGCCGATTGAGTGGAGCGAATCCGAAGAACACTTCTGCGGGGATAAAGTGTTGTGCACCTCTCGGGCGACCGGTTGTTTTCACGATACTGGGGCATTCGATGTACGCCTGATTGATATCTTTTCGTTTCGTGGTGATCGGATCTGCTCCAAAGACACCTACTGGAAAATCATCACGACTTGATGCCGGGATCGCTTTGCAAGTTTCCGGGATAACTTTCAGCAGCGACTAACCGGTTGTTTTTCATTCGATGGCCGATACCCCAAAGAAGCGGTTTGACTACATCATTGTGGGAGCGGGAGCGGCCGGCTGCGTTCTGGCAAATCGCCTTTCAGCGGATCCCCATAGGTCGGTTCTGCTTCTGGAAGCCGGGGCACTCAGTAACCATTGGCGCTTGCGAATGCCTATGGCGGCAATGGATCGGCTCAGCCAGTCGGATAAATTCTGCTGGAAAAACTGGACCGAGCCCGAGGTGCAACTTGATGGCCGCCGGATTTACGTTCCCAGTGGAAGAGTCATTGGGGGATCCTCCAGCATCAACGGCATGGTTCACATCAGGGGGAATCCAGCAGAATTCGACAGGTGGGCCGAACAGGGTTGTGATGGCTGGAGCTATCAGGATGTTCTTCCTTATTTCAGGAAATCAGAAACCTATCACGGTCCACCGAGTTCCCTTCGGGGTATTGACGGGCCACTCAGTGTTTTCAAAACGACACCCGTCAATCCGTTAGATGTCGCATTTATAGACTCCGGAGTCGAAGCGGGATTCGGATTATCAGAAGATTTCAATGGGGCTTCCCAGGAGGGCTTCGGCTCTTACGACCATAGTATCGATGGTGGTCAGCGGGTCAGCGCCGCAACTGCTTATCTCTATCCGGCGCAGGGCCGATCGAATCTCACGGTCATATCAAATGCGAGAGTGGAGAAGCTCCGGATTGAATCTGGACGAGCGGTTGCGGTGGCCTATCAGAAAAACTCTGAAAGCCACTGGGCTTTTGCGGAGGCTGAAGTCATCGTATGCGCGGGAGCGATCTGGACGCCCCATCTCCTGCAGAAGTCAGGTGTCGGGCATGCTGACAGGCTTCGCGAGGTTGGAGTGGAGTCGACTCATCATCTACCGGCCGTCGGCCATGGCCTTCAGAACCATATTGACGTCGTGCTCCAATACGCGTGTAAAGAGCCAGTCAGCATCCTCAATATGACGAAACCCTGGAGCCAGATTGCGCAGGGACTACGCTGGTTTCAGGGAGGCGGAGGATATTACGGCACTTGTCCGTTCGTCGCAGGAGCCCTGTTTAAAAGTAGTGACACCCAACCCTACCCTGATATTCAGGTCATCTTCACTCCCTGCGCGACAGAGCCGGTCAGCCAGAAACCGAGGCGCTATCATGGTTTTCAAGCACATATCGGGCTTCAGAAATACTCAACGAAGGGTAGAGTGCATTTAAAGAGTGCGGATCCGAGCATCGGCCCAGAAATACGTTTCAATCTCTTAGAAGAGCCAGACGATCAGCAACGCTTGGTCTACGCGATCCGACATATGGAGGACGTGTTCCGCCAACCCGCATTTAAGGCATTTTGCGGGGAGAGATTGCTTCCGGGACCCAACGTCGAGTCAGATGATGATCTCAAGACGTGGTTGACGTTTTCCGCTGGGTGCGCTCACCACTCGTCAGCAAGTTGCCCAATGGGATCGCCTGACAATGAGAGCAGCGTTGTGGATTCCAAATGCCGAGTCATTGGGCTCGAAGGCTTGCGCGTTGTTGATGCCTCCGTTATGCCGGCGATCGTCAACAGCAACACCCACGCAACTGTCGTGATGATCGCCGAAAAAGCCGCAGACATGATCATGGGGCGAGAGCCTTGAGCGGCTGTGGATTTCAGCGGGCCAAAAGAAAAGGCCCATGCCATCAGTTTTTGAAGCGTTACGATGACCTCTTTACAGCACTGACCTCAAGTCGCCCGCCCTCTGGATCATGAAAAAATACCTGGATGAGGTCAATCTCGTCCACTTCGTAGATCTCATGTTTGATCTTTCTGGAATCCAGTTCTCGGATGACCCCCTCTATGTCGTCTGTACGAAAGGCAATATGATCGAGATGCTGGCGTGTTCCTCTTGTGCCGGCTGAGGTGGTCGAGAGATGGACTACGGGGTGTCCTGACTTGTCGTAGAGCCATTCTCCCGGTGGACCAGAGAAAGAGGGGCGATACCCAGGCTTGAGTTTCAAGATGTCCTGATAGAACTGACTCATTTCCTCGAGGTCCGCCACATAGACATTGACGTGATCGAGGTTCATATCAAAAACGCAACTTGGACCAGCGAGATCATGGAGCAATAGTATCACTCCATAGGTCAGGCTAAGCGTGGCGAAAATTTTTACCGGGAATAGCGATTCAAGTTCCTTGCTAACTCAGCATCGTCCAGCAAATATAATGAGAACTATCGTAGCGCCGCCGGCCTGTTACAGACATGACTGAGCATAATTTTTCTGTCTATAACGCGTTTTCCAGTTCCCCTTTTGGGGGCTGTGCGGCGGGTATCGTGGATCAAGCCGCCGATCTCAAAGAGAGCGAGATGTTAAGGAT
>NZKZ01000012.1 GCA_002694065.1 Acidiferrobacter sp.
GTGTTCGTTAATGTCTCGGGAGAATAGCCAGCCTGACCCGTCGGTACAGCGCGTCCCAGAAGTGAGGCCAGGTATTCACAGTTGTATCCGGACCGCGCCGATACGGGAACAATCTGATCCCAGGTGTACTTCTCCTTCACCGATTCGATACGAGGAAGGATCTCGTCTGATGAGTCGAAAAGATCGACCTTGTTCAAGATAAGCCACAAAGGGACTTCTCGATCCAGGAAGTGCTCCAGGACGTTCTGATCCTCGTCTCGCCAATACCGGGAGTCAATCACTTGGCAGATGATGTCAGCCCCGTTTCCGGCGCCGCGGGCAGATTGGTTGGCAACCTTGCTCAGAAAGCGTTCCTTTCTTTTGTGGAGCCCCGGGCTATCGACGATCACAAGTTGGGCTGAGTCGTCCGTGTAAATTCCGTCTATCTCGCGCCAAGTCGTTTGCGGCCTGCGGGAAACAATGGAAACCTTCGAGCCAAGGACTCGATTCAGCAGGCTCGATTTGCCTACATTCGGTCTCCCGACAAGTGAGACCATGCCAAAGCGCTTGGGACCGCTCAAAGTTCTCTCACTCTTTCCCGATGGCGTCTAGCGCCTTGCGGGCGGCTTGTTGTTCAGCAGCCTTCCGGCTCGCGCCTCGTCCCTCCGCGATCAATTTATGGGTATTGACCTCGCAATGGACAGCGAATTCCCGCTGGTGGGGCTGGCCGGAGGTTGAGACCACTTCGTAGCTTGGAGGTGGGTTGCCTTGGGATTGGAGAAGCTCCTGAAGCTGGGTTTTTGGATCCTTCTCGATCGTTTCCGTATCCAACTTTTGGATCTCATCCTTAAAGAGGCTTAGGCTGACCCTTTTCGCCTCCTCAAAACCCGCGTCCAGGAAAACTGCCCCGATAATTGCCTCGAGGGCATCCGCCAAAATTGAGGTCCGGTCGCTTCCCCCGCTGCGGCCCGCCGAAGGGCCAAGCTGAAGCGCATGGCCCAGGTCCATACTGCGGGCGACCGTTGCCAGGGTTGCCTGGCGAACCAGTCTGGCCCGCAACCGTGTGAGTTCGCCCTCAGATGCGTCTGGGTATTTCGCGAAAAGCATTTCACTAACGGCCAGTCCTAAAACACTGTCGCCCAGAAACTCGAGGCGCTCGTTATGCCGAGCCCCTAGACTGCGGTGGCGGAGTGCCGCCTCAAGCAGGCCCGGATCCGAGAATTGATAGCCGATCCGCTTTGCTAGCTTGCCACCCAAGTTCGGCCTCGCTATTCGATGACGTTGCCGATGCGGCCCCAGTTCACACCGCCACCACCGGCACTGTCCCAACTGAACCAGATAAAGAATGCTTTTCCGACCACGAACTCCTCAGGGACAAAACCCCAGTACCGACTGTCATTGCTGTGATCCCGGTTATCTCCCATCACGAAGTAATGTCCCGCAGGCACCTTGACTCGTATGGAGCTAGAAGTGCGCCTTGAGTCAATCATGACGGTGTGATTTTCTTCGCCGATACTTTCCAAGAATGTTTTGATCCGTTCATCCTGATCCTCGGACGGCCAATCGACCAGCTCTACGGGCTCTAGTGGAAGGGGCTGACCGTTTATAGACAACATTTTGTTGTGATAGCTCACGACATCACCCGGGGTGCCGATCACCCGCTTGATAAAATTAGTCTTCGGGTCACGGGGAAAACGGAAGACCATGACATCTCCACGCTCGGGGCTCGCGATAGGGATGATCTGACGCTTCAGCACAGGCAGCTTGATACCGTAACTGGATTTGGAGACGAGAATAAAGTCCCCAATAAAAAGACTTGGGAGCATTGATCCGGAAGGAATACGGAATGGCTCGACAACGAAAGCCCGAAGCAGGAAGACCGCAAGGATAACGGGGAAAAATGATCGGGAATACTCAACCAGTAGCGGCATCCGGGGGGCGACGCCCGATTCACTCTGTTGAATACGTTTGGGCCGCCCAATGCTGCGATCCCAAAGGATGATGGCCCCTGCAATGAGGAGCGCAAGAAACAACGCGAACTCAAAATCCATCACTCACCTACCTTGAGGACAGAGAGGAAAGCTTCCTGGGGAATTGAGACGGAGCCGATTTGTTTCATGCGTTTTTTTCCTTCCTTTTGTTTTTCAAGAAGCTTTCGCTTGCGGGTAATGTCTCCCCCGTAGCATTTCGCCGTTACATTCTTCCGCAGCGCTTTAACGGTCTCGCGCGCAATGATTTTTGAACCGATGGCCGCCTGGATCGCGACGTCAAACATCTGGCGAGGGATTAACTTCTTCATTCGGGTGACCAGTTGTCGGGCACGATAAGGCGCTTGGTCCCGATGAGCAAGTGCAGACAGTGGCTCGACCCGGTCCCCATTGATCATGACGTCAATCCGAACCATGTCGGCTGCACGGTCGGCAATCGACTCATAGTCAAATGAGGCAAATCCACGACTCACGGATTTAAGGCGATCATGAAAATCCAGAACCACCTCAGAAAGGGGTAATTCGAAACTCAGCGCCGCCTGCCTGCCATGATACGTCAGTTCTTTTTGAACGCCTCTTTTCTCAATGCAAAGGCTGATAACCGCCCCAATATAGTCTGTCGGGCATAGTAGTCGCGCCTCAATGAACGGCTCATAGACCTCCGCCACCGACCCGGAATCGGGCATCTGGGAGGGATTATGGATAGCGCGGGTTTTTCCATCAGTGCCGACAATCTGGTATACGACGGTAGGTGCTGTGGTGATCAGTTCAAGGTCGTACTCACGCTCTAGACGTTCCTGAATGATTTCCATATGCAGCATCCCGAGAAAGCCGCAACGGAAACCAAAACCCAAGGCCGGAGAAACTTCAGGCTCATAGACCAAAGAGGCATCATTGAGACTGAGTTTCTCCAGCGCATCCCTGAAGGCCTCAAAATCGGCGTTGTTGATCGGATATAGCCCCGCGAAGACAGCAGGTTTCTCTGTCTTGAATCCCTGAAGACTCTCGTCAGCGGGTTTTGCCGCATCCGTAATCGTGTCCCCTACCCTGGCCGCCTTGATGTCTTTAATTCCGGCCACTACGTAGCCGACCTCTCCCGCAATCAATTCTTTAGCGGGCGATCGCTTCGGCGTGAAACGCCCGATCTCCTCAAGCGAGTAGTTCTTACCCGTGGACATCATCAGGATCCGGCCTTTGGTTCTTAGCGTGCCCTCCTTAACCCGAACTAAAGACACGGTTCCGAGATAGTTGTCGAACCAGGAGTCGATGATCAACGCGCTCAGATTGTCAGCCGGAGCACCGGTGGGAGCAGGAATAGTATTGACGATTCGCTCGAGCACTGCATCGATCCCCGCGCCCGTCTTGGCTGAGACCTGCAGGGCGTCAGTACAGTCCAGGCCGATTAAATCTTCGATCTCAGACGCGGCGCGCTCAGGATCGGCGGCCGGCAAGTCAATCTTGTTCAGGACCGGAATAATTTCCAGCCCCAGATCTGCGGCGGTATAACAGTTGGCGACCGTCTGCGCCTCAACACCTTGCGAGGCATCAACCACGAGAAGCGCCCCTTCACAGGCGCTCAGAGAACGCGACACCTCATAAGAGAAGTCAACATGCCCAGGGGTATCGATGAAATTCATCTGGTATTGTTTTCTGTTCTGAGCGGCGTAATTCAACGACACACTTTGCGCCTTAATGGTAATGCCACGCTCGCGTTCCAGATCCATCGAATCCAACACCTGGTCTGTCATCTCGCGATCAGTGAGACCGCCGCATCGCTGAATCAACCGGTCTGCCAAGGTTGACTTGCCGTGATCGATATGCGCGATAATCGCAAAATTCCGAATAAGGCTTTGATCGACCAGGTTCATTTCCAGTGTCCAGTGGAAGGTAGGGTGTGCAGGCGGATGCCGCTCCCGGTGGGCACCGGGGTATTCGGGCTCGAATTTTATCTTGCACCCCATCTACTTGCACACATTTCGATAACCGGGATGCAATCGACTGTTGAGATCATCGTGAAACTGATGCCAAACGAACCGGGCTTATTCAATGCTGCGTGAGACAACAGTGGCCATTGTCGGCAGCGGCCTCGCGGGGATCGGCCTGGGCTTGAGACTGGCCGAGAAAGGTATCGACTGTTTGATCCTGACGAAGTCGGAACTCGCTTCCGGATCCAGCGTCTGGGCGCAAGGAGGGATCGCCGCAGTTCTCGACCCGAAGGACAGTTTCGATGCGCACATTCAGGACACACTGAGAGCCGGTGCCGGTCTTTGCCATGAGGCGGCTGTGCGAACGGTTGTAGAGGGCGCCCCTGAAGCAATCCGCTGGCTGAGCCATGCCGGCGTCCATTTTGACGGGGGAGATACCTCGGTCGAGGGACTCCATTTGGCCCGGGAAGGGGGCCATTCTCACCGACGGGTAGCTCATGTGGCAGACGCCACGGGCCGTGCGGTCGTCGATACCCTTGACCGTCAAGTCCTCGCATCGTCCCGAATTTCGGTGCTGGAGGATCACACTGCCATCGATTTGATCGTAGGCCCTGTGACGGGAAGCGGTAGCCGTCAGGGCGTGGCCGGCATTTTCGCGCTTGATGGGAAGAGCGGAACCGTCACGACAATCCAGGCACGAGCAGTCGTGCTTGCCACAGGCGGCGCCTCGAAGGCCTATCTGTATACCAGTAACCCTGATTCCTCGACCGGAGACGGAATCGCTATGGCCTGGCGCGCCGGCTGTTCGGTGGCAAATCTGGAATTCGTTCAGTTTCATCCTACCTGTCTCTATCATCCTCACGCGGGGAATTTCCTGATCTCTGAGGCGGTGCGGGGCGAGGGAGGAAAGCTGCTTTTGCCCGATGGCACCCCTTTTATGGCCGATCACGACAACCGCGCCGAGCTAGCGCCGAGGGATATTGTTGCCAGAGCGATTGATTATGAAATGAAGAAAGGCGGGCACGATTGTGTTTATCTTGACATCAGTCATCTGGAAGCCGGCCAGATCAAACGCCATTTTCCCGGCATTTACGAGAGATGCCTTTCCTTCTCCATAGACATTACCAGGGAGCCCGTCCCGGTGGTCCCAGCCGCCCACTACACCTGCGGCGGGATCACAACCGACCTCGATGGCCGGACGGACCTTGAGGGCCTTTACGCCCTGGGAGAAAACGCACATACCGGGTTGCACGGCGCGAACCGTCTTGCCAGTAACTCACTCCTCGAGTGTATTGTCTTCGCTGAACGGGCGGTGCCCTCAATTCTTGAACATCTTGAAGGTCCTCCCCCGATTGGCCCTCGCCCCCCGGATTGGGATGAAAGTCAGGTGTCGGACCCTGACGAGCTTGTCGTGGTTGCGCACAATTGGGATGAGATCAGGCGCTTCATGTGGGATTACGTTGGCATCGTCCGGACTTCCAGGCGACTACAACGCGCGGCAAATCGGCTCCACCTGCTGCATGAAGAAATTCGAGATTTTTACAGTCATTTCCGGGTGAATCGGGACCTGCTGGAACTCAGAAATCTCGTCGTGGTGTCAGAGTTAATCGTCCGTTGTGCCGCCGAGCGGCGCGAAAGCCGGGGGCTCCATTTCACTCAGGACTTTCCTTCCCCCGTTCCTGGGCAGAGGCAGGACACGGTGTTGCGTCCTGCATCCAAGGATTGATTTTCTCCTAGAGAACGGAAGAACCGGTTTTTGATGCCAAAATCTCGTCGACCAGCAACTTAAGTTCTTCGTCACCGGGTCGCGTTCTGCGCATAAACCAGTCCAGGAGCACCGGATCGGGTTGTGCCAACAAGTGCTCAAAGTTGGCTATCTGCTGATCGCCCCACCCCGCCGCACGTTCTGACGCGTACGCCATAAGCAACCCATCCAACTCACGCGCCCCCCGCCGCGTCCGCCAAATCATTCGGTTGATCTGCTGGGAGTCGGTAATCAAGTTTTTCCCTTGGCAATTTGCGACTTGATTTTCCCTATGGCTTTTCCGGGATTGAGACCCTTTGGGCAGGCGTTCGTACAGTTCATGATAGTGTGGCAACGGTACAGCTTAAAACTATCGTTCAGCTGATCAAGGCGGTCACTGGTCGATTCATCGCGGCTGTCAGCAATCCACCTGTAGGCCTGCAAAAGGTTCGCCGGGCCCAGATATTGGTCTGAATTCCACCAGTAACTCGGACAGCTCGTAGAGCAGCAGGCACAGAGAATGCATTCGTAGAGACCGTCAAGCGCCTCGCGATCGTCTGGGCTTTGTAGCCGCTCCTGGTCCTCCGGGGGATCAGATGCCTTCAACCAGGGCTCAACGGACGCATGCTGATCAAAGAAATGTGTCAGGTCTGGGACCAGATCCTTAATGACCGGCATGTGGGGCAATGGATAGATTTTAACTGGCGTATTGAGCTCGGAAAGTGCCTGGGTGCACGCCAGCGTATTGGTTCCGTTGATATTCATTGCGCAAGACCCGCAGATACCTTCCCGGCAGGAACGTCGAAAGGTGAGCGTCGAGTCAATTTCATTCTTGATCTTGATTAATGCATCCAGAAGCATCGGGCCGCACGTCGCTCGATCAATCGTGTATTCGTCAACCCGCGGTTGGGCTCCATCATCCGGATTCCATCGATAGATTTGAAGCGGCAACGGCCGTTGCATGCCAGATCCGTCGTTATGACGGTGACCTTTTGTAATGCGGGCGTTCTTGGGAAGTCGAAACTGGGCCATAGTGTTTAATACACCCTCGCCTTGGGGGGAATGCTTTCTACTTCCGGCATACCTGTTTCCATTGTGACGGGACGGTAGGAGAGTTCGATTGCATCTTCTTTGGTGCAGGCTAGCGTATGAACCATCCAGGCATTATCATCGCGATCGGGATAGTCATCCCGGGCATGTGCCCCCCGGCTTTCCGTCCGGGCGCGGGCGCTATGGACCGTCACCCGGGCTTGCCCCAGCAGGTTTTCGAGTTCGAGTGTTTCGACCAGGTCTGTGTTCCAGATAAGGGATCGATCAGTTACCCCAACATCTGCAAACATCCCAGAAGTCTCATCGATCTGGGTGACTCCCTCGCTCAAGACCTGTTCGTTCCTGAATACGGCGCAGTTGGCCTGCATCACGCGCTGCATGCGCAAGCGGATGGCTGCGGTGTTCGCGGGACCCTTGGAAAAACGGATACGATCAAAGCGCGCGAGTATCTTGTCCACGCCTGACGGGTCGCCCTGCAAGGAGACTTTTTCCGCCGACACGGTCTTGGCAGCATGTTGCCCCGCCGCCCGACCAAAAACGATCAGATCCAACAAACTGTTAGAGCCAAGCCGGTTTGCCCCATGCACAGAGACACAGGCGGCTTCCCCGATGGCCATTAAACCTGGAACGGTTGGTGCGGTGCCATCCTGCAACCGCCCAAGACATTCTCCATGAATATTGGTCGGGATGCCTCCCATGTTGTAGTGCACAGTCGGAATCACGGGAATCGGCTCCTTGCAGACGTCGATACCTGCGAAGATCTGAGCCGTCTCTGAAATCCCCGGGAGACGCTCAGAGAGGATTTCGGGACCGAGATGTTCCAGGTGCAGATGAATGTGGTCTCCTTCGTTTCCCACGCCTCGTCCAGCACGGATCTCCATGGTCATTGAGCGACTCACCACGTCGCGGGAAGCGAGATCCTTTGCGTTCGGAGCGTAGCGCTCCATAAAACGTTCACCGTCCGCATTGGTCAGGAATCCGCCCTCGCCGCGTGCCCCTTCCGTGATCAGGCAGCCAGATCCATAAATGCCGGTCGGGTGGAACTGAACAAATTCCATGTCCTGTAGCGGCAAACCCGCGCGCAGCACCATAGCATTTCCGTCCCCGGTGCAGGTATGAGCGGAGGTAGCGGAAAAATAGGCCCTGCCGTAGCCGCCGGTCGCAAGAATCACCCGCTTTGCCCAGAAGACATGGATAGCTCCGGTTTCCAGACACCAGGTGACTACCCCTCTGCACTCACCAGATTCCATGATCAGATCGAGACAGAAGTATTCAATAAAGAATTCAACTCTGTGACGCAATGACTGCTGATAAAGGGTGTGCAGAATAGCGTGGCCGGTCCGATCCGCAGCAGCGCAGGTTCTTTGCGCCTGACCTTGCCCGAAATGGGTTGTCATCCCCCCAAACGCTCTTTGGTAGATTTTCCCCTCCGCTGTTCGCGAGAACGGGACTCCATAGTGTTCGAGTTCAATAACCGCAGAGGGAGCTTCTTTACACATGAAACTGATCGCTTCCTGGTCACCAAGCCAGTCCGACCCCTTCACCGTATCGTACATATGCCACCTCCAGTCATCCTCTCCCATGTTGGCCAGGGCCGCACTCATGCCGCCTTGCGCAGCTACGGTATGGGAGCGGGTAGGAAAGACTTTGGTCACGCAGGCTGTTCGCTGACCTGCTTCTGCAAGGCTCAGGCAAGCGCGCAGGCCGGCACCTCCGGCCCCTACCACGACCACGTCATGCTCGTGATGGATAATTTCGTAAGCGGAAGTCACTGGTGCATCACGCCGAAGCGACTGAGAGAATTGCCCACAGGCTTGCGACCGTGAGAACCACAGCGGCGAACCGAACAGTCCAAATAAGCCCGCGCTGCACCGATGGACTCAAGTAGTCCTCAATAATGACTTGAAGACCGAGCGCGCCGTGAAGATAGGACACCGGAAGCAGGATAATCAGGGCCGTCATTGGCCCTAAGCCCTGGATCCAGCTTCTCGCTGATAGATAAGACCCTGCATCGAGCGACCGCATCATCCAGAGCGTCCAGAGTATCAAAGGCAACATCAGGATGGCGGTGACGCGTTGCCACCGCCAGTGGCCTAAACCCGGGTGAGTTGTTGCAGCGGATCTCGCTCTGGTGGTGTCCATTGACTAAATAAGGTGTCCTAGTTGACCAACAATAGGGTGAGCACTGACAGGATTACCGAGGCTGCGACTACGGCCCAGCCACTGGCATAGACACTGCTGAGTGAAAAACCAAATCCCCAATCCCAGGCCAAGTGCCTGACACCGTTAAGCAGGTGGTAGTAGAGACAAAAAACGACACCAGCCATGAGTAGAACGGACATCCAACTGTCCCAGAACCCGACAAAAGGGGCATAGGCGAACTCACCGAGAGCGAGGCTGACAAGCCACAAGGACAAGACCACGGTGGCGCCGGACAGGAAAAGACCGGTCAGCCGATGGGCAATCGACAGCACGCTCGTCAACTGAGGGCGATAGACCTGCAAATGCGGTGAGATCGGTCTTGCGCGAGAATTTGACATTCGAATGTAGAAAACGTGGTCTGAGCGACTCGATCTGGTTAAAAATCAATGCAGCGGCCGTTCCGCTCCCAGTCGCCGTAGCGGGTCGGGTCGGGCTGCGCGGAAGGCGAATCCAGAGGACGACCCTCCGGCAGAGACTCCGGTATTGTCGATTTCTGATCTTCGGACTCTTGCTTGTGGTCTATCTTGCGGGCGTTCGCATGAGATTCACCGGCAAACTTCAACTGCGCGGGGATTTTTACTTTTTCCATAATTTTGTGCATTGCAACAACCTTGATTCTGCAAGCCTTCCTAAACGTTTTCAAGGCCTTTCATGTTTGCACCAGCAACTTTCGAAGGCGTAATATCGCACGTCGCGGTGAAAGCGCTGTCAGCAGTGGCGACGCCTCCGATCTTTTCTTCCGAACCTCCGATAGGCTCCTATGATAATCCCGGCACCCGAGTTCCACGTCTACCGATGCTTTGGTGATGACGCCGAAGCTTTTCTCCAGAATCAGTTCACCGGCGAGGTCTGCACGATTTCTGAAGGGGGTTGGTCTCTTTCGGGTTATTGCTCTCCAAAAGGCCGTCTCCTGGCCCTCTTTTTTGTCTGTCGGCGGGAAAATGAATTCTTGGTATCCACCCATGGGTCGCTCGCCGAGCATGTGATTGCTCGACTTCGTATGTATGTGATGCGTGCAGATGTCTCTTTTGAGTTACTAACCGGTCAACATCTCGCCTTCCACGATAAAAGGGCAAACGGCGCGGATGGGTTAAAGGGTTCCTCAGAACCATTCTCCCTTCAGAATCTTTTGGATGTTTCAACGATCGACGCAGTCACTACCGACGAGGCAGGAAAAACAGCCGCCTTCCACGCGCTCTGTATCGAATTGGGATTACCCCTGATAAGTGCGCCGCTCTCCGAGGCTTTAATCCCCCAGTCTGTGAACCTGGATCTGGTGGGTGGGGTAAGTTTCAAGAAAGGGTGTTACCCAGGTCAGGAAATCGTCGCTCGCGTTCGTTACAGAGGCAAGCCCAAACAGCGGATGATCCGCGCCGTCGCCGAACACACACAACTCCCTGAGCCGGGAACCGCCCTCAAGTGCACACCCACCAAATCTGGTCGTGACGGGGTGGTCATCTGTGCCGCCGTTGACCAGACTTGTGACGAAATACAACTGTTGGCGGCGGTGCCAACAGAAGCAATAACGCCACTTCAGTCCGGAGGCCTCTCCTGGGAAGATGTCCCGCTGACGGTCTCACCTCTGCCCTACCCGATTCCTGCAGAAGATTTGGATTAGGTGCTAGTCCGCGTCAGGTGACAGCGCATTCTCGTCGGGCAGGACCACCTGGTAGTAGGTTTCCCCCGGTTTGATCAGGCCCAGTTGCTCGCGCGCTCTTGCCTCAATGGCCTCGACACGATTCTTGATTTCATTGACATCGGCATGGAGCCGATTATTGCGCTCTCGGAGAGCGAGATTCTCCTGCTCCAGTTCGTTGACGGAGTGCCGCAGGTGGATCAGGTCGACGACATTGCTCTTCCCAAACCACAGGGCGTACTGCAAAGCGGCGACAAGCCCGATTAGACAGAAGATTATCGTCCTAAGGTAGGGCAACGCCGACTCTCAAACCGTGCGGGACACTTACAGTTGTGCAAACGCTTGTCTGCCGGCATAGACCGCCCGGTCACCCAGCGCCTCCTCGATCCGGAGCAGCCGGTTGTACTTGGCTGTTCTCTCTGATCTGCACAGTGAGCCGGTTTTTATCTGATCGGCACCGACACCCACCGCAAGGTCGGCAATAGTCGTGTCTTCTGTCTCTCCTGATCGGTGCGAGACCGTGACCGTGTAGCCGTTCGACTGTGCAAGTCGGACGGCATCGAGCGTCTCGCTCAAGGTGCCAATCTGATTCACCTTAATCAGGATAGAGTTCGCCGCCTGCAGGTCAATCCCTTTTTCCAGAATGCCTGGATTTGTGACAAAAAGATCATCCCCGGTCAATTGCACGGTCTGCCCCAGCTTTTTCGTCAGTGTTACCCAACCTTCCCAGTCATCCTCATCAAGAGGGTCTTCCAGAGAAAGAATCGGAATCCGGTCTGTGAGCTCAGAAATCAGATTAATAAACTCACCGGTGGTGTAACTATGTTCTTCAGACTGCAGGCGGTATTGGCCTCCTGAGAAGAACTCTGAACTCGCTAAATCGAGCCCCAAAAAAACGTCCTCGGACGGCATATATCCAGACCGTTCGACCGCCTGCAGCACCGCCTGCAGCGCGGCTTCGTTTGAGGGAAAGTCTGGGGCGAATCCACCCTCGTCCCCTACTGCGGTCTGAAGCCCCTGGGCTGTCAGCTCTGCACGCAACTGGTGGAAGATCTCAACTCCGCAACGAAGCGCCTCACCGAAGGTGTTTGACCCAACCGGAAGCACCATAAACTCCTGGAAATCGATACTGTTATCGGCATGGGCCCCACCGTTAAGAATGTTCATCTGGGGCACAGGAAGCCGCGCCGGACTCAAATTGCCGTGAAGCGTACCGATATGATCGAACAATCCCTTGCCAAGACCGCGTGCTGCCGCCCTGACCGTTGCCAGTGAGGCGGCGAGCAGAGCATTGGCCCCAAGGCGCTCCTTATTCGGAGTGCCGTCCAGACTGAGCAACTGCTCATCGACTTGGCGTTGATCTGACGCGTCGCAGCCCACGAGGCACTGTTTAATCTCGCCGTTGACATTAGCGACTGCCCTGCTGACTCCTTTGCCGTTAAACCGGGTCGAGTCGCCATCTCTAAGCTCTAGGGCCTCACGCTTCCCGGTGGATGCGCCAGACGGAACTGCTGCACGACCGACTATGCCGCTTTGCAGCGTCACTTCCGCTTCGAGCGTTGGAAACCCCCGCGAATCGAGTATCTCCCTTGCGTGAACCTGGGAAATTTCCAGAGAGGATGGGTGGCTCATAGCCTGGTGCCTCTTGAATTTGTCGATGAAAATTAGCTAAAGATGTGATTGCCTTGCCGCTTCGTGAATCCTTAATAAGTCCTCAAGAAGAGGTTGCAGTCTGTCCAAAGGCCAGGCGTTTGGTCCGTCACTTAACGCTGCCGAAGGGTCGATGTGTGTCTCCATGAATACACCAGCGACCCCTGCCGCAACTGCCGCCCGAGCGAGTAATGGGACAAACTCACGCTGCCCATCAGAGCAATCGCCACCAGCACCTGGCAACTGTACCGAGTGAGTAGCGTCAAAGATCACCGGAAAACCCAATGACGCCATCACCTGTAACGAGCGCATATCGACCACCAGGTTATGGTAGCCAAAAGTGGTTCCCCGCTCGCATAAGAACAGGTCACTCGCTCCGGCCGCACTGGCTTTCTTTGCCACCGTACGCATTTCCTGAGGGGCCATGAACTGACCCTTCTTGATATTCACCGGCACACCTGTGGCTGCCGCGGCCACAATAAGATCGGTCTGCCGGCAGAGAAAAGCCGGGGTCTGCAGCATGTCGACGATGTCTCCCGCCAGCGCTGCCTGTTCTGGTGTGTGAACATCAGTCAATACCGGCAGCCCCGTTTCGGACCGAACTTCCTCAAGAATCTTGAGACCGGTGTCCAGGCCCGGGCCTCGAAATGACTCCCCTGAAGACCGATTGCCTTTATCAAATGAGGATTTGTACACCAGGAGAACGCCAAGAGCAGATGCCGTCTCAGCAAGCGTGTCAGCTGTGCGCAGCGCATTGTCCCGACTTTCAATCACGCACGGTCCGGCAATAAAAAACAGCGATTCTTCGCCGCCTTTGCGATTTCTAAAAATACTCACGCTGTGGCCGTACTTGAGTCTAGATCACATGAATTGTCCTGGTGCCTTCGGGCAGCGGCGACGAATGCGGCGAAAAGCGGATGCCCATCACGGGGGGTCGAATTGAATTCCGGGTGAAACTGGCAGGCCACAAACCACGGATGAGACGGAATCTCAACCATCTCGACAAGATCATCGCCAGAGCGCCCCGCCACGGAAAGACCCACCTCTTCCAGCCCCGGGCGATAATGATTATTCACCTCATAGCGGTGACGATGCCGTTCGGAAATGGTTTCCCGGCCGTAAATTCGAGCGCACAGGGAGTCAGGACGAAGGTGGGCCTCTTGCGCCCCAAGGCGCATAGTGCCTCCCAGATCATCGCTCTCGCTGCGCTCTTTACGTTGGCCGTCACCTTCGGTCCACTCGGTTACCAATGCGACTACCGGGAACTCCCCGGTTTCATCAAATTCGGTACTGTTTGCTGATTTCATTCCGGCGACGTGGCGGGCGAATTCGATCACCGCAATCTGCAGGCCCAAACAGATTCCGAGATACGGGGTGCCCGAAGTCCGGGCAAAGCGAACAGCATTGATCATCCCCTCAGTACCGCGTTCCCCGAACCCTCCGGGTACGAGAACCGCGTCAACGTCAGCCAGAACCTCAGTAGCCTTCTCGGGACTAGTCAAATCTTCAGCATCAACATATTTAACGACCGGCCGAACATGATTCTGAATCCCTGCGTGGATGATTGCTTCCGAGAGGGATTTGTAGGACTCTGTAAGAGAGACATATTTTCCGACCATGGCGATGGTGAGCTCTGCCTCGGGTGAGCCCATCACTTCGACGACTCTGTCCCACTCTGCCAAGTCTGACTCGTCGCCGCCGAGCGCGAGATGTCGAACCACCGCCTCATCCAGGCCCTGCTCATGGTAGCGTCTTGGGATGGAGTAGATATTGTCGACATCTTCGGCCGAGATAACAGAGGCTTCATCTACGTTAGTGAACAGAGATATCTTTCGACGCGCATCTGCCGGGAGCGGATCGTGTGCCCGACACAGGACAATGTCCGGCTGAATGCCGATGCTGCGCAATTCTTTTACGGAATGCTGGGTTGGCTTTGTCTTGATTTCCCCCGCCTTATGTAGAGCTGGAACCAGGGTGAGATGAAGAAATATTGTGCTCTCTCTACCCAATTCAATACGCATTTGACGGATGGCTTCAAGGAATGGAAGAGATTCGATATCGCCTACGGTGCCCCCGATCTCTACTAGGCAAACATCATGCCCTTCTCCTGCTGTGACGATCGAGTCTTTAATTTCGTTGGTGATGTGGGGAATCACCTGTACGGTGCCCCCTAGAAAATCCCCTCGACGCTCCTTTCGAATAACCCGCTCATAGATCTGACCAGTGGTGAAATTGTTCTTTTGGCTCATTCGGGTTCGAACGAACCGTTCGTAATGTCCCAGATCAAGATCTGTCTCAGCGCCATCGTCGGTGACAAATACCTCTCCATGCTGAAACGGGCTCATTGTCCCTGGGTCAACATTGATGTAGGGGTCGAGTTTCACCAAGGTGACCTTCAACCCCCGGGCTTCGAGCAGCGCGCCCAGTGAAGCGGCGGATAATCCTTTGCCGAGCGACGAAACCACGCCGCCTGTGATAAACGCGAATTTTGGGGAGATTCCGTCGGACATGGCTTCCTATGATCGGGATTGATCTATACGGGCGGTGCGTCCTGGCAAATCAGTCATTGCTGTTTCGGCCAACGACACCCGACGGACGGTTAGGATAACAGACGAGTCTTTTTGTTACAACGGACCGTTTTGTTGCCAACCTTCTTTTCTCAGATCCTGGATCTGAATGTCGATTGCTGCTTCGCCTGGCCCCGCGCTACAGGACTCGTCCACCACAATCTGCGGCATTGCCGCAAAACGCCCATTAATGAAAACCAGGGGAACTCTTTTCCGTTGCCATGGCGGCAACTCAGATTCCTGAAGGAGTTTTCGCAGGGAGTGTCGATGACGGCCACGCCCTATAGGCATCACAGTTTGCTGCCCCCTGTGCCAGCGCAACTCAACCGTCCCGCTGCGGAAAAGCTCCGCGCTCAAGCCTTGGGTGTTAGTCACACGGGCCATCAAGGCAATATCCGGCCCCGGAATGCTCAAGTCAGATCCCTGCCACGCCTGCGCCTTCACTGGAGCCGGAGCCCTAGATAGCGGCCCGGGAACCAAGAATAAGCGGTTACGGTGACATCTGAACTCTGCCGCTCCCACGCTCAGCGAGGGCGAGGCGCTCTGCCGCCCTGAACCGAGTTGCCGGACAAACTCACGCAGGGCCCGCTCTGAAGGCACTCGGAGACTGTTTATATCGACCCAGTACCGGAGTAAATTCAAAAGACGGGGAGCATCGAGCTGAAGAAGTTTCAGTTTGCAGACTGACCCCAGGTCCCAAAGCATTTTTTCCCCTCGCGGGAGTTTGCACCTTGCCAAGTCCTCCGCAGCCGTCCCCTCCAATACCGACTGCACTTCCTGGAAATATCGCGCGCTCCTGGCCAGAGATTTCGCCGTGTCTGGCCAACGAGCCTGCAGGACAGGAAGGACCTGTCGGCGCAGAAGGTTTCTATCGTAGGTCTCGTCGAAATTAGAGCCGTCGGAGACGACCTCAAGACCCTGCTCCGTCACCCAGGCCTCCAACCGTTCCTTCGGGACGTCGAGCAAGGGTCTTAGTACCGTCATGCCGTACAGGCGTTGGGCCTTCCGCATGGCACCAAGTCCCCGGATGCCCGCCCCTCTCATCAATCTCAGCACCAAGGTCTCACTCTGATCCTCAAGGTGATGAGCTGTTACCAACACCTCTTCGGCACCGCAGATACTGGAAAACCATTGGTATCGCTGTTCCCGGGCTTTGCCCTCGTCGAACTTGTCAGGAGTTCTTTGCCCGCCAGAATGGTCGAAACGCTTGAGGGCAAAGGACTCGAAGGGTACGCCGAGTTCACGACAGAAACTTTCGCAATGCGTCTCCCAAGCAGACGATTCTGGTGCCCAGGCATGGTTTACGTGCAATGCCCGAAGTCGTAAATCGAGCGGATCCCTCAGAGAGACCAACACCGAGAGTAAGGCGGTGGAATCGTTGCCCCCGCTAAGGGCAACGTTGATTCGCCGTTCTTTATACGGCTCAAGCGCACACCAGACTGCCCTCTGTAGGGGGTGCAGCCCGTCCGTGGGCTCAGGACTCGGCTTTGAACCGTCCAAATGAACGCAACCTCGTGTCCCGCTGGCGTAACAACTCCTCGGTCGTGAGGGAGTCGAGAATCTGCAACTGCTCCTGGATCACAACGCCGAGTTGCTCTGCGGTTTGATCGGGATCACGGTGTGCGCCGCCCAACGGTTCCTGAACCACAATGTCGACGAGTCCGTTTTGTTTAAGACTCTCAGAGGTAATTTTCATCGCGGTCGCTGCGGTTTGGGCTTTATCGGCACTCTTCCAAAGGATGGATGCGCAACCCTCGGGGCTGATAACCGAATAGGTGGCGAACTGAAGCATCACCAAGCGGTCACAGACGCCAATCGCGAGCGCCCCGCCGGAGCCACCTTCACCAATCACAATCGAGACAATGGGTACTTTCAGGCCTGCCATCATCGCAATATTTTGGGCAATAGCCTCACTCTGCCCACGTTCCTCAGCCCCGATACCGGGATAGGCGCCTGGTGTGTCGATAAGGGTGACAACCGGCAGTCGGAACTTCTCGGCCATCCTCATAAGGCGCTGCGCCTTGCGGTAGCCCTCAGGACTCGGCATCCCGAAATTTCTTCGGACTTTCTCCTTAGTGTCGCGACCTTTCTGGTGGCCAACGACCATTACCCCTTTACCGCCAATGCGGGCAAGGCCGCCGACAATCGCCGGGTCGTCGCGATACATCCGATCCCCAGACAACTCCTGGAAATTTGAGAAAACCCGCGAAATATAGTCCAGGGTGTGAGGGCGTTGCGGGTGCCGCGCCAACTGTGTGATCTGCCAGGCGTCAAGGGAGGCAAAAATTTCCCGGGTGAGCTTGTGGCTCTTGGTCTCCAGGCGTTCGATCTCTCGGTGCAGGTCGAGCGCCCCGTCTACGTCGACCCGGCGCAACTCGTCGATCTTGGCCTCAAGGTCGACAATAGGCTGTTCAAAATCCAGCGAGTTGCTCATACGTCTATTTTACTCTTGAAGACGGGATGGCTGCTGATCAAGCGGCCTTGTTATTGCCGGATNNACCTCTCTTGCTCAACTTTCCAAACCCATACTGTATGGCTGATTCGCCNACAAAGTTAACCAGGCTATCCAACAACTCGGGCTCTGGCCGTAAGCGCCATTGTTCTCCAAGGCGTATGGACAAGCTATCTCCATCGGCGTTCTTGTAGTTGACGATGACATTCGTTGCGCCGGGGGTAAAGTGGCGAAGGAGCGACTTCAATTCATCAGCGGCGTTACGGGCATCAAGCGCCTCAGGAAGTGTGATATTGAGCTCTGCAAGGCGCTCCGTGCGAAAACTTTCCAAAGTCCAAAGTCCATCCGCTTTCAAAGCGAGCAGACCTGAGCGGTCATCAATCCCGGTTGCGCCCCTAACGAGCACTAATCCCTTTGCCCCTAACGTGCTTCTCGTTTCTGAGAAGAGCGCCGGAGAAATGCTGATATCCGCGTAACCGGTGCCGTCATCTAGCCTGAAAAATGCCGCCATTTCTCCTTTGCGGTTCTGGAAAGTCCTGACATCCTGAATCAACCCGGTGAGCATGACGACTTTGTCCGAGTGGGGCGGCGTTTGGGCAATCTGCACCGCTCCGATTGCTCTTAGTTCGGACTTATGGTGTTCAATCGGATGGCTGGTGAGATAAAACCCCAGGCTGTTGCGCTCCATCTCAAGGCGCTTGCGCGCTGGCCACTCGCGTCCTTCCGGGACTGTAAGCACCACCTCATCTACTGACGGGATGCCAAACATATCATTTTGCCCGGAGGAGGCATTGCTGACCTGTTGACCAGCCGCATCGAGGGCTTGGGGAAGTTGAAATTCAAGGTGGGCGCGGTCTACGCCAAACGAATCTAGAGCCCCCGAGCGAATTAGCGCTTCAAGTGTTTTTTTGTTTACTTTTTGAGAGTCAATTCGCTGGCAAAGGGATAAGAGATTTTGATAATTGCCGTTTTCCTTCCGCTCTTTTAGAACATCCTCCAGCGCTTTCTCACCCACACCCTTGATTGCGCCCAAACCATAGATAATTGAACCTTCCTCAGCGACCGAGAACCTGAGTTCACCCCGATTGATATCCGGGGGTTCTATATTCAGTCCCATAGACTTTGCTTCCCGAATGAGAATGACCACTTTGTCAGTGTGCTCCATATCTGCGGAGAGCGCCGCCGACATAAACTCTGCCGGATAATAATTTTTCAACCAGGCTGTCTGGTAACTGAGTAATGCGTAAGCCGCGGAGTGCGATTTGTTAAATCCGTAACCGGCAAACTTCTCAATCAGATCGAAGATGCGGGCCGCACTGGACTCCTCTATCCCTCGCTTGGTTGCGCCATCGACAAAGGCGTGCCGTTGTTCTTCCATTTCCTCCGGCTTCTTCTTGCCCATGGCCCTTCGGAGCAGATCTGCTGATCCCAAGCTGAATCCCGACAGTTCCCGCGCAATCTCCATTACCTGCTCCTGATACAGGATCACGCCGTAAGTGGGCTCCAGAATTGATTCAATTCGATCGTGCAGCGAGACGACGGGCTCGCGTCCATGTTTACGATTAATGAAGTCGTCCACCATCCCCGATTGCAGGGGGCCGGGCCGGAACAGGGCGACCAGCGCCGTCAGTTCGTCAAATCGATCTGGCTGTAGCCGCTGGATCAGCTCCTGCATGCCGCGCGACTCTAACTGGAATAACGCGGTCGTCTTCCCAGTACATATGAGTCGATATACCTCTGAATCATCTGGAGCTAACGCCTCGATATCAATGGGTGGTTCACCCCTCTTCTGCCGCGTCTCATTCACCAGACGCGTTGCCCAATCAATCACCGTTAATGTTCGGAGACCAAGAAAGTCAAATTTGACAAGGCCGATAGCCTCAAGATCATCCTTATCGAACTGGGTGACGGCCTGGGTCATCCCAGGTTCCCAATACAAGGGAGAGAATTCAGCTATGGGTGCTGGCGCGATGACCAGCCCACCAGCGTGCTTACCGGCGTTTCGCGGCATTCCTTCGAGGCGTCGCCCATTGTCGATCAACTGGGTCACCTCTGCTTCGTTACGATACCGACGACGCAATTCATCATCCTGGGCGAGCGCTTTTTCCAGTGTCATGCCAACCTCAAACGGAACCAACTTGGCGAGGGTGTCGCAAAAGCCATAGGGCATCCCCATAACCCGCCCGACATCACGAACTACGGCTCGGGCCGCCAGCGTGTTGTAGGTGATGATCTGGGCTACCTTTTCAGATCCGTAGCGATCGCTCACATATTCGATCACCCGGTCACGACCGACCATGCAGAAGTCAATATCAAAGTCGGGCAATGAGACCCGCTCCGGGTTGAGGAAGCGTTCAAAAAGGAGGCCGTGCACAATCGGATCAAGACGGGTGATCCCAAGCGCAAACGCCACAAGAGATCCAGCGCCGGAACCCCTCCCAGGCCCCACCGGTACGCCATTGTCCCGGGCCCACTGCACGAAATCGGCGACGATCAGGAAATAACCGGCAAACCCCATACGGGTAATCGTCTCGATCTCGGAATCGAGTCGTTCCTGATAGACCTTATCTGTTGTCTCGTCAGTCTTGCCGATATAGGCCAGGAGTCCTTTTTGGGCCTCCGTTTTAAGAGCTCTCCCGGTGCTACTGTCATCGGCGTTTTCGTATAACGGCATATGCGTCGTGTCGAAATCAATAAACACATTGCAGCGCTTGGCTATCTCCACTGTGTTCTCGATCGCACTGGGGACGTCTGAAAAAATCTCTGCCATCTCGCCCGCCGTGCGCAGATACTGCTCGGCCGTAAACGCTCTCGGTCGACGCGGATCGTCGAGGACCCGTCCTTGGTGAATACAGGTCCTGATCTCATGCGCCTCAAAATCTGAAGCGGAGAGGAACCGAACCGAATTGGTCGCGACCAGAGCTCCCCCCTCCTCCGATGCCATTTCCAAGGCCCGGGCCTCATATTCCTGTTCGCCGGAACGGTTAGTGCGAGTGAGCTCGATAAAGAAGTTTCCTCCAAACATTGCCGAGTACTGTCTAAAGAGCTCTGACGCCTGGTCTGGATGTCCGGCGATGAGCGCCCGACCGATGTCCCCGTCGATTCCGCCTGAAAGACCGATAAGATCTTTGGCGATCGGATGCAGCCGTTCCCGATCGACCAGGAGGGTGTGCCCGGATCGCGGTTCGGTATAGATGTCGGTCAAAAGATGGCTTAGTGCTTTAAACCCCTGATTGTTTCGACACAGCAGGCCAATTCGGCCAACCGACTCACCAGTCCCGCGAGCTGCGACATCAAGATGAACGCCAAATAGCGGCTTGATGCCGGCGTTGACGCAGGCTCGGTAGAACTTGATGGCGGCATAAACATTGGATACGTCAGTCATGGCGACTGCGGGCATGCCTGCCGACTCGACCGTCTCGGCCAATTCTTTAATCCGAACAATCCCATCCACAAGGGAATATTCCGTGTGGAGGTTTAAATGAACGAATGAAGTTGTCACGATCTCTCCGACTCAGCCCCAGTTGCTGAACTCAATCAAGGCGCCCTGCTGGCGGACAAGCCTCACGGACAGGCCGAAAGGAAAACCGGTGCGCCAAGCTTGGTCCATAATGCTCGAGAGCCTCGAGGTGCACACGGGTAGGATACCCCTTATGTTGCCGAAAGCCATATTCTGGAAATTGCTTATCTAATTCACGCATATAGCGATCCCTATAGACCTTGGCCAGAACTGATGCTGCAGATACCGTCGGCTCGTTCTCATCAGCCCGAGCCTGTGCGGCACTTGGCCACGGGAGTTTCGGAGTAAATTTTCCATCGACGAGAACGAATCCGGGCTCAATCGGAAGCCCTAACGCCGCCCGCCGCATCGCAATAAGCGTGGCCACGTGAATATTGAACCGATCGATTTCTAAGGCACTCGCGAATCCTATCGACCAGGCCCACGCCGTCTTTCTTATCACGAGATTGGCCTCTTCCCGTTTACGGCTAGAGAGGGCCTTTGAGTCCGCTAGGCCTTTGTACTGAAAGTCAGTTCCCAGAATCACAGCGGCAGCGACGACAGGGCCTGCGAGAGGTCCCCGGCCGGCCTCATCTACGCCGGCCAGACCCGAACCCGCTCTTTGGGTCACCGACGCCTCACCCTTTCCAGAATCGCCTCGGCGATTCGATCATTGGTGTCCAGGTTCAAGGTTTCGCGGATACCCAGAAGTGAATCCCGGATTTGTTCTATCGCGTCGGCGTCCGAGAGTAGGCGTTGGACGGCGGGCACCAGGTTCTCTTCCGTTGCCGCTTTTTGAAGAAATTCCGGTACAAGGGGTTCCGGCATCAGATGATTAGGCATCGACACAATTTTAGTGGATGCCAACGCCCTCGCTACTCGATAAGAGAGTGCCGACACTCGATAAGCCACTACCATCGGGCATCCTACCAGCGCTGCCTCAAGCGCCGCGGTACCGGAAGCCAGTAGCGCCACGTCGCTGGCCGCAAGGCACTCACGTGCCTGCCCATCTATCAACCGAACCCGTTGCGTGAGTCCTTCGAGTGACACCAGGCTGAGAAACTGCTGTTTGATTCTGGCACTTGCAAAAGGAATCAGAAAGGAAAGTTCCCGATCGGCCTCGGCCAATCTCCGAATAGACCCAACAAATATTGAAGACAAATGTTTGATTTCAGACTCACGACTTCCCGGAAGGACAGAGACAATCTTTCCGTTTGGCGCAAGATCCAGAAGCTTCCTCGACCCGTCTTTAGACAGGTCGGCTGTCTCTCGGGCCGCCGGGTGCCCAACAAATGTCGCGGGCACTCCCCGCTTTTCATAAAAGTCCTTTTCAAAAGGAAACAAAACCAATATGCGATCAACGGCTCGTCGGATCTTTTTCACCCGGTAACCCCGCCACGCCCAAACCGTTGGACTGACCAGATGCATCACCGGTATCCCCGAGTTGCGCAACCGTCGTTCGAGACTCAGATTGAAGTCCGGGGAGTCTATTCCCAAAAAAAGGTCAGGTGGGTCGCGCCTGAAGCTTGTAATCAGACGTTTTCGAATCTTCACCGCATTGGGGAGCTTTCGCCACAGGTCCTCCAGCCCCATAATTGATAGATCATGGATGTCGCAGGCGGATTCAAGACCTAGCCGGCTCAATTCTGGGCCGCCGATTCCCCGCAGCTCCAGAGAAGGTACTCGCTCCCTGAGTACAGAAACCAGACCACTTCCCAAGCGGTCCCCGGAGGGTTCAGCAGCGACGACGCCAAGTCGTAAGCGCGACGGCACCGGCAGACCTCAGCGGATCACGCCCCGCTGTGATTGCGAGAGAAATTCTAGAAGTTGCACGGATTCGGGTGAAAAACTTTGCCCCGGCTCCGCTGGCGTTATGTTGGTCGAAACGGTCTTCCCGCGAAATTTCTGCTTGTAGATTTCACGAAGCTCTGCGATCACCTCATCGCCAAAATCCCGGCGGCGAAGTCCGCGGACGTTGATGCCATAGGTCTTGGCAGGGCTGCCCGCCACAATGAGATACGGGGCAACATCTTGAAGGCAGACCGTCCCAATCCCAGTCAACGAGTGCGGCCCCACCCGACAAAATTGATGTACGAGTGTAAAGCCTCCCAAAATGGCGAAATCACCCACCTCGACATGACCGGCCAGGCTTGCGCCGTTAGCAAAAATGATGTGATCTCCTAACGTGCTGTCATGGGCAATGTGGCTGTATGCCATTAAAAAGTTATTGTTGCCTATCCGGGTGACTCCAGTGCCTCTGTCCGAGGTCGAACCGCGATTCAGGGTTGCGTATTCCCGGATCACATTGGCATCGCCGATCTCAAGACGGGTAGGCTCGCCGGCGTAACCTGCAAACTGTGGGTCTTCGCCAATAGAGGCAAACGAATAGATTCGATTGTTCCGGCCAATCTCAGTGCCCGAGCGGATCACGACGTGCGACCCGATCCGGGTTCCTCGCCCGATCGCTACGTCTCCTTCGATAACGCAGAACGGTCCGATCTCAACGTCTTCTTCGAGATGGGCACCGGGGTCGATAACCGCCCGGTCGCTAATCACTCAATCGGCCTGTGGGTAAAGAGCACATCTGATGAACATACAAGCTTTCCTGCCACAGAAATGCTCCCTGAGCACTTCCATAGCGCCCGTCGCTGGGTTTCCAACTGGACGTCGATGATCAATTGATCCCCGGGTTCGACGGGCGCCTTGAACCGCGCCTTGTCTACGCCCGCAAAGAGATAGACATTTTTCTGACTGGCTTTGGCATCTATGATCAAACTCACCAGAATCGCAGATGCCTGGGCGATACTCTCCAGCATAAGTACCCCAGGGAACACGGGTCTATGGGGAAAGTGGCCGTCGAAGAAGGGCTCATTGGCGGTCACATTTTTTAGTGCCCGCAACCGTTCTCCCGGGGTCACGTCAAGTACCCGGTCAATCAGCAAAAACGGATAGCGATGCGGGAGGATCTCCCGAATGCGGTGTATGTCTATTTCTTCTTCCACACCTAACTGCTCAGGACACAACTTTGTCGAAAAACGTTTTTGGTCAATTATTGAGAGAGCCTGCGCTCTAGGGAAGCTGGGCCAGTCGCTCAAGAACAAGGTCCGTGATGTTAACCGCGTCACTGACGTAGACGGCCTGCTCGACGACGAGGTCATAGTTCCCTGCCCTCGCGAGCTCGACTATGACCTCTCGAACTAGAGCCTGAAGTTTAGCGAGTTCTTCATTGCGTCGAAGATTGTAATCCTCTCTCGCCTCTTGCTGATCTCGAGCGAGGCGTCGTTTCAGGTTCTCTATCTCACGTTGACGGGCCTGAGCAGAGGTGGCGTCCATAATCAGGATGTTCTTTTCGAGATCTGCCTCCATATCCTGTATCTGGCCGTGCCGCGACTTCAAGTCCTCATCACGGGATCGGAATTCCTCCTCGAGGGCAGCGAGCGCAGTGACGCCCTGCGGCGCCTGCTCAATCAAACGAACGGGGTCCACAAAGCCGATCTTGGAGGGGTTTTGGGCGGCTGAGGGCCCGGAAACCAATGTCGCCATCAAAGCGATCACGCCTAACTTGGCAGAAAAAGAGGATCTGGAAGATCTAGTCATGATGCGAGGTCCTGATCAGCGCCCGTCCTGTCTAACGCAGAAGCGAGCCTAATGTGAACTGAAGGCGTTTGACGTCGTCGCCCGGCTCATCGTTCAAAGGTTGAGCCATAGTCAGGGAGATCGGACCAACGGGAGAAAACCAGTGAAATCCGGCCCCGACACTCAATCGAATGTCCCCAACATCAAAATCGCTGCTGGACGCGAACACCTGGCCCGCATCAGCAAAAAGGCTGAGACGTTTGTCGTTATCTTCTTGTAAACCAAACACCGGGAAATACATCTCGACACCTGCTACCGTCCTGATACCCCCGCCCAGGGGCGCCGCGTCCGCCCCATTGCTCACCGGGCCCAGAGAGCGGGCTTCGAAGCCCCGGACGCTGCTCGCACCGCCCGCATAATAATTCTTAAAAAACGGCAACTCTTCAAGATCGCCGTACCCGTCGCCGTATCCGACATCACCTCTAAGGTTCAGGATGAGTCGCCCAACGAGCTGCCGGTACCAACTGCCGCGAAGGGAGAGTTTGTAATATTCCAGATCACTTCCCGGAAAGCCGATTTCTGCAGAGATCCTTCGATAGAATCCGCGTCGCGGGAAGAAGATACTGTCCCGGGTGTCCTTGGAAAATCCGGTAGAGAGATTGAGATTAAGGTTATCCGGATGTCGATCAATAAATGACTGGTACTCAGGGGGCGTCGAAGAGGTCGAAGCCAAGCTGATGTCTTCAATCGCCGCGCTGAGGCTGAGCGCATTGTATTCAGACATCGGGATGCTGTAGCGGATACCGCCGCCGGTCGTTTCTGAGGTGTAATCCGCCGTGGTCACCGAATCCGTATCGATCTTTTCACGATTCACGAACAAAGCACGACTGACACCTTCTGCCGTATGGTATGGATTTCTATATTCAATATCGAATGTCTGATCGACTTTCGATAACTCGGCCTTCACGTTGAGCTCTCGTCCGGTACCAAAAAGATTGCCCCGGTGGACTTCCGCCAGAACGAAGAGTCCGTCTGAATCCTCATAACCGGCGCCAAACATGAAGTTGCCCGTTGCCCGCTCTTTAACTGAAACGGAGAGATCCACCTGGTCAATCGATCCTGGGACCGAAGTCAGGTCTATATTGACATCATCAAAAAATCCCAGACGTGCGATTCTTTCACGTGAGCGGCGCAGCTTTTCTGCCGAGAAGACAGACGATTCAAGCTGGCGCATCTCCCGCCGAATCACTTCGTCGAGGGTGGCCTGATTGCCGCTGATGTTGATCTTCCGCACGTAGACGAGGGGGCCCGGATCCACGGCGAAGACAAAATCTACCCGGTGACCTGCCTCATCAATGTCGGTAATGGCATTGACGTTCGCAAACGCATAGCCATGGTCAGCCAACTTGCTTTCGATCGCTGATCGTGAGGCGACAAGGTCGGTCTGCGAGAACGGCTGACCGCTGGGCATGTCGATCAGGCCCAGCAACTCCTCGGCAGAGAAGCCGCCACCGCCCTCGACCTCAATTTTACCGACACTGAACAACTCTCCTTCCCGGAGCGCGAAGGTAATAAAGATATCCTGCTTATTCTGGCTGATCGTTACATCAGACGAGAGCAGTTCGAAATTCATATACCCCCGGTCGAGGTAAAAACTCCGCAAGGTCTCTGAATCGGCAAGTAACTCTTCTTTTGAGTATTGTCCAATTTGGGAAATGAAACTGTGCCACCGCTCTTCTCCCAGAGAAATCTCAGAGAGCAGCTCCTTGTCCGAGAACACTTCGTTGCCAACGATATTGATCTCTCGGATGCGTGCCACACGGCCTTCGTCTATGGTCAGGGAAACAGAGACGCGATTAAGATCGACCGGCGTAACGACGGCGTCGACGGTTGCGGAATACCGACCCTTCGCAAAATATTGTTCTTCGATCGCCTGAACCAGCTGCTCCAGAAGCGGCTCGCGAAAAATACGACCTTGCGTGACGCCTACCTGAGTCAATGCTTTTTCGATCGCTTCATCGTCAATGTCCTTGTTGCCGCTGAAGTCGACATCGGAGATAGCAGGTCGCTCGGAGACCGCGACAATCAGGATTCCTTCTTGACGCCGAATCTCGACATCCTGAAAAAAACCGGTTGCGAATAGGGCTTTGATCGACTGATTGATCAGTGCCTCGTCGGCGACGTCCCCCACCTTGATCGGTAAATAGTTGAAGATCGTACCGACCTCAATGTTTTGGGCGCCATCGACACGGATGTCCTCCACGACGAAATCCGCTGCTGCTGCGGCGGAGAACACCAGCATGGCTAACGCTGCCACCCGGGGCGCGAAACGTCTTAGGAGGGAGTTGAATGACTTCAAGCGTGTATTCATTGGATCAGGCTCAGAAAGTCATTATAAAACGCCAGACCCATTAACAGCACAATAAATACGATCCCGAATTGCTGTCCCCACAGCATCACTCTGTCGGGAAGCGGTCGCCGCAAGAGGCCTTCTGCGGCGAAATAGACCAGGTGGCCGCCATCCAGTACGGGAATCGGCAACAAATTGATTATCCCCAGACTGATGCTGAGAACAGCCAGGAATGCAAGAAACTGCGTGAAGCCAAGGTTCGCGGACTGGCCCGCGTATCTCGCGATTGAAACCGGTCCGCTTAAATGTTCGCGGGAAGCGCTCCCGGTCAGCATCTTTCCAAAAAGGCGCACCGTTAAAGATGACATGAGCCAGGTGGTCTCCAGGCCTCTTATGGCGGCATCCAGGGGTCCGTACCCTACTCTGGTGATGTGTTCGCTTAGATCGGCACTCGTCGGTCCGTAGATCCCTATCCGCCGAATCTGGGTACCTTCGACGACATGAAGGTCCGCGAGAACCGGAATGATGATGATGGTGTCGTCACGTTGCAGAGATAGCGTTAACTCCTGACTGGATCCTGAGGCAATCTTCCTGACGAGATCCGCCCAATCCGTGACGGCTATGCCATCAATCGCAGAGATTCGATCCCCCTCGATTACCCCGGCTCGGTGTGCAGGCCCGCCTTCGACCAAACCGGCAACTATCGCCTCTGGGATCGGCAGAGCCGGTGCGATACCGATCACGCCCGACAACACTGCGGGATTGAAAAACTCGTCTCGCGCCTGATTCAAGGAAACCAGCAGTGTCTTCGGGCCCTCAGCTGGCCTATCGACAACAAATGACAGTTCCGCGGAGGTCGCGGCACGATCCAGTAGATAGAGGCGCTGATCCGACCAGCCCCGAATGGGGCGGCTATCGACGGATACCAGTTGATCGCCTGGCCTGAATCCGGACTGTTCGGCGATGCTATCAGGCGTCACCGAGCCGACCACAGGTTTAAGGTCCTCGGTCCCCATCATACCGATCACCCAATACAACAGGACTGCCAACAATAGGTTGGCGGCCGGGCCCGCCAAAACGATCAGGGAGCGGGTTGAAAGCGGCTTGCAGTTGAATGCCTGGTCGCGTTCTTCAGGGTGGACCTCTCCTTCGCGCTCGTCCAGCATGCGAACGTAACCGCCCAGGGGGATTGCCCCGATTGCATATTCAGTTGCCGTTGGTGCCTTTTGCCAGCGCAAAATCGTCTTACCGAACCCAACTGAAAATTTGAGAACCCGCACGCCCAGCCACCGCGCAACTATGAAATGGCCGAATTCGTGAAAACTCACTAACACGGCAACCGCGACTAAGAAAAACAGTGCGTTATTGAGGAGTTCCATGCAGTCCTATTCTACTTGCCTAAGACGGACTGCCCCGGCGCATCATGTCGTTGGCCAAACTGCGAACCTCTAGATCAATCTCGACGACGTGCGCGAGGTCTGTAATTTCTGACGGCTCGTGTCGTTCCAGAACTCGCGCAACCACGCCAGGGATCTCGCCAAAGGTGATCAAACCGCCAAGAAAAGCATCGACGGCTACCTCATTCGCGGCGTTCAGGGCGATAGGCGTGCTCCGACCTGCTTTTGCTGCTTCCCTCGCCAGTGCCAGGCTTGGGAAACGCTCAATGTCAGGTGGCTCGAAATTCAGTTGACCGACCTCGGATAGATTGATTCCGGCAATCCCGGAAGCTGCTCTCTTTGGATAGGCAAGACCGTGAGAAATAGGGATTCGCATATCCGGATTCCCCATCTGCCCAATGAGGGATCCATCATCGAAGTACACCAAGGAGTGGAGAACGCTTTGCGGGTGAATAATGATATCAATTTGACTCTCTTGCAGACCAAACAGGTTACAGGCTTCGATGAGTTCAAGTCCTTTGTTCATCAAGGTTGCCGAATCAACGGATATTTTTCGCCCCATGTTCCAGATCGGGTGTGCTAAGGCTTCCGCTGGGGTGGCGCGGGCAATCGCTGCCGCCGGGGCGCGCAGAAACGGCCCGCCCGAAGCGGTCAGCGCAATTCGAGACACTCCAGCCCCCTCCGAAGTCCTGCCGATACCCCGACCGGAAGTCACATCACGTTGCGCCTCAAGGGGTAAGCACTGGAAAATCGCGTTATGTTCACTGTCAATCGGCATTAGGCAGGCGCCAGATTCTGACGCCGCGTTACGCAAAAGCTCGCCACACATGACGAACGGCTCCTTGTTGGCAATCAAGACGCGTTTTCCTGCCTGGACCGCTGCGAGCGTTGATCGCAGGCCCGCCGCGCCGGAAACCCCTGCAACTACCGTGTCCACCTCAGGGTGGGTCGCAGCCGCGACCAGACCGTCTTCACCGCCCAGATAACAACCCCCTTCGCGCCCATCCAGAGGATTCGACCCAAGATCCGGAACGTGCTCGGGTTCGGCCGCAATTAAAGCAGGCGTGAATTCGTTCGACAACTGCCTGAGTGGATCAATTCGCCTCCACCCTGTCAGGCTAACTATCTTAAATCGGCCCTGATGCAGCCGAAGCACGTCGAGTGTGCTGGATCCGATGGAACCCGTTGCCCCCAGAACGGCTACACCGATTTGCTCAGTCATGAAATGACACGCCTTGCATTAAAACAGCAACGTTAATCCCGAGAAAACAGGTACCGCACCCAAAAGGCTGTCGATTCTATCCAGAATGCCGCCGTGTCCTGGCAACAAATTCCCGCTGTCCTTTTTCCCTGCACTGCGCTTGAGAATGCTCTCGAAAAGATCAGCCAGCACAGACGCAACCGCGGTGAGTGCAAGAACCCCAAAAATGATGCCCGGATGCGGAGGAGCCTCAAACAGAAAGAAAATTGCGGCGCCGGTGGATACCGCGAGAATCGCTCCTGCTAACGCACCTTCCCAGGTTTTCCCCGGGCTGATCATGGGGGCGAGGGCCGAGCGACCAAAGCGCCGACCACCGAAATAAGCGCCGATGTCTCCTACCCAGACAACCAGAAGCACCGTCAGCAACTGCAGCACGCCGTTGTGGGATTGTCCGTGGAGATAGGGCACAAGTGACAGTGCAGGGATTATCGTAAAAAACCCCAACACGAGCCTCGGCGAACAAGAAGTTCCTTTGCTCCTGATTACCAGGCTCCCGACCCACGCGAGCAGCCCCACCCACAGGATTGCTACGACGCCGACCGCAACGATACTGTGTTCGAAGAGTCTCCAGAGGATCACGACGCCTATAGCGACGAGGACGGCATAGCCCTTGCGAAAAGCGATGCTTGGTGCCTGACGTCGAAGGTCCACCCATTCGAGAGCCCCCAAAAATCCGATTCCCGCCGTAATCCCCACAATAGCGATCGTAGGCAGAAAGAACAGCGCCAAAAGTGCAATGGACGCGAGTACCAGCCCGGTAAGCACTCTGGTCCTCAACATCACCCTATCCCGGATTGCGACTCTACTTGTTCACCGATCTGGCCGAACCTGCGTTGCCGACCCTGGTAGGCTGCTATGGCCTCCCAAAAAATCGTCTCGTCGAAGTCTGGCCACAACACATCCGTAAATACCAGTTCGGTGTACGCGAGTTGCCACAGCAGGAAGTTGCTGAGGCGGACCTCGCCCCCCGTTCGGATAAGGAGATCAGGATCGGGAAGCCCGCGAGTGTTCAAAACGCGCTCCAAATCCGCCTCGGAGATGGCCTCCGGGGTCAGTTCTTTGGCTACACAGGATTCCGCCAGTAGACGCGCTGCGGTGACCAGTTCCTGACGAGCCCCGTAGTTGAGCGCTATGGTGAGGGTAAGATTGGTGTTGCTGGAAGTTTTTTCTACTGCCCGATCGATCGTCTTCGCCAAGTTCCTTCCGAAGGACGCAGGGTCACCGATGATGTTAAGCCTCACCCCATTCTCATGCAGCCGCCCCAACTCTTTTTCCAAAGAAAGTGCGAGCAATTGGGTGAGGAAGCGGACTTCCTCATCCGGTCGGCGCCAGTTCTCGCTACTAAACGCAAAGAGCGTCAGGTAAGGGATGCCGGCTTCGCCGCACAGAGTTGTCGCCCGTCGTGCGGCGTCGACCCCACGCCGATGACCCTGCACCCGCGCTTGGCCGCGGGCTTTTGCCCAGCGTCCGTTGCCATCCATAATGATGGCGAGGTGACGTGGAAGATCTTCTTGGGAGCCGTCTTTGTTGGCTGTCGCGGGTGTCATAGGCGCCGGGCCTGAAGGTGTGCTCAACCTCAGACCTCCATCACCTCGGCTTCTTTTTCCTCAACCAAGCGGTCGACCTCGGCTACCGACTGGTCAGTCAACTCCTGCATCTGGCCTTCGGCGCGCTTCTCCTCGTCCTCACCGATGAGTTTTTCTTTGACCAACTCTCGGAGATCACCCAATGCGTCGCGCCGGATATTTCGGATCGCAATTTTTCCGTTTTCTCCTTCCTGCCTGACCACTTTGGTCATTTCTTTCCGGCGCTCCTCAGTCAAGGCGGGGAGTGGAATTCGGATGACTTCACCTGCGGTGACGGGGTTCAGTCCCAGGTCTGATTCGATCACGGCTTTTTCTATGGCGGGAATCATATTTTTCTCCCAGGCCTGAATCACCAGGGTTCTGGCGTCTCCCACGCTTACCGTAGCGGCTTGAGCGATGGGAACCGGGTTTCCGTAATACTCGACCTGGATATGGTCCAAAAGTGCGGTGCTCGCACGCCCTGTTCGGATCCTTGAGAACTCCGTCGCGACAGACTCTGTGCTTTTCTTCATGCGACTGCGGGCATCATTGAGAATTTCATCAATCATGGGTTCCTCCTGAAACATCCACCAGCGTGCCTACAGACTCTCCCTTGACTGCACTTTGGAGATTGCCTTTAACTCCCAGGTCAATGACGCGAACTGATAACCCGTTTTCGCGACAGAGCGTGAACGCCGTGGCATCCATTACCTGCAGCCCGTTAGAGAGTGCGAAGTCATAACTGATGTGATCATAACGCACAGCCTCGTGGTTCTTTTCGGGATCGTCGCTGAACACGCCATCGACGCGGGTGGCCTTGATCACCGTCTGCGCCCCCAACTCTAGCGCCCGCAGGCAAGCGGTGGTATCAGTTGTAAAAAAGGCGTTCCCGGTCCCGCCCCCTAGAATCAACACTGAACCCTGGTCGAGCACCTGTCGCGCAGAGTCAGGATCATATTGATCCAGCCCGCCCCCGACTGGAAAGGCACAAACCGACTCAGCTTGCAAACCTGCGCCCCTGAACGCGTCGCGCAATGCCAGTGCATTCATAGCGGTTGCCAGCATGCCAATCTGGTCACCTGTGACGCGGTCGATCAGTGCCGGCAACGCTCGGCCGCCGCGAAAAAAGTTGCCTCCACCCACAACGACCGCAATGCCGTTCGCATGGGCTTTAGCCTGCTTGAGCTCCTCGCTGACATGCGCAAGACGCTCGGTACTGAAACCCGAGCCACCTTTACCGGCTAGGTATTCGCCCGAGAATTTGACGAGAAAACGGTTTGGCGTTGCGTTACCGTTTTCCTCCATGGCTTAACCGCCCTGGGCCTGAGCCATGACCTCCGCGACAAAGTCATCGGAGCGTTTTTCCAGTCCTTCACCGACCTCGAAACGATGCATCGTGAGAACGGCCGCATCATGCGCCGAAAGCAGTTCCCCCACGGTCTGGTCGGGGTTCTTCACAAAAGGTTGTCCGACCAGAGTATTCTCTTTAAGGAATTTGCTTATTCGGCCTGACACCATCTTCTCAACGATGTCAGCGGGCTTTCCGCTTTCGGCTGCCTGAGCGGAATAGATATCACGTTCCTTCTCAAGAATCTCTGCCGGCATCGCACTTTCGTCAACACAAAGTGGACGGCTGGCCGCGATATGCATCGCGATGTCCCGCCCCACCTCCTGCGCGGAAGCAACATTCAACTGAACCACAACCCCAATCCGGGATCCGTGAACGTATCCCGCTAAGGTACCCGCTTCCCCTTCGATCAGTTCGAAACGGCGCAAGGAGATATTCTCGCCGATCTTGGCGATGAGTTCCTGTCGCGCAGCTTCAACAGTTTGTCCCCCGCTTAACTCGAGTTCCGCTGCATCTTGGACAGACGCCGGCCGGCTACTCATCAGGGCATCGACAATCTCCCGTGCGAAGCTCTTGAAAGAATCATCCTTGGCGACGAAGTCCGTTTCGCAATTGAGCTCCACGAGAACGGCGAGCGAACTCTCGGGGTTGATTCCAAACTCCACGACGCCTTCGGCCGCGATTCGGCCCGACTTTTTTTCAGCACTCGCTGCGCCCTTCTTGCGCAACAGGGCAATGGCTTCATCGAGGTTTCCGTTGGTTTCGGTAAGCGCTTTTTTGCACTCCATCATTCCGGCACCGGTACGTTCACGCAGGGCCTTGACCTCGCTCGCTGTGATTGGCATTTCTTTTCCTCTAGAGATTGAACTCGGTCAGCCCGCTCAATTCGCGGAACTTTTCGGCGAATCAGCGTCAGCGCCGCCAGCCGCCTCCACGGTGGTGTCTGAACCGCCACTTTCTGCCTCGGCAGGGGCAGATTCCTTCAATTCTGCAGCGGCAGCCGGTACGGGCTCATCGGGAGTTGCCCCCGGATGAGCTGCGGGTTCTACCCCGTCAGCGCTGACACTCGCGTCGACGGCTGAATCCTGGGAGTCCTCAGACACCTCGACATAATCATCCGCGTCGCCCTGAAGGACGGGGGCGGCGGCAGCACGCGCTTCCAGGACGGCATCGGCCGCTTCCTGAAGATAAAGCCGAATGGCACGGATTGCGTCGTCGTTACCAGGAATAAGGTAATCAATTCCTTCCGGAGAACTGTTCGTGTCGCATACCCCGACCACGGGGATGCCCAACTTCCTCGCTTCCGATACCGCAATCCGCTCATGATCTACGTCGATCACGAACAATGCATCCGGCAATCCTTTCATGTCGCGAATCCCGGAAAGGCTGCGGTCTAATTTGGCCCGCTCGCGCTCGAGCATGAGGGTCTCTTTCTTCGTCAGTCCCATCGTCGCACCGCTGGACACCATCTCATCCAGTTCGACCAAACGAGCGATCGAATTCTTGACGGTTTTGAAGTTGGTTAACATACCCCCTAGCCAGCGATGGTCAACGTAAGGGCAATTACAGCGCTGCGCTTGCTCTCGAACGATCTTGCCCGCCTGGCGTTTCGTGCCGACAAAAAGAATCTTGCCCCGGTCTGCAGCCACACTTCCGAGAAAATTCAGCGCGTCCCGAAACATCGGCAGGGTCCGCTCGAGGTTAATGATATGGATCTTGTTCCGCGCCCCGAAAATGTAGGGGGCCATTTTCGGAGACCAGAACCGTGTCTGGTGGCCAAAGTGCACGCCCGCCTCTAACATCTGGCGCATAGAAACGTCAGTCATTTTTTGCTCCTATTGGGTTATTGTTCAGTGCAGCCGGGAACGCCGACCAGACAAAAGTTCGTCTGGCACCCGGGCGTTCGATGTGGGGACTGCACCAGGATTAGGGCGCGGTATTCTACTCCAGTGAGACGAGAGTTGCCAGCCTAAGCTCGAAAACTCGGCAGACTGTCTCTTGCCGGGTTGACCACGGGGATTCGTCTAAAATGCGGGCAACCCGGACAGGAATCCAATGGCTATACAACTAAAAAACGACGATGATCTTTCCCGGATGCGGACCGCCGGGCAACTTACCCGGCAAGTGCTGGATATGATTGGCACACATGTCAAACCTGGTGTGACCACCGGGGAGCTTGACGAGATCTGTCATGACTATATCGTGAATTCGCTCCAGGCGGTTCCCGCCCCGCTTAACTATCGGGGTTTCCCAAAGTCGATCTGTACCAGCGTTAATCACGTCGTCTGTCATGGAATCCCCGGCGATAAACGCCTGAAGAATGGCGATATCGTCAATATTGATATCACCGTCATTAAAGATGGGTTCCATGGGGACGCAAGCCGTATGTACCCCGTCGGGAAGCCGCCGATAATGGCACAGCGCCTCATGGACACGGCCAAAGAATGTCTTGAGCTGGGCATCTCCGTGGTTAAGCCGGGAGCGCGCCTGGGAGATATCGGATCGATTATTCAGAACTATGCGGAGTCGAAGGGTTTCTCTATCGTTCGCGAGTACTGCGGACACGGGATCGGTCGGGGTTTCCACGAAGATCCGCAGGTTCTGCATTACGGCACGCACGGGGAAGGTATTGAGATCGTTCCAGGAATGACGTTCACTATTGAGCCTATGGTCAACGCGGGCAAAGCCCAAACCCGCCTTCTCTCGGACGGCTGGACGGTGGTGACTAAGGATCATTCCCTGAGTGCGCAATGGGAGCACACGCTTGCCGTGACCGATGCAGGGGTTGAGGTATTGACTGGCAGTCCCTGATGCGTCCCGCCTCAAGACCGAGGATCTAGACATGCCCCAGCGCGCGTTGCGACTGCGCTTCGACGAAAGAGCGGCGGACTCCGTGGAGCAATGCAGGGCCCAACTTGCAGAAGCGAAGGCCGGCATGTCGGCCGCACACGCAGCCAAGATTCGTCCGGGCCGCTTGCTGAGGTCACATAGCGACTTCATCGACAACATGCTCTCCTCCCTCTGGAAAGGCCTTGTGGAGGAGGAGTCCACCCCCTCCCGACTGGCCCTGATTGCAGTGGGAGGCTATGGACGCCAGGAACTGCACCCCGGCTCAGACATCGACCTCTTGATTCTCCGGGCCCGCGATAGCTCCAACTCGGAATCTGTGAAGATCGAAAGTTTTATTCGATTCCTTTGGGATGTCGGGCTTCAAGTTGGGCATAGCACTAGAACCCTCCAGGAGTGTGTCAGTCAGGCCAAAGCCGACATTACAGTGGTCACTAACCTGATGGAGGCCCGGCACCTGTCTGGAGACCCAACCCTGTTGGACAGACTGGCCACCCGAGTTGCGCCCGAACGCATGTGGTCACCACGCAAATTTTTCGAAGCCAAACGGCAGGAGCAGATCCAACGTCATCAACGTTATGGTGAGACAGCGTATAACCTGGAGCCGCATGTCAAAGAAGGCCCCGGGGGGTTGCGGGACATTCAGACGATCCAATGGGTCGGACATCGATACTTCGGCACTCCGGATCTCGAAAAACTCTCTGACGAAGGTTTTCTGACCAATGCAGAAGTGCGCGAACTTCTCAGCGGTAGAGAACTGCTTTGGCGGCTACGTAATGGCTTGCATCTCTTGACCGGCAGGAGTGAAGACCGGCTCCTTTTTGACTACCAGCGGGAGATCGCTTCCGAATTCGGTTATCGCGACGGTGCCCAACTGGCGGTAGAAAAGTTGATGAAGCGCTATTTCCAGACTGTAAAGAAACTTCGGGTGCTTAATGAGATTCTGCTCCAGCATTTCGAAGAGGCAATTCTCACGACGAGTAAGAGACAAGTTACTCCTATTAATCGTCGTTTTCGAACCGTCGACGGTCTGTTAGAGGCCGCCAACCCGAATGTCTTCAAGCGCCAGCCGTTCGCGCTTCTTGAGGCTTTTCTGTTGTTGATCCAGGAACCCGGGGTCCGCGATTTTCGCGGAGATACCGTCCGGCTGATCAGGAAACATCTGAAGCTGATCGACGGCAACTTTAGGCGCGATATCCGCTGTCGATCGCTGTTTATGGAAATCCTGAAATCCCCGAGGGGTCAAACCCGTGCCTTGCGCAAGATGGATGCCTATGGCGTTCTCGGAGCCTATCTCCCCGCCTTCGGTCGGGTGGTCGGGCAGATGCAACATGATCTTTTCCATGCTTACACCGTGGATGCGCATTTGTTGTTTGTCCTGCGTAACCTTCGAAGAATGGATCTTCCACAACACGATCATGAACTGCCTGACTGTAGCCGGCTGATGCAGGGATTATTCAAGAAACACCGGCTTTATCTTGCGGCGCTTTTCCACGACATTGCGAAGGGTCGCGGGGGGGACCATTCGACTTTGGGAGAGCGGGACGCATTGCGGTTCTGCCGTGATCACGATCTCAGCGACTACGACATGAAGTTTGTGGCTTGGTTGGTGCGGACCCATCTGCGCATGTCTTGGGTGGCGCAACGTCAGGACATTTCTGATCCGGATGTCATCGATCAATTCGCCTCGGAAGTGGGCGATCAGGAGCGGTTGGATAACCTCTACCTCTTGACGGTAGCAGACATGAGGGGTACGAGCCCGAAAGTGTGGAACGACTGGAAAGCGAAATTGCTACTCGACCTTTATCACGGAACCAGTCAGGCGTTGCGCCGAGGAAAGGGTCAGCCGGTTCAACTGGAGGAACGTATTCGAGATGTGCAACAGGAAACCCTCCGGATCCTGGGCACGGAATCGAGCCCAATGGCCAGCCAGTTATGGGCTCAGTTTGATCAGGACTATTTTCTGCGAAACAGTCCCGAAGACATTGCCTGGCATGCCACCTTGCTGCTCGCGAGACGCGCCGCGGAATTCCCCCTGATCGAGATACGGCGCGATGCGGCGTCGGGGACCTCCCGGTTCCTATTCTGTTGTCCGGATTCGGAAGATCTCCTCTGCCGAGTCACCGCGGGTCTAGACCGGCTGAATCTCAACATTGTGGATGCCAGGGTGCATCGACTCTCATCGAATCTCGTGATTATGATCTTCGTCATTCTGACTGCGAATAACGAAGCGGCGCAGCCGTTCCGGTCCGATACCGTCATCGAACGGCTCCGGACAAATCTCCTTACCAAGGATTGGGAGCCCCCAGCGCGGCGTGTAAGAGTTCCGAGAGCGCTAAAACATTTCCCGATAGAGACCACGGTCCAGTTCTCAGAATCAGAGACAGAAGATGGGCCTACCGTCATGGAGGTTGTGGCTCAGGACCGTCCCGGACTGCTGTTACAGGTTGCAAAGGCTCTGCTTTCCTGCAAAATACACCTCGCCAACGCGAAGGTTGGCACCTTTGGCGCACGTGCTGAGGACATTTTTTATGTGACCGACCGCGATGGCCTGCCCATCAAGGACATGGCTCAGCGTGAATTGATCGCGGATCAGATTCGATCGGCGTTGCCCTGACAACAGACACCCTCTCCAGCATCGCGATACAGGAACCCTCGATGGCTAACGCAAAACAAATTATCGAATCCGCTTTTGAGAACCGCACCGAGACCGGACTGGCTGATATACCCGGCTTGCGAGAGGCGGTCGACGATACCCTCGCTCGGTTGAATTCCGGAACCCTCCGTGTCGCCGAACCGGGCCCTCAGGGCTGGACGGTCAACGAGTGGGCCAAAAAGGCGGTATTGCTCTCTTTTCTCCTCCAGGACAACCAGGTCATCGAGAGTGGTGATACCCGTTATTTTGACAAGGTACCCGGCAAATTCGACGGGTTTGCGCATTCGGATTTTGTGTCAGGCGGTTATCGGGTAGTGCCGCCGGCCATGGTTCGGCGCGGGGTGTACCTCGGCCAACGGGTAGTTTTGATGCCGAGTTACGTCAACATAGGCGCCTATGTGGATGATGGAACTATGGTGGACACCTGGGCCACGGTCGGGTCATGCGCCCAAATTGGCAAGAACGTACACCTATCCGGCGGTGTCGGGATTGGCGGCGTCCTGGAGCCCCTGCAGGCTTCCCCTACCATAATAGAGGACGATTGCTTCATCGGAGCGCGCAGCGAGGTGGTCGAGGGGGTGATTGTCGAGCGTGGTTCCGTACTCTCGATGGGCGTGTATATTGGTCAAAGTACCCGGATTCTTCATCGCGAAACAGGGGAGATCACCTATGGTCGGGTGCCTGCCGGATCGGTCGTTGTCTCTGGATCTATTCCTGCCAAAGACGGCAGCCACAGTCTCTACTGCGCGGTCATCGTCAAGCAAGTCGACGAAAAGACCCGGGCAAAAGTGGGTATCAACGAGTTACTGAGGGATGTCTGACGGGTCCGATTCCGTACCCCTGTGGGCCCCAATCTCCAAAACCGGTCAAGCCTGATCTCTTTGCTCCCGTACGACTTCATTGAGCTCAGCAGCGCTTCGTAGCGACACAACAGACAGGCCTTCGACAACCTTACGCGACTCGAGTTTATTCGCGGCCGGTATCACCAATCGCGAGAATCCCAATTTTGCCGATTCTGCGACCCTCCCTTCTCCCCTGGGCACCGGCCTCACTTCGCCTGAAAGCTCAAGTTCACCGAAAAAGACGGTTCGCCGGTCAATCGCTCGGTTAGAGAAACTCGAAATAATCGCAGCAGCCACGGCCAGGTCCGCTCCTGTTTCGAGGACACGCAAGCCCCCTGCGACGTTAACAAAGACATCCTGATCCAAAAGACTGATCCCGGCATGGCGGTGGAGAATCGCGAGGAGCATGTTCAGTCGGTGTGTTTCATATCCCACACTAAGCCGTCGGGGATTCCCTAGCGAACTTTGGTCTACCAATGCTTGCACCTCGACCAACATGGGTCTTGATCCATCCTGACTCACAAAGATCGCCGTCCCTGACGACTCAGTCTCGGTTCCCGAGAGGAATATGGCTGAGGGGTTCTTCACGGCTTTGAGCCCATTCGCCTCCATGGCGAAAACACCGACCTCGTTCACCGAGCCGAATCGATTTTTCCAAGCCCGAACGAGTCTGAAACGACTGCTGGTGTCCCCCTCGAAATACAGCACGGTGTCCACCAGGTGTTCTAGGGTCTTGGGGCCTGCCAACGCACCGTCCTTGGTCACGTGGCCGATCAGAATGATTGCGATCCCTCGGCGCTTGGCTTCAATCACCAGCCGATCCGCACACTCACGGACCTGGCCTACACTTCCGGGGCTGGACTCAAGCCCTTGCGTTCGCAGGGTTTGAATGGAGTCAATCACCAAGACCCCGTACAGCTTCTTATCAAGTTCAGCGATGAGATTTTCTAACTGACCATCACAAAGTGCCGTCAATTCCTGGCTTTTTAAGCCCAGCCGCTGATAACGCAGCGCCAATTGCTCTAGGGACTCTTCAGCGCTGACGTAGAGTGTCTCGTGGTGGCTGGAAAGACGCCCCAGAGCCTGCAGCGCAAGCGTGCTTTTGCCGATTCCAGGTTCTCCACCAAGCAAGACGACAGAACCTGGGACAATCCCGCCGCCCAGAACACGATCAAGCTCGGACAATCCCGTCTGGTAGCGCTCGCTGGCTTTCGTCACGACCTCGGCGAGCCGTGCAGGCGCCACCACGTCGCCCGGAAGCGTTGGGGATCCCACGGGGGTGGTCACGAGATCTAGGGTGTTCCAGGAATCGCAACTACTGCACTGCCCCACCCACTTGTGGCTCTTCGCACCGCAGTGACTGCAAACATATAAGGTATTAGTACGGGTTTTGGCCATGGCCCAATTCAACTAAGACGAGGCGACTCGGTGATTCCCGGATCGCAAGACGCCCTTCACTCCCA
>NZKZ01000013.1 GCA_002694065.1 Acidiferrobacter sp.
CCAATCGCTATGCCGGAAAACCCATAAGATGCATCCAGAACGCCTCGCTCCCCACGCCAGGCGCTGTCCTTTCACCAGCGCTGCAACCCAAGGAGGTTGCCGTAATCGGGGCAGGTCCGGCCGGGCTAGAATGCGCCCGCATAGCGGCCGAACGGGGTCACCGGGTTACGGTATTTGAGGCCGCCAACCGGCCTGGCGGACAACTCGCGCTATGGTCAAGCGCGCCTTCCACAAAAGAATTGGCCCGGGTAATTGACTGGCGACTGGAAGAACTTGAGCGCCTGGGTGTTTCCATCACGCTCAACCGCCTGATCGAGCGAGAGAATATTCTTGCGCTTGGCGCCGATGCGATCGTGATTGCGACCGGAGCCATGGATTCCTGCAGGGCATTTTCGGGGGCCGACGGGATTCCCGTGCTGTCACCTCATGAAGTGCTGGGGGGTCACCCCATCACCGCAACCCGGGCCCTCGTGCTGAACGAAGGCCGCGGTCAGGCAGGGCTTGCCGCCGCAGAAGCGCTCTTGCACCAGGGCATCGCCACCGAAATGATTACCTCGGATATCGCTGTTGCCGCTGATCTGGATCCTACCAACCGTTCCGCATGGTACGAACGCCTCGGCAAAAAGGACTGCAGTTTCACAGCTGCGCATATTCTCGAAGAAGTTCGGGGGGGTACGGTGACTTTGCGCAATGTCTTTGATGAGCGGTTCAGCACCCGGGACGGGATCGATCTCATTGTGGATTGGTCAGGCTGCAAGGCCAACGATGCGCTGATTGGCCACTGGGAGGATCATGCATTGGAGGTGGTCTCGATCGGCGACTGCCGGGCACCGCGTACCGTCGAAGTCGCCATCAGCGAAGCGGCAGCCGCCGCAAAGGCCCTCTAACCCTCAAGCGACTTCCCCCATCGGAGAGAGGCATCTCTCTCGTCCGCCTTCAATCACCCGTCGGAGCGGGCGAATAAAAGAGCAATACAACAGCGCCCTCTTTACTGCCCGCCGTATGCAAGGCTCCCGGAGCACGCACGATAAAATCACCCGGGCCATATTCGTGATCCTGATCATAGAAAGCCCCTTCCAGCACATAAATCTGCTCGTATTCGCTATGGCCATGCATGTCCGAAAAAGCGCCAGCGTCTACCTTCATCAGCCACGTGCGTATCCCTTGGTGATCGTCTTCAATTAACGGTTTAACCCAGAATCCGGGAGCATCGCTGCTCTGCCAGGGAATCTCCCTGGACTTCAACATTAACGATTCTCCCAACGGCATCTTCAACGCAACCGCGTTATCAGCCGCTTTGAACATCTCATTCATCTTGATCCCCCATCTGGACTTAGCTTAACCAGACAGCCATTCAAATTATTGGCACGATATTACGCAGAAGAATAACTCGGATTACACGCCAACAGTGACTCTTTGCTGGGACCCCTATTGAAGTTAGACTAGTTTCATGGATAAAGAGATTTCCGCCCACTGGAAAGCGCTGATCGAACTTGCCACGAGCTACGGTCTCGAACTCATCGCGGCGCTCGTCATACTGGTGTTCGGCTGGTGGCTCGCCGGCCGGGTGCAAAGACTCATCCTTCGCGCATTGGATCGATTGCCGCGCATGGATGCCACTCTCAAGCCTTTTCTTTCATCACTGGCCCGGTACGCCATTATCGCGGTCACGTTGGTTGCGGTCCTGGCGCGCCTCGGGGTTGAGACCACATCAATCATCGCAGTCCTTGGTGCGGCGGGCCTTGCCATTGGCCTGGCGCTTCAGGGAACACTCCAGAATATCGCGGCCGGCATCATGCTGCTGGTATTGCGCCCCTTTAAGGTGGGTGACTACATCGACGCCGGCGGCATCTCCGGAACAGTCGATGAGATCGGCCTTTTCACGACAGACATGACGACCTTTGACGGGGTGTACCAGTCTGTCCCGAACAGTTCTTTATGGAATACGTCAATTCTCAACTACAGCCGTCTGCCGACCCGACGCATGGATGTGCCTGTGGGGATTGCCTATGAGGACGACGTGGAACGCGCCATGGCACTTTTGCTGGAGCACCTTAAGCAAGACGAACGTGTCCTTGAAGATCCTGCACCGCAGGTCCTGGTCACCAACCTTGGGGAATCCTCAGTGGATCTCAGCCTGCGCTGCTGGTCGGAGAGTAGCAATTTCTGGGCGCTAAAGTTTGAACTCAACAAGAAGGTCAAACTCTGGCTTGATGCCGAGGGCATTTCCATTCCCTTCCCTCAGCGCGATGTGCATCTGATCCCTGCATCCGACAACAGCGCCAGTCCAGCGTTAAACGGCGACTGATTGCCGAGGGTTAACTCCGGGTTTAGAGCGCGTCCTGATCCGTCTCTCCGGTTCGAATACGCAGAATCCGTTCAACGTCGTAAACAAAGATCTTGCCGTCTCCGATCTTCTCGGTACGGGCGGCCCCCACGATGGCATCAATCACCTGGTCAAGAATCGCCGAATCGACTGCGACTTCAAGCTTGACCTTGGGCACAAAATCCACAACATACTCTGCCCCGCGATAGAGTTCAGTATGGCCTTTCTGCCGACCAAACCCCTTGACCTCCGTTACGGTCATCCCCTTGATGCCCACCTCAGCCAAAGCGTCGCGGACATCGTCAAGCTTAAAGGGCTTAATGATCGCGGTAACCAGTTTCATGTTGCGCTCCTACGGAATGGGCCGATCGCGGCGCTCCCTTTTGTTAAGGCGGGCAGAAGACCGCATTATCGCAAAGATCGGACTGGGCGACATTCCTCAGTACTGTCGAACCGCTTAAGGCATCGAGTCATCGACACGACGAGGTTATCATCCGTGATGCTAGGGTATCGCTGTCCGGGTCAGTGCTTCGCCGCCGGAGCACCGGATCAGTTCTGCCAGGCACCTCTCGATACGTTTTGGTCAGGGCCTTCATGATGAACACCCCTATTTTGATAGAGCCGAAAGCGCTACAGGCAACGCTGTCAGACAGTCACCTTCTGGTTGTGGACCTCAGCAAAGCCGCGGCCTATGCCCAACGGCATATCCCGGGCGCAATGCACATGGAATACTCGATCCTGAATGGCGGCACCCAGCCGGCTCCAGGATTGCTTCCCCCAGAAGAGCGGCTGGCGCAAATTGCCGGCATGCTGAAGCTCGAAAAAATGTCCCGGGTGGTTGCTTATGATGACGAAGGCAGCGGCTGTGCTGCGCGTCTTGCCTGGACCCTGCACTATCTTGGTTATGAATCGGTTCAGGTATTAAATGGTGGACTGCAGGCCTGGACTGATGAGGGTCACCCGGTGGATGACCGACCTGTGCTGCCTGATGTCGCTGCCACACTGGCGCTTGCCTCGAGAAATCCCAGCGTGCTCGCTGACCACACCTATGTCCTGCGGCATCTGGAGGATGCGTCCGTGGTGCTGCTGGACGCGCGGACTCCGGAAGAATATGCGGGCACCAAAGTGCGCGCTGCCCGAGGCGGACATATTCCCGGAGCGGTAAATCTCAACTGGCTCGACACAATAGACAAACACAGCAGCCTGCGCCTTAAGTCTCCAGAAATACTGAACGACGCCTTGAAGACACTTGGCGTCAGACCTGAACAGGAAGTGATCACCTATTGCCACAGCCATCACCGCTCGGCTCACGCCTGGCTGATGCTAAAATCGCTCGGCTTCCCACGGGTGCGCGGTTATGCGGGTTCCTGGTCGGAATGGGGCAACCATCCCGACACTCCGGTCACCACGGGTATCTCTCCATGATTGTCATTTTGCACCCCGATAGTTCCCTCGATACCGACGACGGCAAAGCCGTGATGTCGTACCTGTCGAAGAAATCCGGTATCACGCCCCGAGCACACAGTATTACGGGCGCTGACCGGACCCTGTCTGAGATTTACGTTATTGGGGATGTCGGCGCGCTCGATCAGGCAGAGATTGAAAGTCTGCCGGGCGTTGAAAAGGTGGTGCGGGTTTCTCGGGAATACCGGGTGATCGGCCGCCATGCCGGGGATGTCCGGGATGCCGGATTCACCTACAACGGTGTGCGATTTGATCAGCACTCGCTCCATGTTTTCGCGGGTCTGTGCGCGGTCGACAATCCGACCAATGTCGAAACCATGATGAAACTGCTTCAGGAGCAGGGACAGGTTTGCACCCGGATGGGTGCCTACAAACCCAGAACCAATCCCTATTCCTTCCAGGGCCACGGCGCCAAGTGCCTCCCCTGGGTATTTGAACTTGCGGGCAAATACGGTATCCGCGTGATCGCCATGGAAGTCACGCACGACTCACACGTGCAGGAAATCAGGCAGGCGCTCAAGGATACTGGTCACCCTACCGGCGTCATGCTGCAGATTGGGACACGCAATACGCAGAACTTCGAACTCCTTAAAGAGGTCGGCCGGCAGTCTGAGTTACCGGTGCTGTTAAAGCGCGGCTTTGGCATCACGCTGGATGAATCATTGAATGCTGCGGAATATCTCGCGAGCGAAGGCAACCGAAACATTATTTTCTGCCTCAGGGGTATGAAAACCAACATGGGCGACCCTCACCGCAACCTCGTGGACTTTGGGCATGTGCCGGTAGTGCGTCATCTTACTCATTTGCCCGTCTGCATTGATCCTTCACACTCGGTCGGCACCAGAAACGTTGGACCGGACGGCATCTCGGATCTGATGCATGCCACTGCACAAGGCGTCATCGCCGGCGCCAATATGGTACTGGTGGACTTTCATCCCCGACCAGAAGAAGCTCTGGTGGACGGACCCCAGGCCCTGCGCCCGGATGAACTGTCGTGGTTTTTTGAAGACGTTGCCATCGCGCGCAGAGCCTATGAAGCACGCCTTGCCCGAGCCCAAGCGCACAATACTTCAACAGAATCCTGACCATGAGCAAAATCGAAAAACACCGGCGCACTGAAGCCGAATGGCGCTCTGCCCTTACAGCGGAGCAGTATCACGTTTGCCGCGAGCACGGCACCGAGCGCCCTTTTACGGGTGAGTACAACGACTGCAAACGTCCCGGCATCTACCATTGCGTCTGCTGCGGCGCACCTCTGTTTCATTCGCAACACAAGTTTGATTCGGGCTCCGGGTGGCCGAGTTTCTGGCAACCGGCAGAGGGTGCCGAAGTCGATGAGCATCGGGATGCCAGCCTCGGCATGGTGCGAACGGAAGTGCGNTGCGGCCGCTGTGANGCCCANCTCGGGCACGTCTTTCCGGACGGCCCCCAACCCACCGGCCANCGCTACTGCATTAATTCAGTAGCCCTGAAACTCGANTCCGACGNCTAGCCAAGACCGTCGGCATTGGCTCAGCCCTGCCGTGAGCGGATTCGGGGGATAGTAATCGACCTTCCGGCTCTGGGCGGGCCGCTTCTGAGCTCGGGGTTATAACGGGTGATCACCCAGATCGGCAGTTCGAATTTACGAGCCAGCACCCAAAGACTGTCCCCTGACTCGATTTTGTACTCCTCTGATCCCGTCACCTCGAAATTCTCCTTGAACTCTTCCACCAGCACCTGGTGATATTCCTCACGGCGTCTCTCAAAGGCATCCTGATGAGCCGCATCTGTCACCGGCAGCAACAGTGCGTCGCCGCTGGCGAGGACCTGGCTGGCGTCAAAACCATTGAGTGCGCGAATACTCTCAACGCCGCCAAGACGCAGCCAATCAGAATAATGTCCTAACGTCTCTTCGGGTTCGACATTGATGCGATAAAGCGTTCGGCCGTCTACTGCGGAACGCTGCACCGAAAGATCAATCGGCCTGTCCAGTGGGCTCACACCGCTCAGATCAGATCCCGAACGGTCCCCACCCGTATCTGCCATTTTCGGCCAGGCGGCATCCGCGTTTGATTTCTGGGTTGCCGTTGGGGCGGCCGGAGTCGTTGCCTGCGTCGGCGGCGCATAGGAACGGGCAAGATCTGCCCGAACCCCAGCGATAGCGAGCGATTGTCCAGGACGGATGAGCGCCTCCGCACCGAGCTGGTTGTCGGTGATCAGCCGGCGGCAGGGCACCTGAAATCTGGCAGCAATCCGGCAGGCGCTATCGCCGCTTACTACTGTGTAAGTCACGGTTTCGACAGACTCTGAGACTGGCCCATGCTGCCCGGCGGTGCCGGGGGCCGCCACCCCTGGCACGGTCAGTGTTTGCCCAGGGAAAATGAGATCGCTTTTGGCAAGCCCATTGGCTGCAAGCAGTGCGTCACAGCTAATGCCGTGACGTCTTGCGATACTGCAGGCGCTATCGCCCTTGCCAACGGTATAACTTCCGCCAGGCGCCGTGGGAATAGTGCCCGGAATCACCAGCGATGCCCCTACTTGAATCACCGAGCCGCGGTGCAGGCCGTTTGCAGCCAAGAGATCATCACAATCCACCCCAAAACGGGCCGCCACCGCACAGGCGCTGTCTCCCGGCTGAACTTTATACCGGCCCCGCTCGGCAACCCCGCTCTTAGCACGTCCCTTGCCTGGAACCTGCAGTTTCTGGCCGACGCGAATCATGGCTTTTCGGTTCAGCCCGTTAACCGCAATCAGTTCGCGGCAGTCCACCCGAAAAGCTGCTGCAATCCCACAAGCCGTATCCCCGGAACGCACCGTGTACTCCACCGAACTCCCTCGGCGGGTTTCGGACGGCAGCATTCGGAGCCGGGCCACATGGTTGGCCCAACCGCTCTGACGTTTCGGAAGACGCAAACTGTAGCCATCAGGAATAAAACGCCAACCATGCCAGACAAATCGGGTCAAAGCCGGGTTGAGCGTCTTCAATTGAGTTTCCGTCAGACCAAAGACGCTTTGCACCCGGGAAATTGAAACCGGACGATCGAGTACCAGGGTCTGGTACTGGAGTGGTCTGCCGGGCTGTATATCACCAAAAAATCGCTGATAGTTGCGGGCGACATGTCTTGCAGCCAAAAAGCCTGCGTAAAAATTCTTTACTGCGACCTGAAATTTTTTTGACCGATAATGGTTGATCACCTGCATGTAATCGGGGCCCATCTTCTTGATTGCCCGTCGCATTCCATTTACACCATAGTTGTACGAGGTAATCACAAAAGGACTGAGATCGCGCTGCGAGACCCGGCTGTCTTTTGCCTTTGCTGCAACGGTCAGCGTCTTGCGCGCATTTTTGAGATAGCGGGCTGCGGCCCAGGTTGCTGCCTCGGGATCCAGGCGCTCATCCACTGTGGCATCGAGCTCCAGCCCGAGATCGCGTCCGGTCGCCGGCATGATCTGCCATAACCCTGCTGCACCCACTCGCGAATAGGCCTTGGGGCTGTACGAAGATTCCACAAAGGGCAGGTATTGAATATCTCTATGAAGTCCCGATTTAACAAGGACACGTCGCACCATCGGGCCGTAGGTTCCGAATCGACGCAGCGCCGCCATGAAGCCATCGCGATTACCCGACTGGCAGCGAATATCTCCCGCAGCGCGGCGGATATCAGTGCTCGAACGCTCCGGAAAAAGCTTCAGTAGATGCTGCTGATAGGCGCTGTTGACCGGCGACTTGCGGTCGATCTTCTTGGCAAGCGTATGCAATTCTGCCGCGATACGCTTTTTCTGATCCTTAATAAAGGCGGTGTTGCCCTTGCGTCCGCAAGCCCGTCCTTCAATGACCTTGTACACCCGGCTAGGGACCACCGAGTCATGCAGTACCGCGTCCTGGCTATCCCAACGGCTATAAATATCGATCCAGAAGTTGACCCGATCCTGCAATTCGGGAGGACAGGGAAAAGCCGAACTACACTGCATACGGTGCTGCTTGACCTCAATAAACGCCTCTGCCGGTTTAGGCTGGAAAACTCCAACCAGCAAAACGCAGACAAGCAGCCATCGGATCCCTGGCTTTGGCAAATCGAGCATAGTCTCTGAAATTACGAGGTAAGTGTCCGGAACTCGCCCCCGGACCGGCTTGCCCGACAGCAGCAGACCGAAACGTTAATCCTACCAATTTGACGGCTTGAGTGAAACGGACTCGGTAGACCCCATCCCTTGCTCTCAATCGGCTTTGCTACACTTACCCAACCGACTTGACGAAAACGCACCCTCCAGGTTACTCCCGGCGCATGACACGCATTCGAACCGAAGACATTTCGACCAGCGTCGCTGACGCGCTTCAATATATCTCTTATTACCATCCGCCCGATTTTGTCGAGGCGATGACTCTAGCCTATGAGAAAGAAATCTCAGAGCCTGCAAAAAATGCCATCGCGCAAATTCTGATCAATTCACGCATGGCGGCCGAGGGTCACCGGCCCGTCTGCCAGGATACCGGGATTGTGGTGGTGTTCGTCAAACTGGGGCAGTCCGTCGTCATAGAAGGCAATGCATCCCTTCAGGAAGCCATTGATGAGGGCGTCCGCCGCGCTTATACCGATCCTGACAACCCTCTTAGAGCATCAGTGATCTCTCCGCCTATAGGCGACCGCAAGAATACGGGCGACAACACCCCGGCGGTCGTCCATACTGAGATTGTCCCCGGGGAGACGATTGAAATCACGGTCGCCGCCAAAGGAGGCGGATCGGAAAACAAGGCCAAACTTGCAATGCTGAACCCAAGCGACGATCTTGCCGACTGGGTCACCCAGACCCTGCCCACCATGGGCGCCGGCTGGTGTCCGCCGGGCATTCTGGGCATCGGCATCGGCGGCACGCCGGAAAAAGCCATGCTGCTGGCGAAAGAGTCCCTCATGGCCCCCGTCGATATGGCCGAAATTGTGGAACAAGGGCCAAAAACACCCATTGAAACGCTCCGCCTTGAGATTTTTGAGGCGGTGAATCAACTCGGCATCGGCGCACAAGGCCTTGGAGGCCTGACCACGGTGCTCGATGTCAAGATCAAGACCTACGCAACCCATGCTGCGTCTCTGCCCGTCGCCATGATTCCCAATTGTGCGGCCACCCGGCACATTCATTTCACCCTCAAGGGGACTGGCCCTGCTGAATTGCCTCAGGTCGATATCTCAGTGTGGCCCAATATCACTCAGCAGGCAGTCGGGAAACGGGTCAATCTGGATGAACTGACTCCAGAGGAATACCGGTCCTGGCGTATTGGTGACAACCTGCTGTTGAGTGGAAAAATCCTGACCGGTCGGGATGCGGCCCATAAGAGACTGGTAGAAATGATGGCGTCAGGTGCTCCGCTGCCAGAAGGTGTGGATTTCACGGGGCGTCTTATCTATTACGTCGGGCCCGTTGATCCTGTCGCTGATGAAGCGGTCGGTCCGGCAGGCCCCACCACAGCGACCCGCATGGACAAATTCACGGACGCGATGCTGTCCGGGACGGGTCTTGCAGGCATGATCGGAAAAGCCGAGCGCGGCCCGGAGGCTATTGAGGCGATCAAGCGGCACCAGAGCGTTTATCTCATCGCCGTAGGCGGGGCGGCCTATCTCGTCTCCAAAGCGATCCGCCGGGCTCGCGTGATTGCCTTTGAGGATCTTGGCATGGAAGCCATTTACGAGTTTGAGGTGGAAGATATGCCGGTGACGGTCGCCGTCGACAGCACGGGGGCTTCGGTACACGCAGAAGGGCCGCGCGTGTGGAAAGACAAAATTGCCTCATTCCCGGTGCGGGTCACATGAGTCTCTCCCGTCAAGGACCCATAGGCCGCATGAAGTCTTTTGTGATCGCATTAGGGTCGGCCATGGTGCTGATCAGCTTGCTCAATCCGACCCCGGCTAACGCAAGCGAGGAGCTGGGCGAGTTTTTGGGCGCCATGGACACAGAGCATCCGGGCTGGTTCAAGGAGAGTTTTCTCGACTTTGAGGAAGATATCGATGAAGCAGCAGCTGAGGGCCGTCGGCTCGTGCTCTATTTCTGGCAGACAGGCTGCCCCTACTGCAACGCCCTGATCGAGCACAACTTTGGGCAACGGGACATCACAGATGCCATGCAGGCCCACTTTGATCTCGTCGCTGTCAACATGTGGGGTGACCGGGAAGTCGTCCAGGTGGGTGGGCGGACTTTTACTGAAAAGACCCTGGCCGCGGCGTTGCAGGTGCACTACACACCCACGCTGCTGTTTTTTGACGAAGCGCGTCAGGTTATCTTAAGGCTGAATGGCTATTACCCCCCCGACGCATTCAGGGGGGCACTGGAATGGGCTCGAAGCGATACCGACAACTCGGGCGACTTCAGCGCGTATCTCGCCAGCCTTAAAACCCAGAACGCCAATCCCCAACTCAACCCGCAGCCCTTTTTTGAAACAGCATCCGCTGATCTTTCCTCCCACCAAGGCCAAACACTTGCGGTCTATTTTGAGCAGCCGAACTGCCGACAATGCGACACGTTGCATCAGAAAGTACTTGCCCATGACATTGTCCGGAATCAGGCGGAAAAAATGCGCTCGGTCCAGATTGATATGTGGTCTGAGGAGCCCATCACCGCACCCAGCGGGCGACAAACAACGGCCCGCGCGTTCGCTAAAGATCTCAACATTCAGTTCGCACCGACAGTTGTATTCTTCGACGCCTCCGGAAAAGAAGTGATGCGCCTGGACGGTGCCTTTCGCACTTTTCATACCCAGGGCATCATGCGTTACGTTAATGACAAAGCCTATCTGGAACAGCCGAGTTTCCAGCGTTATCTGGGAGAACTTGCAGAGCATTGGCGGGAAAAGGGCTGGGATGTCGACATCTGGAGCTACGATCTGCCGGTCAGCCGTGGCGGCCAACCCGTCAGTGTTCCCTAATAACTCCTATCCCATGGGATGACGCTTGATGAAGCTCCCAGGCAACCTTAAAGAGGATTTTTCTCAAGGCGGGCTCGATGCCGATACGCTGTCGAAGGATCCCGTCGAGCAGTTTGAGCGCTGGTTTTCTGAGATCTGCGAGATTGATCCTGACGCCCCCAACGCCGTCAGTCTGGCCACCGCGTCCCGGCTTGGCGTCCCGAGTGTGCGCACCGTGTTGATGAAAATCTATGACGTTAACGGCTTTGTCTTTTTCACCAACTACAGTAGCCGCAAGGCTAAGGATCTTGAAGAAAATCCGCGCGCCGCGATGCTCTTTCCCTGGGTACGCCAGGGCCGCCAGGTGATTGTCAGGGGGCCCGTTTCACGCATTGCGACAAGCGAATCGCTTAAATACTTTCTGACCCGCAGCCGGGGCAGTCAATTGGGCGCCTGGGCATCAGACCAGAGCAGCATCATCTCGGCCCGGGGCGTGCTGGAGTCAAAACTGGACGAGATCAAACAGAAGTTCTCTGCCGGTGAGGTCCCGCTGCCTTCGTTCTGGGGCGGGTATCGGCTGGCACCGGAAAGCGTGGAATTCTGGCAGAGCCAGTCTGACCGGCTGCACGACCGGTTTGAATACACCCGTGACGCTAATGGCGATTGGGTGATCGCACGGCTTTCTCCCTGACCGCCCGCAGGGCACCCTGGTCAGGCGGCTTCGGCATCTCCCATGGTGCTCTCGCTCAGCCGCACCGGGAAATGATCACGGATCTGCCTGTCCATCTCAAGGGAAAGGTGTGAAGGCCTGGGCCCCGAGAGAATCTCTGCTACTTTTGCTCGCGCCATCTCGAGCAGATCTGGCCGACCTTTTTCGTTCCATTCTTTAGGACTCAGCCGGTCCCCGACTTCGGGATACACATAATCACGCTGCATCAGAGTCATGGTCTGATTGTGTCCAAGGAAATGACTCGGGCCTCCGATACAGACATCGCGGATCGTATCCACGGAAAGCGACTCCTCAGTGATCTCGATGCCGCGGATGGTCCGATTAATCGCGCCGAGCATATCGTTGTCGATGACGTAACTCTCCAGACAGCATCCCAGCAGACTGGCCTGCATGCCGGCCGCTTCATAAATCAGATTGGCCCCGCTATGGCCGGCCAGTACGTTCGTATACGCCTTCTCGTAGCCTGACTGTGCGTCGGGCAGTTTGGCGTCCGCCATGCCGGCAGCAATCCCGGTAGGCAAACCGTAGTAACGACCCATTTGGCCGCAAGCCGCCATCAATACTGCCTGCTCACCGCTGCCGCCGCTCATTGCACCGGTGCGAAGGTCTGAGACAAACGGCCAGGTCCCGAAGATTGCCGGGTGACCCGGCTTGATGAGGTTGACGTACACCAGACCGCCCAGCACTTCCGCTACCTCCTGGACGACAGCGCCCGCCAATGACGCCGGACTGGTGGCTCCAGCCTGTCCTGCCGCCAGCAGCAGTACCGGCATGCCCCGCTCTACACAGGCTTCGAGCACGCGGCAGGCGTCCTCGGCAAAACGCATGGGCGGAACCACAAAACAGCATGAGCAACTGACGAAAGGCCGCTCGCGCCAAGCGGCTTCTCCTCCGGCAATCATCTCCAGCATATCGATCGCCTGGTGGGCATGGGCCGGCTCAACGAAACTCGTCCCAACATGTTTGGCAGTACCTGCGATAGCGGTGTAGCAGGTGTTGAAATCCATCTCGGCGGGATCTTCAATATCCCGCAGCACCATGGAACGCTGGAAGAAGTGGATATGCTCCATCTGGTCGACGATGCGTGCTGCATCGTAGAGATCCTGTGCCGTCGACTCGCGGTACTCTCTCTTGACGGTATCAACGATGTGCACCGCAGCCCCTGCCGTCCCAAAGTACGTGCGACTTCCACTCAGATCCAGGTCATAGCGGGGATCCTGGCCATACAGCGTGATGTTCTTGGCACACTTGGACAGCGCCTCATCCACCAGGGACCTCGGGATCAGCAGTCGTTCATCCTCAGTATAGGTACCGCCGGCCGCCGTTACCCGCTCAATGATAGACGGCAACGCATTAGCAAAGCCGATGGTCTCAAGCGTCTGAAGCGCTGCCTCATGAATCCGCTCCACTTCCTCCTGGGTCAACGGCTGATAACGCCCGCTTTGCAGACCCGGACGAACCGGCTTTTCTTCTTCAGGTATCGGTGCTGCCCGTAATGCCTGACGGGCAGCCCGGCCACCCATTCGACTGGTTTTCTTTGCCACCCGACTCCTCCCAGATCGCGTTCCCCGGGCCTAGTGCCCGGATGGATTGAATCGTGTTTGCAGATCCAAAATCAGATCGGCCACTTTGACGTCTCTTGGCATCACCCGATCAATCATCGGCAGTCGACCATCCAACTGAACACTGCCGCCCTGTACTACCCCGCGGCTCAGCAGCATCGCACTGTGCCCCGCTTCAGCAGCGAGCCTGACGGTCGCGTCATTGTAATCCCGGTCTCCGCCAAACGGAATGGAAAAAACCGAGGTTTTCTGAACGTCGGCCAGCGTTTTCAAAAAGCGACGGTTCTCATCTATTTCACGCCATTGCTCATCCTCACTAAGAGATGACAACACATAGTGATGCAGGGAATGACTGCCATAACTGACCAAGGGGTGTGCTAAGAGTTTCTGGGTTTGCTGAGTGTAGAACCCGGTACACCCTTCGATGGGCGCCTCATCCTCGAGAAAAGCATCCAGCATTTCACATACCCGGATGCTGCTGTTTCTTGGATCTTTGGTATAGCGGTAAAAGGACTGTCCCGGATCCCGTTGAAACGCCTCACCAAAACGTGCTTCGAACGCTTGAGTACGCCCACGCTCCATAATGACCCGGACCTGGTCACGCCAGAAAAGCTTGCCTTTCATAAACGCGCCGTTGATAAAAATTGCCAGGGGAATCTGCAGCGCCTCAAAGACGCGGAACGCTTCATCAGGCACACACTGGTAGCCATCGTCAACGGTGACCGTGGCAAGACCCTTGCGGTTGCGTGCTTGGCAGTATTCGTCGACCGAGACAAACCGGTATGAGCGCGACAACGCTTCCAAGTGGCGAAAAAGCGTCTGTGGCGCCACATTATGGAGCGCCTGCCCAAGCACTGCAGGCGGCGATGCAAATGTCCCGTGATACAGCAGCGCCAGGCCGCACTCACTGGCAAGCTTATGCACAGACCGCTCTTGAGCGCTCATCTTGGTTGCTGCTCCTGATTCAGAGGTTTGCGTACGCTGAACTCAAAACAAGAGGCTAAACTAAAGCCCTTCCGCAGGCAAAAGCATTTATCCATGAATTCGAATTCCTTCCACCTTGACGCACAACAGATTTTCGAACATGTCAGCTTCGGACCGCTTGTTGATGATCTTGCCCGGATGCATCGGGAATCCCCTGCTGATCTGCAGGACATGCTGTTGGAGCAGCCGGGACAGATGGATAAAGACTACTGCCTGATCCGGGCGGCCTGGCAGGGTGGCGCAGCGCTCGGCGTCAAGATCGCCAGCGTCTTTCCAGCCAATGTGTCGCACGATCTTCCGGCAATTCATGCCGCTTATATTCTTTTTGACGGCGTCAACGGGGTCCCGGTGCGTTCGATTGACGGCAACGCACTTACCTACCTCAAAACCGCCGCAGACTCCGCGCTCGGATCTCAACTGCTCGCACGCCCCGATTGCAGGCGCTTACTCATGGTGGGAGCCGGCGCCATGGCGCCTTATCTCATTGAGGCCCACTGTACCGTTCACCCGCAGATTGAAGAAATTCGCGTCTGGAACCGCTCGGTGGGACGGCGCGACACGTTATTGGACCAGATAAATAATGTGCGCCATGCTGAGGCCGCGGACGATCTTTCAGAGGCGGTTTCCTGGGCCGACCTGGTTTGCTGTGCGACCATGACCTCTGAACCCCTGATCCAGGGACAATGGCTCAAGCCGGGTACACATCTGGATCTTGTCGGTGCATTTCGCAAAGACATGCGGGAGGCAGATGACGAAGCCATGAGACGTGCACAAGTCTTCGTTGACTCACGCAAAACCACTATAGGGGAAATCGGTGAACTCGTTATTCCCATGGAGGCTGGAGTGATCTCTGAAAAGAATGTGCTTGGTGACCTCTATGACCTGTGCGCCAGTGCGACTGGCCGACAAAGTCCCGAGGACATTACCCTGTTCAAGAACGGCGGCGGAGGACATCTGGACCTCATGACCGCAAGACATATTGAAAGCCGCTGCGCAACAGACTAATACGCACCTCGCTCTTATCCTGGATTCAACACCTGCCAGAAGAGTGGCAACCAGGCAATCGTCAGCAAACCTACCAGCACAGATTGGGTTATCAGCACCTTGCGATGCTTTGCCCGGCGCTCCCCGCTGCTGGACGACATAAACACGGCGCTCATCAGCACATCGAGGAGTGTGACGAAAAAAAAGATCGGCACGAGGGCCGGGACAATCACCGTCGTGACAAAAGCCCAACCCTCGTAACTGGTAGGAGCCAGCGCGAAGGGAGCCATCGCAGCGAGGATTCCCAGCACCAGTGCCAGTGCCAGCCTCAGTGGTCCCAATAGTTGTGAAAACTCTCTCAGCATCGTTTTCTCTCGAGTTGCTTTTCTCGCGCTCTACCCGTCATTCGACGTGCCAGAAGATACCGTCGTGCTTCATTGTGTTTCCCCCTTGGTGACATCTGCATTAGGTGTCATCTGCAGGCGCTCCCAGGCTTTAGGGACAGATCCAGGCTTCGCTGTCAGGAGTCGCTCCTGACTGCTTGCTGCCAGCGCGCAGACATCCTGGCTGCCCGTAAACTTATCAAAAAGCCCCTGGGCCAAAATGGACAGTCCCGCAGTAGCGGCTGCAAATCCCCATGTCACCCCGGTCTTAAGCACTCCTCCCGGATCTGCCTGGATTTTTGGTTCCAGGAGATTGCCTCCAATCCGGTAGAAGTTGGTGAGATTTGCCGCAGAGACGCCGAAACCTTTGCGCGCTTTGGGATTGATCAGAAACACCAGTGATTCGTCTTTCAGACTAAAGCCGCCCCGGATCAGGTAAGTGACATCCTGTGTTTGGAGCGCAATGCTATCACTTGAGATTGCTATCCCATCGACAATGCGAAAACCAATCACCCCACAGTCAAGGCGATGAAATTCTGACTTCTTCTTCGGGTTGATCGCGCTGAAGATCTGCACCAGGATTGAATTGGTCAGAAGATCAAATCCGCTTGCTGGAATGTAGGTATGGTCACCCCGGGCGAGAAAAGATCCCGACGAGGTTGACGCAATCTCCTTAGGCGACGTGCCCTTACCGGAAAGATCAATCGCCAGGTCGAGTGTACCTTCCAGAGGCAGCTGGACATCTTTCAGTGCCGGAA
>NZKZ01000014.1 GCA_002694065.1 Acidiferrobacter sp.
ATGCTCTTTTTGTTGCTGGGCTGTCTTGCGGTGCTGTATTGGCTTTCTCAGTCCCGTTTCGGGCTTTTTGTCCGCGCCCTGCGCGAAGATCAGGATGCGGCAGCCGCACTGGGCGTCAATACCACGCGATACAAGGTGCTGGTATTTGTCGTGACCTCATCGATGGCGGCGCTGGCCGGAACCGTCTATGCACACTACGTGACGATCATTACCCCGAATAACCTGATGATTCTGCAGATGAGCCTGGTGGTGGCGATGGCGGTAATTGCAGGTGTGGAAAGTTTTATTGCGGCTGCGATTGGCGCTATCCTGATCGAGTTTATTCTGGAAATGCTGCGCACGAGCTTCTCCATCGGCGGTGTGACGGTGGATATGACTCTGTGGCGGCTGGTGTTCTTTGGTGTGGTGCTGATGCTGACACTTCGGTTTGCCAGGAACGGGCTGCTGGTGCCGATAATCGACTTCTTCACCCGGGGTCATGTGGCAGCGGAGACGGTGGCGCGGCGTTCTGACGAGGCGGCAGATACTAAAAGCCGTGAGACGCAGTCATGATTGAGCTCAGCGTCTCCCGACTTAACAAGCGCTTTGGCGGCAACCATGTGCTGAAGGATGTGTCCTTTGATATCAGCGGCGCAGAGATGATCGGGCTGATTGGGCCAAACGGTGCCGGCAAGACAACGCTGACCAATGTGCTGGATGGCGCCGTGAAGCCAAACAGCGGCACGGTGTATCTCAACGGCACCCGCATTGACCAGTTGCCGTCGTTTGAGGTGGCCAAGGCCGGACTGGGCAGAACCTTTCAGGTGACCCGCTCTTTTCGGCGCATGACCGTACTGGAGAATCTTTATGTGCCCGCGATGGCGCAGGGACGCAGTCACAAGAGCGCCGAAGTACAGGAAGAAGCGCTTGAGGTGCTGGATTTCCTCACCATGGCGCACCTGCGCAATGAGTATGCCCGGGCGCTTTCCGGCGGTCAGCAAAAACTGCTGGAACTGGGCCGGTTGCTGATGCTGGATCCCGACGTGATCATCCTGGATGAGCCTTTTGCCGGCGTGCATCCGAAACTCATGGAAGTGATTTACGAGTACATCCGTCGGGTAAATGAGCGCGGCAAGGCCATGATTATCATCAGTCACCAGATGGATTCGATCTTCGCCTTGTGCAAGAGACTGCTGGTACTGAATTATGGCGACCTGATCGCCGATGACACGCCCGAGAACGTCAAGAATGATCCCGTCGTGATCGAGGCCTACCTGGGCACAACTGAAGACCGCTCGGGGACAGGACAGCGGGATGACGAAACGAGGCCTGCCGATGGCTGAGAACGACGACGATATCGTGCTCGAATTGCGTGACCTGTATGTGGGTTACTACAAGGATCTCAACATCCTGCAGGACCTTAATATCAAGGCGCGCAAAAACCAGATCACAGCGATTCTCGGCGCCAACGGAGTAGGTAAGTCCACGGCGCTTAAGGCGGTGTTCGGCTTTTTGCGCCCCAACGAGGGTCAGGTGTTGCTGGAGGGGGAGGACATCATTGATGTGCCCACCCATCATCGCATCCTGAAGGGCCTTGCCTATATCCCGCAGCAGCCGGGGATCTTCAAGGATATGTCGGTCGAGGAGAACCTCGAGCTCGGCGGCTGGACCTTCAAACGCGACAAAAAACAGATTGCTGAAAAAATCGAAGCCAACTACGAGAGATTTCCTGTCCTTAAAGAGAAGCGCAAGCAGATCACAGGAGAACTCTCGGGCGGCCAGCAGCGCATGGTGGAGATCAGCCGCACGCTGATGGCAGAGCCGCGCATGCTGCTGGTGGATGAACCCACTGCCGGTCTTTCAAAAATGCTGTCGGAAGAGGTGTACGAGATGCTGACGATGCTGACCGAACAGGAGGGCCTCACCATCTTGCTGGTGGATCAGGAGATCCGCCACGCCCTGCATATCTCTGACTATGTTTATGTCTTGGAACTTGGCCGTAACAAGTTCGAAGGCCCCGCTTCGGATTTTGACGATCTGGAAAAAGCCTTCTGGGTGGCCTGATCAGGGCGGGTCCTCTGCTGAGGGCGGGTTCGGCTGGTCGGGATCGTAGCGATGCAAAAACGGGATCCCCTGAGACTGCTGGGTTGCCAGGTCGCAATACCAAACGTCGTCTGCGCCAGCGATCGCGATCGGCATGTTGCCTCAGCCTGTGAGCGAATCAGCAATTATCTTGCCGACAGCACGCCAGTTGACCTGATCGTGCTGCCGGAGCTTTGTACGCTGACCTATTCGCGCGAAGCCTTCGAAGCGCTGGATGACCTTGCGGAATCGCTGGAGGGGGTCTCGGTTACACGTTTCGCCGAACTGGCAAGAGCCGAAAGCGCGATGGTGGTATTCGGCATGGCGCGTTGCACCGATACCGGGTTCAGGATCAGTCAGGTCATACTGAGCGAGACCGGCGAAGTCGTCGCCTGTTATGACAAGATGCATCTTTGTCAGTATGGCGCNTCCTGCGAGAAGGAATTCTTTGNGCGCGGAGANAAGATGGCCGTCGTTGGCCTCAAAGGCTGGAAGATCGCTCCCTTGATCTGCTACGACATCCGCATCCCCGAAATGACCCGGGCGTTGGNGCTTGAGCANCANGNAGATTTACTGCTGCACTGTGGGGCCTATTTCAGGGACGAGTCCTTCGCCACCTGGCATAGCTTTGTCACGACGCGGGCAATGGAAAATCAGACCTACCTCCTCAGCATTAATCGCGCAGGAAGCGACTATGGCAATTCATTGTTCTGCTCTCCATGGATGGATGAAAATCATCCCGCCGTTGCGTTTACAGAACATGCCGAGCAGTTCCGGATTTTTGATTTGGATCCGGATCTGCCGGCCGATACGCGTTCCATGTACACTTTCCTAAAGGACCGTCACGCGAAGTATTCTCTTTGACCTTTTGTGAGCGGACTGCTTTTTTGCATGAACGGGCGTTCGGGTTCGCCCGTCGAACAATGGGAAGTTGATGGATAACGCACATCTTAAAAAAACCTGGGAAAAGGGCATCAAGGCGCTTGAGCAGAGGGATTTTGCTCGTGCTATCGCAAGCCTCAAAAAGGTGGAAAAAGCGGCGCCCCAGGATCCGGATGTCCATTTCGCTATGGCGGATGCGTTCTTGGGTCAGGGGAAAGCCGACCAGGCCATCCGGCAGTGCCGACAGGGTGTTGACGTGGCGCCAAACGCGATTGCGGGATGGATCCGCTTGGGCAGGCTGTTTCTCATGACCGGAAAAGGTGAGCAGGCGCTCAAGGCATTCAGTCAGGCTGAGAATGTCACCCCGGATCATCCGCATGTGGCCGCAGGGATTGCTGAATCCAAAGCGATGACGGGCGATCTGGCGGGTGCAGAAGCCGCCTTTTCACAGGCGCTTTCGCTTGCGCCGGGAGAACCTGATCTCATCATATCGCTGGCGAGAGTGCAGGATGCAAGAGGACAGGCGCAGAACGCTGAGACAACCCTCCGCGAGGCCTGTGCGGCGCATCCCGGCGCTATCCCCCTGTGGCAATCTCTCGGGCGCGCCTTAAGGGCGTGGGATCGCATCGAGGAGGCGAGTGATGCCTGTAACGAAGCGCAGGAGCATCATCCCAATTCGGTCGAGATCAAGATCCAGCGTGCCCAACTGGCCTACGAGTTGCGGGATCTTGAAACCGCACAGAATCTCTATAGCGAGCTCGCTCAGACCTTTCCGAATGACCTGGATATTCAAAACGATCTTGCGCAAGTGTTGGCGTCTCTCGGACAAGAGGCCGAAGCGCAGGCGCTTTTGAGAAATCTGACGGAGCGCGAACCGCTTTTTGGCCAACCCTGGCTCAATGTGGCACGAGCCAAGCGTTATGAGGATCCCCAGGATGCGGAGATCCAAAGGATGCGTGCCGCCCTAAAGCGGAGACAACTTCAACCGTCCCAGGCGGCTTATCTTCATTTTGCGCTCGGCAAGGCGCTTGATGACTGTCGGGCATTTGACGACGCGTTTACCCACTATCAGAAAGCAAATGCAATTTGCCGGGACCAGCTTGCCTTTGATTCAAACGCGCTCGAAGCGCATATAGATCGACTCATTGACGCCTTTACGCCGGAATTGATGAGCCAACTCAAAGGGCAGGGCAATCCGTCCACCACGCCGTTGATGATCGTCGGGATGCCGCGCTCAGGCACGACGCTTCTTGAGCAGGTGCTGTGTGCACACCCTGATGTAGAGACAGCGGGGGAGCTTCGCACCCTTGCCCAGTCTGCCCGGCGGCTGACCGAGGCCGGTGAAAAACCCTGGCCTGAATGTATAGCCAAGATCGCCCCCGATCTTTTTGCTGACCAGGCACAAGTCTATCTTGATGTGCTCACCGCAAGAACCGGTGCCGCACGCAAAGTCATCGACAAGATGCCCCAGAATTTTCTGCATCTCGGGCTTGCGGCCTTGCTGTTTCCCAAAGCGGTCTTTGTGCATTGCGTAAGGGATCCTCTGGACACCTGTCTTTCAAACTTCTTCCAGGTCTTTCCTGCGGGGATCGATTTTGCCTATGATCTGGCCGATCTCGGTCATTACTTCAGAAGCTATCAACGTCTCATGACCCACTGGCAGGCGCTTCTTGGCGCTCAGCTTGTGACGGTGTCTTACGAGGAGCTGGTGAGTGAGCCACAAAAAGTTCTAAGGCCGTTGCTGGAAACCCTCGGCCTCGAGTGGAACGATGCGTGTCTTTCTCATCAGGAAACCGTTGGCAGAGTAGACACCTTAAGCCTCTACCAGGTGCGCAACCCTCTTAATACGGGCTCTACTGAGCGGTGGAGAAATTACGAGCGACATCTTGCGCCGCTTCGCGCAGCCCTCGCAGGAGAATAGGCAGGGCTAGCAGGCGCTTGTTGATAATGGCTCTATCCTGGGAGCCAAATAAAAAGGGCGCCTTTCGGCGCCCTTTTTACACCAGACCAAAGGTCCAGTTGGACAGCAGATCTTAGAAGTCCATGCGCAGCATGCCAATACCTTTGGTATCGGTGCCGTCGTTCATGAGCTCGATGATCGCTTTGGCGCCGCCGCCAAGACCGATAGCGTAGTGACCCCAGATGTTGGCGTCTGCAACGGAATCGGTTTCTTCATAAGCGATCGTGATGCCAGCAACCTTGGCGTTGATGCCGAAGCCGCTGCCTGCGCCGTTGACGTCAGAGTAACCGGCGGAGAGACCGACACCAGCCAGGCTGATGGAAGCACCGATACCGGTGAAGTCGGCGTTGCCGTGATCCTGCCAAGCAGCACCGATGGACACACCACCAACGCTGATGTTGGTACCGATCGTGGCACGATCCAGGTCATCACCACCAGCGTTCATCTGTGCGTCAGCAGAGACAGAGAAGCCGCCGATGTTGGTGGAAAGAGCGACAGAATCTTTCATACGATACTGGCCGCCGCCTTCACCCCAGTAGCCAAGGCCACCGTAACGGTTGGATTTATCGACAAAGGTACCGACTGTGTTGAACAGGGTGCTCCACTGTGAGCCGAGGCTCAGTGAACCCCAATCGCCTTTGATGCCCACATAGGACAGACGCTGGGTGTTACCCGTGACGAGAGAACCCTGAGCAGAGTTCACACGGAACTCGTAACCCATGTAGGCGCTCTGGCCGTTACCAAGGTCGGAAGACGCTTTGAAACGAAGACGCGAGAAGTTGTCAGCAACGACCCACTCGGAACCGGTGTACTCAACGCCGGTACGAATGGAGCCTGATACCGCAACGTCTGCGATCGCGACGGGCGTAGCTAACGCACCGGCGACTGCTGCTGCAATCAGTTTCTTTTGCATTGTTGGATTTCTCCTGATTAGGTTTAAGTGTTGCTCTTGTACAAAAGCAACACTATTGTCTTTTTACTGACTCTATTTTGCAATCATTTATGCGCTGAATAACAACAACTGTTGTAAAAAAAACACACTAATCAGAATTCAATAGCCAAGTAAAAAGTTTCTTAAAAACAGGTATTTAACAGTAAAAAGGGCGCCGAAAGGCGCCCTTTTTACACCAAGCCATGAGGCCTGGTTGGACAGCAGATCTTAGAAGTCGAGTCGAAGGATCCCAACACCCTTTGTGTCGGTTCCGTCGTTAGCAAGCTCAATCCGGACGCTGGCGCCGCCGCCAAGACCGATTTTGTAGTTACCCCAAATCGTCGGATCGGCCACGGAGTCAGTTGTTTCATATGCCACGGTGATTCCCGCAAGTTTTCCTAGGATGCCGAAACCGTCACCTTTGTTCTGCACATTTGTGAATCCGCCACTTAGTCCCACACCCGCCAGATTCATCGATGCACCGATACCGGTGAAGTCGTTAGAACCGTTATCCTGCCAGGCAGCGCCGATAGAAACGGCGCCAACATTAATGTTGGTACCGATCGTGGCACGGTCTAGGTCATCTCCGCCAGAAGGCATCTGCGCATCGGCAGCGATTGAAAAACCACCAATATTGGTGGTGAGCGCGATGGAGTAGGGCATACGGTACTGGCCGCCGCCTTCACCCCAGTAGCCAAGGCCACCGTAGACGTTCGACTGATCGATATAGGTCCCAACCGTATTGAACAGGGTGCTCCACTGTGAGCCGAGGCTCAGTGAACCCCAATCGCCTTTGATACCAACGTAGGTCAGACGCTTGGTGGTGCCCGTCTGGATAGATCCCGCCCCAGCATCGACACCAAACTCGTAATTCATATAAGCACTTTGACCATTTCCAAGGTCAGAGCTGGCCTTAAAACGAAGGCGCGAACCAGAGTTCTTTACCTGCCACTGACTGCCGTCATAGTCCATACGGACACGAACCGATCCAGAAACCGCTACATCTGCCGCAACCGGGGTTGCCAGCAAACCGGCAACTGCAACTGCGATCAGTTTTTTCTGCATTTGCATATTTTGTTTCTCCTAATCAGGTTAAAACCAGTTTCGTTGCTTTTGTACAAGAACAACGGATGCAACTATCTGGGAAGCACCCTTGAATCAGGAGGCAAAACGGAGACAAAAAAGAAAAAATCGTTTTTTTATGTAAAAAAACAACAGTAATGAACTTGCAAATGGAAAGCTCCAGAGTCAAGTTTGAAATTTGACGGCGCTAAAAATTAAGCCCAGCCAGCCTGGAATAGCTTGCTGGTCTGGCGCCATTCGCCTGTTTAGGAAGATAAGTTCGTAAGAAATAAGGGTCTACGGCCCCAGACGGTTGACTGAGGTTAGAAAGATTTTCCAAAACACCCTAACGCCCTGATTCTCAAACATATAGATGCGAATGATTCTCATTACCACTTAAGAGATATAGTCTCAGGATACGTGGATCTTTAAAGTCCGTTTCGCATCTCCTCCGGATGCCAATCGCTGTTTGCGGTACTAGGCAGGGGCTCCTTCTCTCCCTTCGACACTGGAGTCCCTGCCTATTTTTAAACGGTAGGAATGCAATGTTTTTGACACAAAGCGTTCTCATACTAGGTAACTAGATTAGTAAAGTCTCCGACGAGAGCCCCTGAATGACTGCACCAAGAATCCTTGTCATCGGTTCGGATGAGAGTACTGGCGCCGCGGCCGGTGATGTGCTTCAGCGTGATTACTTCGACGTCCGAAGAATGCCTGGTTTTTTTAGCGAACACGAACTTTCGTCTCAGCTCCAAGGTTCTGATCGTCCGGCACTTGTTGTCGAGGGTTCTGGTCAGTGGGCTCGGGTATTCCCGGCGCTAGATCGTGAGGGGGCCGATAGAGGATTGGTTGGTAGCGACGTTAGGGTCCCACTCCTGGTTGTATCAGCTGCAATTACCTCAAGGGAAAAGGCGAGAGCTCTCGACGCGGGGGTCGAGGATGTACTTTCCCGACCATATGGAGAGGAAGAATTGGTTTCGCGTGTCAAAGCAATTCTACGGCGGGTTCGTCCGCATCGTGGAGTGGAGATTATTAGTTACAAAAACATTTCCCTCGATCCAAGGCGTCATCTGGCGTTTGTAAACAAAAAACCTTTAAGACTGGTGCTGACAGAATTCCGACTCCTGCAGTTCTTCATGACGCATCCTGATTTTGTATATGGTCGGCAACATATTCTTGATATGGTATGGGGTCGAGATCGCTATCTTGATGAGCGCACAGTAAACACATATGTTCGGAGGTTAAGGAATAAACTGGAAGCCATGTCAGCTGATGTTGAGTTTGTTGCCGTTCGGGGAGTCGGATATATGTTCCTGTAAGTTTGCACCTACTGAGAAAACTGCATTCTGATAAACTTCTGGTTCAGCAGTATGTGGGAGATACAGACCCACTAGCTTATTAAAAACCTCTTAGACAAGGCCTTGTTATTGTTTTTTAGTGTTGGGATGACAGAGATCTTAAGTGTAGTGGCTGGCAGAAGCAGGCTTGGTATGGACAAGATTTACAAAATCCTCGCAATAGCCACGGTTGTCGGACTGTTTGTTGGCTGCAGTTCCATCACGAATCTCAATCGGACAGCCGATTCCGAGGTTGAAGGGCAGGGAGTCGAGAACGATCCGAATACACTCGCTACCGATGATTCACCGTATGCCCGCTCGCCACGTCGGCAGATCGGTTACGGATTTAGCATCGATATTTTCGGTGGGGACAAAAAAGACGGCGATGATCCGTCTCAACTTTCGATTGATGATCCGGAATATGCCGAGTACCTTGAGTGGAAGCGCTGGCAGGAATTCAAGGCTTACCAGGAGTGGAAAGCGCAACAGGCGGGAGCAGAAACCGCGTCCTGACCTTCTCCTGACCCTTTGATGCAGCCCGCTCTGCAAAGAATGCCGGCTTGCGGGATCAGTCTTCTTCTTTCGCTTTTATGCTGGCTTCCAACAGCCTCAGCACCTGATTCCCAAGCTCTGTCTGCTGATCGTTTGCGTCAAGCACATTGACGTGGGTTTGAGAACCGGCTGGCGTCAGCACCACAAAAATGTCCTCAGCCGGAGCGCTGACGTCATCTTTCCAGAAGGCGAGCGCCTGAAACCAAGACTTGTCAGCAATTTTGCTGGGATCGTCATAGCGCACCACAAAGCGCAGTTGGGCCCGATCCCGCTGTTCAATTGAAAAGCCCATATCCTGAAGCTCAAGATCAAGGCGATTCCAGGAGGCACCGGCCGCGCTGGAGAGTACCAGGGTCAGGTACCCGCTCGAGGTCTCCTCAAGCGTGACCGACGATTCTGCCGCTGGTGCGTTAGCGACGGGGGTATCACTGGCAAAGGTCAGCAATTGAATGCCGATCAATTCGGCGAACGAATTGGCGAGTTCAGTATTGACGCTTTGCGCGGCTTCATCGCGGATCGAAACCGCCGGTCCGTTGCGGGTGAGCTCCAGGCTGACGAGGTAGATAATGGGGTCACTCAGCCACGGGATCCAGTCGGTCCAGGTGCCCGATTCCTCGGGCGCTTCAGTGCCATAGTGGACACGGAAGGTGCCTTCATCCTGACGCCGGGCCAGTACATGAACCCCCATATTGGCGAGCGCGGTGTCGAGGCGCTGCCAGCAATTTTCAAGGGTGTCGTCAATCAGCACAATCATCTGGCCTTCGCGGGTGGTCAGGGTCAGCACGCCTTTTTCCTTAAGTGATTGTCCAATCGCCTCATCCCGCGCCTGGCGAAATGCCGCAAGGCTGAGATCCAGATCAGCAGAGTGCCGGTCTCGCCACTTCAGAAAATCCTGAAAGTCAGCCATCTTCTGAAACTCCTGAAACTGGCTGTATTGATCCAGCTCGGCCTGTGTGGCGTTACGCGCGGCAGCCGAGAACTGTTCTGTGTTCGTGTTCTCTTTGGGCGCGGTGAGATCAGGAGGGATTTCTAACTGGGTCGTTCGGTCCCAGTCGGGTGCAATAGGTTCAATTTCATCTGTGGAACTGCAGCCATGCAGCGCGACAAGCGCGCCGACGGTAAAAAGAGATAAGGCCTGACGACGAAAACGCATAATAAGAAATTGAACCGGATTCCTGTGGGAGCCCTGATGTCAGGGCGTCTTTACAGGCCTGATTATAATGGGATTGTTCCATTGAAGGCGCTTGAGCGCCAGGCAGAAAGCCATTTGAAAAAGAGCATGTCTATCGTCACTGGGTTGCTGCTTGCCGGAGGTCAGGCCCGGCGAATGGGAGGCGCAGACAAGGGACTGCTGACGCTCGGTGGTCGGCCGCTGGCTGCCTGGGGCCTGACGCGACTTCAGAATCAGGTCGGTGAGGTCCTGATCAGCGCCAACCGTAACCACGCCGACTATGAAAAGCTGGGTGTTCGGGTCATCAGAGACAGCGTCGGTGGTTATGCGGGGCCTTTGGCGGGCCTCTTTGCAGGATTGCAGGAAGCATCCAGCGATTGGCTCTTGAGTGCGCCCTGCGATTCTCCTTTGCTCGCAGACGACTATGCCGAAAGGATGCAGGAAGCCGCTAATTCCGGCCAATGGGATGCGGTCGTGGCGCACGATGGAAGGCGTTTGCAGCCCGTGTTTTTGCTGGTGAGTCGTCGATTACAGCAGAGTCTTGGTGATTTTTTGGCCAGAGGGGAGCGAAAAATAGACCTGTGGCTCGAGGAGGTTTCGCACCAGAGCGTGGATTTTTCCGATCACCCGGATATGTTTCTTAACGTCAATACGCCCGAAGAACTTGAAGAGATGGAGGCGCGTGTCATGGGCAACAGCCGATAAAAGCAAACACGGATTTTGCGGTCTTCGCGTCATTGCGGTTAAATTGGCCTCTGCGCCCAAAACCGGCCTCTAACGCCCATGAATATCATTACCGATGCCGAGCAACTTCGAAAGATTGCGTTATTCGCGCAATTGGATGCCGGCAGACTCAAGCGACTGGCGTTTGCGAGTGAAGAGTCAAGTTTCGATGACGGCGATATCATCTTTACTATCCACTCGGGCTCGGACAGCGTTTACGTGATCATGTCCGGCGAGGTGGGAATCTTTATCAACGAGGATGCAAGCGGGGATCCCGTGGCGGTGCTGTCGACCAGTGATGTGGTGGGTGAGATGGGCGTTATTGCCAATCAGCCCCGTTCGGCAACGTTACGGGCTCAGGGAGAAGTGCGTTGCCTGCGTATTCTTGCGGACGACTTCATGGATCTGATGCGTGACAATCCGGAGGTTTCTTTAAGCGTGCTTCGCCAGATAGTCGATCGCCTGACCCGCACTACCCAGGCGCTTGAGGCGCTCAAGCGCGAGCAGGCTAACGCCTCTTCGCCGCAGGCTTCCTGAAAACAGTGAATCAAGACAGGTTTGATGCATTGTGGCGCCGCGCGGGTGGGGGCGGTGAAGCCAGTCAGGTGTTCGAGGCCCTAAAGGGGCATTACGGCGACGCGTCTCGTTACTACCACGATTGCGGACACGTGGCAGTTTGTCTTGCTGCGTACGATGAAGCGATTACGGCTCTGGGAGCTGATGACGGCGTGGAGATGACCCTGTGGTTTCATGATGTCATCTTTACTCCCGGTGCGCGAGATAACGAAGCACTTAGTGCGAAGTGGTTTGCCACCGAGGCGTCGGGGTTTCTCCCGGAAGTGTTCATTT